>JNSE01000014.1 GCA_000754455.1 actinobacterium acAMD-2 | reverse complement strand
TGCAGTACCTCGCATCTGCTCTCGGCGTTACGGTCGCGCCGAAGAAACCCCGGAAGCGAACAACGTAATTTCGTCCTGTCGTCTAGAGTCATAAATCCACCATAGGAGGCACAAATGAGTCCATCCCGTAGAGGCGTTCTTCAAACCGGTGCGGTTATTGCTGTGGCCGGTGCGGCTGCTCCATTGCTTGCCGCGTGTGGTGACGAACAAACTGAACGCGCTGCTACCGAACCAACGACCACCCCAGCCGCAAAAGGTGGCGCATCCGAGGGGATTGTTGCGGTATCCGATGTTCCCGCCGACGGTTCGGTTGTCAAGATCGTTGATGATCGCAAGATCGTGGTGACGAAGTCTGCTGCCGGCCAGATCAATGCCTTCAGCGCTGTGTGCACGCATAGTGGCTGCACGGTGAAGGGCGTTGAAGCGGGCTCGATCCTGTGTGTATGCCACGGGAGCCTATTTAATCCGGAGACCGGCGCCGTCGTCCAAGGTCCGGCCCGAACTCCATTGGCCACGATCCCCGTGCAGGTGCGAAACGGCATCGTCGACTTTGCGTGAGCTTGATGACACTGCTTAAACCGGCGACTTCGGCGATTCCCGTCGAGCCGGGTGTCTATCGATTTTTTGATGCGAATCAGCAGGTGATTTATGTCGGCAAAGCAGCGAACTTGCGCTCTCGTCTTACCTCCTACTTCGCGGATCCTGTCACGCTTCATCCCCGCACCAGGTCAATGGTGGAGCGAGCTGCCACCGTTGACTGGACGATAGTTCAAAGCGAGGCGGAAGCATTTCAGCTGGAGTATTCCTGGATTAAGACCTATGAGCCTCGCTTCAATGTCAAATATCGGGACGACAAGTCCTACCCGTACTTAGCAGTGACGGTGGGTGAGGCCTATCCGCGTGCCCAAGTCGTACGCGGCCAGCGTCGAAAAGCTACCAAGTATTTCGGACCCTACGCACAGGCTTGGGCCATTCGCGAAACCCTTGATCAGTTGCTTCGCGTATTCCCTGTACGTACCTGTAGCGCATCGGTATTTCGCAGTGCAAAGCAAAGTGACAGGCCGTGCCTCTTGGGTTACATCGATCGGTGTTCTGCTCCTTGCGTAGGCAGAGTAAGTGCCGAAGAGCACCGAGCCATAGTTGACGACCTGTGCACGTTCATGGGCGGGAAGACGTCCGATTACGTAGCAACTCGTACCGCGTCGATGGAGCAGGCTGCTGCGGAATTGGATTATGAACGGGCAGCTCGCCTTCGCGACGACTTGGCGGCACTTGAGAAAGTGATGGAACGCAACACGGTTGTGCTGGAACCAGGAACCGATGCTGACTTTGTGGCGGTTTTTGATGACGAGTTAGAAGCAGCGGTACAAGTTTTCTATGTGCGCGATGGCCGAATTCGGGGCAAGCGTGGATGGGTGACCGACAAGGTAGAAGACGTCACAGGCAGTGAATTGATGACGTATTTTCTTCGTCAAATCTACGATGCGACCGATCCGCAAGACATTCCCAAACAGGTGTTCGTTGGTTCACCTCCGGCCGATCAGTCGGTGTTGGAGGATTGGCTCGGGCAGGTGCGCGGCTCCACTGTCCGCTTGACGGTCCCGCAACGAGGTCCCAAGGTGTCTCTGCTGGAGACAGTTCTGACGAACGCCAACGAAACCCTCATGCAACATCGACTCCGTCGCGCATCAGACCTAACCTCGCGGAGTGCGGCCTTGAGTAGCCTGCAAACGGCACTAGGCCTGGTTGATCCTCCGTTGCGTATTGAATGCATTGATATTTCCCACCTCCAGGGCACGTCCTCGGTCGGATCACTTGTGGTCTTTGAAGATGGGTTGGCAAAGAAGTCTCACTACCGTCGCTTCACCATTAAGGATGTGGAGGGAAGCGATGATGTTGCGTCCATCAAGGAGGTCGTGCGGCGCCGGTTCTCCCATCCAGAGAAATCGTCCGGATTTGCCTATGAACCTGGTTTATTGGTGGTCGACGGTGGCCAACCACAGGCAAAGGCGGCGCAAGAAGTGCTACTAGAAATGGGAATGGGTCATATTCCCGTTGTCGGTTTGGCCAAACGACTGGAAGAGGTGTGGCCAGCAGGTGTTGCTCACCCGGTGATCTTGTCGCGCGGTAGCGAGGCGCTGTTTTTGCTTCAGGGAGTGCGCGATGAGGCGCATCGCTTTGCGATTTCGTTTCACCGGCAGAAGCGATCCAAGGCCATGACGGCAAGCGAGCTTGATGAGGTATCGGGCTTGGGTCAAGTCAAGAGGGCTGCGCTGCTCAAGAAGTTTCGTTCCGTTCGCGCCATTAAGGCCGCAACTGTCGACGAGCTTCAGGCGGTAGCGGGAATTGGTCCTACTCTCGCCATGCAGATCCACGATGCTCTCCAGGGGAGCGTGGATGACGCGCCGACCGGCGAATCAGCCCCCGCCGGCATAAATACCGCTACTGGCGAGATTATTTAGACATGACCGAATCGCGACAGACCCCGGAAATTGTTGTGGTCACCGGTATGTCTGGTGCTGGACGCAGTACGGCGGCCGACGCATTGGAAGACCACGGCTGGTACGTCGTGGAAAACATCCCACCGCCACTCTTGCCAGCCTTGCTCGACTTGGTCGGACCGCGGCCCGAACTCGGTCGACTGGCCCTAGCCGTGGATACGCGCGATCGCACCTTCTTTAACGAACTCACTTCTGCCCTCGAAGCGATGCGCGAGCGGGGTTTTGATCCGCATGTGTTGTTCCTGGAAGCCGCTGACGAAGTCTTGGTGCGACGCTTCGAGTCATCGCGTCGGCCACATCCTTTGCAGGACGATGGTCGAGTGCTCGACGGCATTACGCGAGAGCGTGAATTGGTGCGGGAGATGCGCGGCAACGCAGACCTGGTCATTGACACGTCTTTTCTCAACGTTCATGAACTGTCAGCGAAGGTCGCGGCCGCCTTTGCAGAGCCTGGTGCACAAAAGTTACGGGCTACGGTGATGTCGTTTGGGTATAAGTACGGGATTCCGGTTGATGCGGACTTGGTTGTTGATGTGCGTTTCTTGCCCAACCCTCATTGGGTTCCCGAATTGCGACCCTTAACAGGCCTTGACGCCGAAGTGAGCGACTACGTGGTGGAACAACCTCGCGCTCGCGAATTCCTTGATCGCTATAGCGAATTGCTCAAGTTTGTCGCCGATGGATATATCCACGAAGGTAAGCGATACGTGACGATCGCCGTTGGTTGTACTGGTGGCAAGCACCGGTCCGTGGCCATGACGGAGCACTTGGCGGCGCGGTTAGTCAAAGAGGGAGTCGAGACGCTCGTCCTGCATCGTGATTTGGGGCGCGAATGAGCGGGGATTCACCTCGCATCGTTGCGCTCGGCGGCGGCCATGGTCTGTCTTTGAGCCTACGAGCCTTGACGCAGATATCTGAGAACATCACAGCTGTTGTCACGGTGGCTGATGATGGAGGAAGTAGTGGGGTGTTGCGCCGGGACTTGGGCGTTTTGCCACCGGGTGATCTGCGGATGGCGCTAGCGGCTTTAGCTAATACATCAACCGCCGCACAGCTGTGGTCCTCAGTTGCACAACATCGTTTTGATCGAGGAGATCTGGCCGGCCACCCGGTAGGAAATCTGATGCTGGTTGCGCTCATGGAGGAGTTGCAGGATCCCATCGCTGCACTCGATCGCATGGCTGACTTGCTGCAGATTCGTGGTCGAGTCTTGCCTATGTGTTGTGAGCCGGTGGACCTCATCGCTCGCCTGACTACGCAGGAGAGTCAATACATTTCTTCTTCGGCGTCCACGGGGTTTGAAGTGCGCGGCCAGGTGGCTGTTGCTTCCACGCCCGGACGCGTCGTCTCCGTAGCGATTGAGCCCGCGGAGCCAAAACCGTGTGAGCAGGCACTAACGGCTATTGCCGAGGCTGATTACATCGTGATGGGCCCTGGCTCATGGTTCAGCAGTGTTTTGCCACACGTGCTCGTTCCGCAGGTTCGCGAGGCATTGGTGCAGTCGTCTGCTGCGCGCATTGTGACTTTGAATTTGACCGAACAAGCCGGCGAAACCGCTGGTTTTTCTCCCGAAGATCACCTGGAAGTCTTGGGCACCTATGTCCCCGAATTGCGCCTTGATTACGTGCTGGCAGACCCAAGTTGCATCCTGGATCGGGACTCGTTGACTCAAACGGTGGCTGGGTTTGGGGCTGATCTTGTTGTTACTCCTGTGGCGCGTGACAATCCTGAGCACGGTCATGATGAGGGACTCTTAGCCTCGGCATACGCGCAGTTGATGACTCGTGGCAGGATCACGCCATGGCCATGACCGCAGCGGTGAAGGATGAGCTCGCTCGTCTCGAAGTCACCAAGGTTTGTTGTCGCAAGTCTGAAGTCTCCACGTTGCTTCGCTTCGGTGGCGCGTTGCACATTGTGGGCGGTCGCATTGTTGTTGAGGCCGAACTTGACACCGGCGCCGCAGCTCGCCGATTGCGCAAAGACATCGCCGAGATTTATGGTCACCCCAGCGACTTGTCGGTGATTTCTCCATCAGGGATTCGCAAGGGCAATCGTTACGTGGTGCGCGTGACCAACGATGGTGAACTGCTGGCGCGCCAAACAGGCTTGATTGACGGCAAAGGTCGTCCGATCCGAGGCATTGCCCCCCAGGTCGTTAGCGGTGCGACGTGCGATGCAGAAGCTGCATGGCGTGGAGCTTTCCTCGCGCATGGGTCTCTGACTGAACCTGGCCGATCGTCAGCGCTGGAAATTACCTGCCCCGGACCTGAAGCCGCACTTGCTCTGGTGGGGTCCGCGCGTCGATTGGGTGTGGTGGCTAAGTCCCGCGAAGTGCGTGGGGTAGATCGTGTGGTCTTGCGTGATGGAGACGCCATCGGCCAGTTGTTGATTCGCCTAGGTGCTCATGAGTCGGTATTGGCTTGGGAGGAGCGTCGCCTGCGTCGCGAGGTCCGTGCCACCGCAAACCGGTTGGCTAACTTCGATGATGCGAACCTTCGTCGTTCGGCACGGGCGGCTGTTGTGGCTGGTGCCCGCGTCAAGCGAGCGCTCGAAATCCTTGGCGAGGACATCCCCGATCACTTGCTCGAAGCCGGTCGTTTGCGCACCGAACACAGTCAGGCGAGCTTGGAAGAGCTAGGCGCCTTAGCGGATCCACCGATGACCAAGGATGCGATCGCCGGACGAATTCGACGCCTTCTCGCCATGGCTGACAAGAGGGCATCGGACTTGGGAATTCCCGATACTGAGGCAGACATCACGCCCGACATGGAGCCCTAAGGTACGGCGTTCTTCGAGTAGAACCCACCGGTCGCTAGGCTCTGTGTCACATCAAGTTACTGAGTGAAGAGGAGTCACGGTGTCGGTCAAGGTGGGCATCAACGGATTTGGTCGCATTGGCCGAAATTTCTTCCGGGCCGCGTTAGACAACCCGAACATTGAAATTGTCGGAGTCAATGACCTCACCGATAACGAGACGTTGGCGCACCTGCTCAAGTACGACAGCATCCTGGGTCGCCTGGGTCGCGATGTTCAGGCATCTGGGGATTCCCTCTCCGTTGACGGTCACTCTTTTGCCGCGTTGGCTGTGCGCAACCCCGCCGAGCTCCCGTGGGGAGATTTGGGCGCGGACATCGTCATTGAGTCCACCGGAATCTTTACCGACGCTGAAAAGGCCAAGGCTCACCTTGATGCTGGCGCCAAGAAGGTCATCATTTCTGCTCCGGCGTCGAACGAAGACATCACGATCGTCATGGGCATCAATGATCATCTTTACGATCCTGCGCAACACACGATCATCTCCAATGCCTCTTGTACTACCAACTGCGTTGCGCCTATGGCCAAGGTCTTGTTGGACACCTTTGGCATTGAGCGTGGCCTCATGACCACCATCCACGCGTACACCAATGATCAGGTCATCCTTGACTTCCCGCACAAGGATTTGCGTCGTGCCCGTGCGGCGGCCATCAACATCATCCCGACCTCCACTGGGGCGGCCAAGGCCACTGCGCTGGTTATCCCTGAGCTGAAGGGAAAGCTCGACGGGATTTCGCTGCGTGTTCCTGTTCCCACTGGTTCTGCGACGGACCTAGTCGTGACCTTGTCGCGCGAAACTACGCGTGACGAAGTTAACGCAGCCTTTGCGGCAGCGGCTGCTAGCGGTCCTTTGAGCGGAATCTTGGAATACACCGAAGACCCCATCGTGTCGAGTGACATCGTCAACTCACCTGCGTCGTGCACCTTGGACGCAGGTTTGACAATGGTCCAAGGCGACCAGGTCAAGATTGTTGGCTGGTACGACAACGAGTGGGGATACTCCAACCGCTTGATCGACTTGGCGACCCTCGTCGGCGCATCGCTTTAGTGTGACTGCGGCGCTTACTACTTCTATGCAATCCATTGACGACCTTGAGGTTCAAGGCAAAGTTGTCCTTGTTCGCTCTGATCTGAACACTCCGTTAGAGACATCCCCAGAGGGCACCGTCTCCATCACCGATGATGGGCGGATCCGAGCCGCGCTGCCAACGATTAGCGACCTTGCGGCCCGAGGGGCTCGCGTCGTGGTGATGTCCCACCTCGGGCGACCCAAAGGTCAGGTAATAGCTGGCTTGTCCTTGCAGCCCGTTGCCGTTCGATTGGGCGAGCTCCTGAATGCACCTGTCGCCTTCAGTCCAACAACCGTCGGCGAACCTGCCCAAGGGGTGGTCGCTGGCTTAGTGGATGGTCAGGTCGCGCTTCTTGAGAACCTCCGTTTCACGGGGGCTGAGACGTCCAAAGACGATGCTGAGCGTGGGGCGTTTGCGGATCAACTTGCGCAGTTGGCTGACATCTACGTGGGAGATGGCTTTGGCGTCAGTCACCGCAAGCACGCCAGTGTCTACGACATCGCTCTGCGGCTTCCTCATGCCGCGGGCCGCCTCATCGCCTCTGAGGTGTCGGTGTTGCAACGCCTCACTCGCGGCGACGACCGGCCCTACGCTGTTGTCCTGGGCGGATCAAAGGTTTCGGACAAGTTGGGTGTGATCGAGACCTTCTTGGGCAAAGCTGATCGCATCCTTATCGGTGGCGGGATGGTGTACACCTTCTTGGCTGCCATGGGTTACGGCGTAGGTTCGAGTTTGTTGGAGCCAGACCTCGTGGAGCAGTGTCGCGGCTACATCGCGCAGGCGCAGGCAGTGGGCGTGGACCTCGTATTGCCAACAGACATCGTTGTTGCGGATCGATTCGCCAGTGATGCTGAATCGACCGTTGTCAGCGTGGATGCCATCCCCAACGACTGGATGGGGTTGGACATCGGACCTGAATCCGCGCAGACGTTTGCCGGAGCGCTCTCCGATGCCGCCACAGTGTTTTGGAATGGCCCCATGGGGGTCTTTGAGTTTGACGCGTTTGCGAGCGGAACGCGGTCGGTTGCGCAGGCAATGGCCAGCTCATCTGCGTTCACGGTTGTAGGCGGGGGAGACTCGGCTGCTGCGGTACGCCATCTAGGGTTTGCCGACGAACAGTTTGGCTACATCTCTACCGGTGGTGGGGCAAGTTTGGAATACCTAGAGGGTCGGGAACTTCCTGGCTTGAGTGTCCTGGAGGACAAAGCATGAGCGTGGCTCGTAAACCCTTGATGGTGGGCAACTGGAAGATGAACCTCAACCACCTTGAGGCCATCGCCTTGGTGCAAAAACTGGTCTTTAGTTTGAGGCCCCAAGACTTTGACGAGGTCGATGTTGTGGTGTGCCCGCCATTTACCGATATTCGATCAGTTCAAACGTTGGTTGATGGGGACAAACTGCGCCTGGTCTATGGCGCCCAAGATGTGAGCGAATTGGACTCGGGAGCGCGAACCGGTGATATCAGCGGACTCATGCTGGCGAAATTGGGATGTAGTTACGTGGTCGTGGGGCACTCCGAGCGCCGCCAGTTTCACCTTGAAGATGATGAGCTGATCAATGCAAAAGTCAAAGCCGCATTACGTCACTCCATCACGCCCATTATTTGCGTAGGCGAACCGATTGAAGTGCGCCAGCAAGGACTGCAGGTCGAACATTGTGTGAGCCAGCTCGAGGCGGCGCTTGAGGGTCTTGCCCCCGAACAGGTAGCCAAGACGGTTCTCGCCTATGAACCCATCTGGGCCATCGGCACTGGACAGGTGGCTACCGCGGACGACGCCCAAGAGGTGGCGGCTGCCCTGCGTAGCACGGTCGAGGCGTCCTTCGGCGAGTCCGTGGCGGCTGGGATTCGGGTTCTCTATGGCGGCTCGGTCAATGCATCCAATACCCCTGGAATCATGGCTCAGGCGGACATTGATGGGGGCCTCGTCGGTGGTGCCAGCCTGGAGATCGAGACCTTTGCGCGGATCGTCCGCTACCGTGATGAAATCGCGCTGTAGGCACATGCGTATCCTTATCAGGCACACTCCGCCCGCCCATTGTCAGAGGGGTCAGTCATGATCGTGTTTCTGGGAATCGTCCAGATCGTTACGAGTCTGCTGTTGCTCGCTTTGGTGCTGTTGCACAAGGGCAAGGGCAGCGGATTGTCTGACCTGTTCGGTGGCGGAATGTCGTCCTCGCTCGGCGGGTCGTCAGTCGTAGAAAAGAACCTAGACCGGTTCACCGTGGCTGTGGGACTAATTTGGGCCGCTTGTGTGTTTGGTTTAGGGCTAGTACTTAAGGCAGCAAACTAACCCGCCGAAACAGTACGAGTGGTGGTAACACGGCACGGTACGCAGGTATCGATGTAATGGGCTCTAGGGAGGATCTTCATGGCTGGCGGAAGTGCAATTCGCGGTAGTCGAGTTGGCGCAGGTCCCATGGGAGAAGCCGAACGTGGCGAAGCCGCTCCACGGGTCTACATCAGTTTTTGGTGCGCCTCAGGCCACGAAGTATCACCGTCTTTTGCTAGTGATGCTGAAATCCCTGAGCTGTGGGATTGCCCCAAGTGTGGAGCTCCAGCCGGCCAGGACAAGGCCAATCCGCCATCGGCACAAAAGAACGAGCCCTATAAGACCCACTTGGCGTATGTCCGGGAACGCCGGAGCAAGGAAGACGGCGACGCCATCTTGGCTGAAGCCATCGCCAAAGTCCGTGGCGAGGTCTGGGAAGGCTAGTTCTGGTCCCTCGCGGCCAATGCTTGCTCCACGACCGCTTCTACCGTAATTCCAAATTCGCGATATAACGTTGATCCGTTGGCCGATGCGCCGTAATGGTCAATGCCAATACTGCGTCCGCCATCGCCAACAAACTCGCGCCATGGTGGCGTAATGCCCGCTTCAATCGACACACGAGCCCGCACACTCGGTGGCAACACTTCGTCGCGATACGCCTGAGGTTGTTCGCGGAAGATCTCAACGCAGGGCATGGAGACCACCGAGGCGGCAACGCCTTGCTTCTTGAGCGCTTCTTGAGCCTGCAGCGCCAGGGTGACTTCAGATCCTGTGGCCATCAAAATGAGCTCAGGATTGTCTGCTGGCGAAATCGTGTAGGCGCCCTTGGTCAAGGGATCGCTAGCGTCATTAGTTGTGGTGGCGCCAGAGCGATCAAGAACAGGTACGTCTTGACGAGTCAAAATCAATGCCGTCGGGGTACTTTCACTCGTCAGAGCTAGTTGCCAAGCCGCAGCTGTTTCATTGGCATCGGCTGGACGAATCACGTTGAGGTTGGGTATGGCTCGCAGTGCTGCCAAATGCTCGATGGGCTGGTGAGTGGGTCCGTCTTCACCCACGCCGATTGAATCGTGCGTCCACACGTAGGTCACGGGTAATCCCATGAGTCCCGCTAGTCGAACAGCTGGCCGCATGTAGTCACTGAAGACCAAGAAAGTGCCGCCGAATACTTTGCTCCGGCCATGTAGGGCGATCCCGTTCATGATCGAGCCCATCGCATGTTCGCGAATACCGAACGCGATGTTGGCTCCAGCTGGCGTGGCCGGCATGGAGTGGTCCGCGCCCTTGATGTGAGTGTTATTGGACTCGCCCAGGTCAGCAGAGCCGCCCCACAACTCTGGCAATTGACCAGCGAGGGCATTGATGACCGCGCCGGAAGCTTTGCGAGTCGCGACCTGGGTGCCGATCTCAAAGGTGGGTAACGAGGCGGACCAGTTGGCCGGCAGTTCGCCTGACTCAAGTCGCGCTAGCAGTGCGGCTTGCTCAGGGTGAGCGGTTTCCCACTCTGCGCGAGCCTGGTTCCACTCGTTATGTATCTGGGCGCCACGAACCATGGCCTGACGAGTGTGAGTCAAAACGTCGTCATCGATCGCGAAGTGTTGCTCCGGATCAAACCCGAGAACCACCTTTGTCGCTGCGATTTCGTCCGCACCCAGGGCGCTGCCGTGCGAAGCGGACGTGTTTTGAGCCGACGGCGCTGGCCAGGCAATGGTGGTCTTGAGGACGATCAAGCTGGGCTTGGCTGTTTCGAGTGTGGCCGCCTCGCACGCCGCAGCGAAGGCGGGTAGGTCCACATCGCCGTTCGCGGCACGGTCAACCGTTTGCACGTGCCAGCCATAGGCGAGGTAGCGACCGGCAACATCCTCACTGAGGGACAGGCTTGACGGTCCATCAATGGTGATCTGGTTGTCGTCGTAGATGACGTTGAGCAAACCCAGTTCCTGCCGGCCCGCGAATGATGAGGCTTCGGCGCTGACGCCTTCCTCAATGTCGCCGTCTGATGCCAACACCCAGATGCGGTGATCAAAGATGGAATTCGTCGCAGTGGGGTCGAGTAGGTAGCGCTCGTGGCGGGCAGCCAAGGCCATGCCCACGCCATTACCAATTCCTTGGCCCAAAGGTCCGGTGGTGGTTTCGACTCCGGCGGTGTGCTGCCACTCGGGGTGGCCCGGTGTGAGCGAACCCCACTGGCGCAGTTGCTTGATGTCGTCCATTTCAAGGCCGTAGCCGCACAGAAACAGTTGCAGGTACAACGTGAGGCTGGAGTGGCCAAGGGACAAAATGAAGCGATCTCGACCAATCCAGTGCGGATCGTTGGGATCGTGCACCATGACGTGTTGAAAGAGGTGATGGGCTACAGGTGCCAGGGCCATCGCAGTGCCGGGATGACCATTACCGGCCTTTTGGACCGCGTCCATGGTCAAGATTCGAGCCGTAGCTATGGCTCGCGCTTCTAGGTCGGTGGGGACCTCGGCGGACGATGAACTTGGGCTCCCGCTCACCGGCTGAGCTCCTTCCTTACGTGCTTGACTAGGCGCGACGAACACACCCTATCTAGGCGGCTAGACTGACCAATACACCAACCGAAGGGTGGCCGTGACTGCCGTAGATCCGCGCCAAGATGAGCCTGCAGAGGCTGGCTTTGGCGGCTCTGGATCCGCAGTGGCGCTCTCGAAGCGGTTGAAGGGTTACTTGGCCCTGACCAAGCCACGCATCATTGAACTTCTTTTAGTCACCACGGTTCCCACCATGTTTCTGGCGGCCGGAGGCCTGCCAGATGTGTGGACGGTGATTGCGACTCTCATTGGCGGATCGCTAGCCGCAGGGGGAGCCAATACGTTCAACTGCGTTATTGATCGCGACATTGATGCAGTTATGCATCGCACAGCCGATCGCCCACTCGCGACGGGATTGATTGAGCCGGCTCAAGCCACGATTTTTGGCACCGTTTTGTCGGCCGCATCTGTTGTGTGGTTGTCAGCAACGGTCAATGTCTTGTCAGCTGCCCTCGCCGCTTTTGCGATTGCGTTCTACGTGTTGGGCTACACCATCTTGCTCAAGCGACGAACTTCACAAAACATCGTGTGGGGTGGGGCAGCAGGTTGCATGCCGGTGCTGATCGGCTGGAGCGCGGTGACTGGCTCCTTGTCCTGGACGCCCATCGTGCTCTTTATGGTGATCTTCTTCTGGACTCCACCGCACTATTGGCCGTTATCGCTTCGCTATCGCGACGACTATGTGGCCGCGAATGTTCCGATGTTGCCAGCGGTTGCTGACCAACAGGTGGTGGCGAAATCGATCGTGATTTATTCGTATCTCATGGTGGCTACCACGCTGATTCTTTGGCCCGTTGCCAACATGAGTTGGGTGTATGTAGGAACTGCCACTGTCCTTGGCGGTTTATTCTTGTACGAGGCGCACAGAATTTTGTCCGCCGCTCGTAAGGGTCTTGATGAATCAATCGTCCGCCCGATGCGCCTGTTCCAAGGATCGATCACGTACTTGACGTTGATCTTCGTGGCCATCGCCATTGATCCCTTTGTGCCCTAGTTCTTCACCATCGCGAAGGAAAGATTGATTCGCACTCCACCGGTGGGGGATTCGGCAACCTCAAAGTGACCGCCCGTGGACTCGGCAGTGCGCCGCATGATGTCCATCCCCAAGCCGGTTGATCCGGATCCGCTCACACCGCGCTGGCTCAATCGGTTCGCGTTTGAGGGCAATCCCCTGCCTTGGTCTTCAATAACGATGTGGATGGTGTCATTAATCCATGGTTGAGCGCTGACGGAGAACCCCACGCCCTCGTCGGTATGGGCGAAAATATTCCCAAGGGCCGCATCCACACACGCCGCTAGATCATCGGCGTCGAGCCCTATGCGCATGGACTTGGATGAGATGTCGGTGCGGACTTGGCGGCCCTGATCCTCGGCCAGGACGGACCAAAATTGCACGCGTTCCAAGAGCACTTTGCCGACGTCGCATCGAGCCACCAACTTGTCTTGGGCTGGTCGGGCAGCGGTGCGAATGACGTCATCGAGGCTGCGTTCCATCAAATCAAGGTCGCTTTCGATGCGATCTCTCTCGCTCGAAGCCGCCAGCGCTTCGGTATCAAGACGAAGCGCGGTGAGTGGAGTGCGAAGTCGGTGCGACAAGTCCGCTAGCGCTTCACGCTCGGCCACCAGAAGTTCGCCGATGCGTTGAGCCAGAGCGTTCATTGCAGTGCCTACGTTGAGGACCTCATCCGGACCTGCGGGTTCCACCCGCGCATCAAGATTGCCAGTGGCCAGTGCTTCCGCTGTGCGGGCTAGTTCATTAAGGGGGCGAGTCATGGTGCGCGCTATGCGGTCAGCCACCAACAGGGAGGCGACAAAAAGAGCTAATGCCAATGCTGCGATGACCACGCTGGCCCGCACCAGGCCTTCAGACAGTGCATCAGCACTGATATCGACAGCGATGACACGAACCCCGCTATTGACGTACACCGGAATCAGAACTGTTCGCCCGCCATCTGCGCGGTCTTGAGTCGATGCACCAGCGCCGGCGACCGTGTCCTTGATGGCTTGGTCAATCGCGCGAGGGTTACCCAGAACTTGTTGTGTGGGTAAAACAACCGACACGGTTGTGCCTTCGGGCTTGGCCAGGCTCGTGATGGCGAGATCGATTTGGTCGGTGCCCGAATTCGAGACAACCGGCACGAGCGATTGGGCGATCGTGGTGGCGCGTTCAACGGCCGATGATTGCGCTAAGTCATTGATCAAAATGATCAGAGGCAAGGTAAAAGCCAATAGAACAATGCTGGTCGTGGCAGCAACGAGCAAGACGATCCGACGGCGCATAGTTATTCCTTCGGGTCAACGAGCTTGATGCCGACATTGCGTACGCTGCGCAGATAGCGAGGTTCGGCAGCAGTCTCACCCAGCTTGCGTCGCAGCCACGACAGGTGCACATCAACCGTCTTGTCTGCGCCACCGTAGGGCTGATGCCACACTTCGATCGTGAGTTCGCGTTTAGATACAACGCGTCCGTGATTGACTGCCAGATAGTGCAAAAGGTCAAACTCGCGAGCGCTGAGGTCAAGGATCTCGCCGTCTAAAGTGACAATCCGTCCGGATTGGTCGATAACCAGGCCGCCAATGGTGATGGGGCCCTCGGCATCGGGATCTGCCGCAGTTCGTCGAAGGACTGCCTTAATCCGTGCGTCGAGGGAAGTTCCCGAGAAAGGTTTGGGAACAAAGTCATTGGCGCCGGCCTCAAGGGCGCGCACCAGAGACTGCTCATCGCCTCGAGCAGTGACAACGATGACAGGAACGGCAGAAACAGCACGCAACATCTGGAGCAAATCCACTCCGTCAATGTCGGGGAGCCCTAAGTCCAAAATCACCAGGTCACAGGCTGGATCCATGGCGCCTTGCAAGCCCGCCATCCCGGTAGGGCTTGAAGTCACGGCGTGGCCCCGCTCGGTAAGAGCGTGGATCAATGCGCGACGGATCTCGGCGTCATCTTCAATGACCAGAATCTGTGCCATAGGCACAACTTACTGCGCCCACGGCCATCCCTTGCTCTAGACGATCTCTTCTTAGGCTGCCCTTATGGCAATCCAAGGGTGCTTTTGACCTAGGACGCGATACAAATAGGTCATGTCAAAGTGGGTCTTGGTGGTGGCGTGGGCAGGTACGGCGGCCCTGGCTACTGCCGTGGGTGTGGGGGCATTGAGCTTTGTTGCTGGAGGCATAGACACCAAGACGCCCCTTGTCGCGGTGCAAAGTGATACGTCGCCGGTCAACCCTTCTGCCACCAGTGCAACACGGAAATCTGGGTCGAAGGCTGAACCTAATCAGGTGGGAGGCCAAACGTCTTCGGGCAACTCCACCGGCGGTTCGACAGGTTCGAAGCCTCAGCAGTCATCGGGAAGTAGTTCATCATCTGATGATTCGAACAAGCCTCGTCCGTCCAAGACGAGTTCGCCGACGGTGCAATTGAAGTCAATTAGTGTCGCTGGAGGCTCAGCCACCTTGCAGTGCACTAATCGGATAGCTCGGCTGATTGCCTATGCGCCTGCCGATGGCTTCGTCGTTGAATCGGTTGACCGAGGTCCTGGTGAGGACGTACGCGTTCGTTTTCAGTCCGACGTGATGCGATGGGAAATTAAGGGTGAGTGCGAAGACTCGGGCCCCGATTTTGAAACCGAATCAGACGAGCTGGATTAATTAGCTGTGCGCTCGCGCAGGGCATAGGGGATACGCAGCGTGGCCCACCAGACCGCACAGGCGCCCGCGACGTGGACAGCCACCAAGAGTTCGGGCAATCCAATGAAGTATTGGGTGTAACCAATAACGCCCTGCACGAAAACAATGGCGAGCAACACCCAGACTCGACGTTGCGCCACGGCTGAGGACTGGGTCAACCGCAGTCCAAGGGCAAGCGCGAAGGCCAAGCCCACGAAAAGCAGCACAACATCAGCATGGAGCCAAGACACCACGCGAGGATCAAGGGGGAATCGATT
>JNSE01000013.1 GCA_000754455.1 actinobacterium acAMD-2 | reverse complement strand
GCTCACCCGTTGTGGTGAGTGAATGCGTTGAGGAATAGCCGGAGGGAATCACGTGAGCGACTCGTTTGTGCACCTTCATGTGCATACCGAGTACTCCATGCTCGATGGAGCCGCTCGCGTTAAAGACTTAGTCACCAAGGCAGCCGCGCTCGAGATGCCAGCCATTGCCATGACTGACCATGGCAACTTGTTCGGCGCTTACGATTTTTACAAGCGAGCCAAGTCGGCCGGCATTAAGCCCATCATCGGCATGGAGGGTTACTACGCACCCCAAGGCAGGCGTGAGCGCCGGGCCTTTGACTTCGGTGGTGGCTACGAAGAACAAGGTGAAGACCCCACAGCGGGCAAGGGCCGCCAGAACTACACGCACATGACACTGCTTGCTCAGTCCACCGAGGGGTTGCACAACCTGTTCCGGTTGTCGAGCTTGGCCAGCCTTGAGGGGTATTACTACAAACCGCGGTTTGACCGAGAATTGCTCGAGACCTATGCCAAGGGGATCATCGGGACGACCGGTTGCCCCAGCGGTGAGGTCAATCGCTGGCTCCAGGCGGGAAATTACGACCAAGCGCTTGCTGTGGCCGGCGACCTGCGCGACATCTTTGGTGCGGACAATTTTTATTGCGAACTGATGGATCACGGGCTCGGGATCGAACGTCGCCACCGCGAAGATTTACTGCGGATAGCTCGGGCGTTGCAGATTCCTTTGCTGGCCACCAACGACTTGCACTATGTCGAGAAGTCAGACAGTGACACCCATGATGTGTTGCTATGTATCGGCACGCGCGCCTTGAAGTCAGATGAAAAGCGCTTCCGGTTTGATGCGCAGGATTTCTACTTGAAGTCCTCCGATGAAATGCGCGCAGTGTGGTCGGAATTGCCGGAAGCGTGCGACAACACCTTGCTCATCGCGGAGCGGTGCGACATTGCGTTCAATGAAGATGCCAACCTCATGCCGGTGTTCCCGGTGCCAGAAGGTCACACCGAGGAATCGTGGCTGATCCAAGAAGTTGAGCGTGGATTGAACAAGCGCTTCCCGCAGGGCGTTCCAGACACTCACCGCAAGCAGGCTGAGTACGAAACCGGCGTGATTTTGAAGATGGGTTACCCGGGCTATTTCCTCGTAGTGGCTGACCTCATCGACTACGCCAAGGCCAACGGCATTCGCGTGGGGCCGGGTCGAGGATCGGCGGCAGGTGCGGTGATCGCCTGGGCGATGGGCATTACTGAACTAGACCCCATTCTTCACGGCCTGGTGTTTGAGCGTTTTTTGAATCCCGAGCGCGTGTCCATGCCCGACATCGACATCGACTTTGACGACCGACGTCGTGGCGACATGATCCGTTATGCCACCCAAAAGTATGGCGAGGATCGTGTGGCCCAAATCGTCACGTATAGCTCGATTAAGGCCAAAGCTGCAGTGCGTGATTCGGCTCGCGTGATGGGATTCCCACCAGCCTTAGGCGACAAGATTTCAAAGACGATGCCACCGGCTGTCATGGGCAAAGACATTTCGTTAGCTGGAATGTTTGATCGCAGTGATGATCGATACAGCGAAGCATCCGAATTTCGTGGGCTCTACGAGGACGACCCCGATGTTCGCGAGGTGGTAGAAACCGCCAAGGGACTGGAAGGACTGAAGCGTCAACCAGGTGTGCACGCCGCGGGCGTGATCTTGAGCCGCGAGCCCCTTCTTGATGTGATCCCCGTGTGGAAGCGCGACGACGGTTCAGTGGTCACGCAGTTTGACATGGGAGCTTGTGAGTCCTTAGGTCTGTTGAAAATGGACTTCCTCGGACTACGCAACCTCACGATTCTTGAAGACTGTTTGGCGCACATTCGCAATAACCGCGATGAAGTCATCGTGCTCGAAGACCTCACGCTGGATGATCGGGTCACTTACGACCTGCTATCCAAGGGTGAGACCTTAGGTGTATTTCAGCTTGATGGTGGACAGATGCGCGCGCTATTGCGCTCGATGTTGCCGGACAACTTCAAAGACATTTCGGCTGTGCTGGCCCTGTATCGACCCGGTCCGATGGGTGCGAATGCTCACAACGACTACGCGGACCGCAAGAACGAACGCAAGCCGATCGGATCAATCCATCCCGAGCTTGCCGAAGTGTTGGCTCCGATTTTGGATGAGACCTATGGCGTCATCGTTTACCAAGAGCAGGTCATGTCAATCGCGCAGGTGCTGGCCGGTTACACCCTGGGACAAGCCGACCTGTTGCGGCGAGCTATGGGTAAGAAGAAGAAAGAAATCCTTGATAAGGAATTTGAACCCTTCGCCAACGGCATGCTCGAACGCGGTTACAGTCAAGATGCCATTGACACCTTGTGGGCAATCTTGGTTCCGTTCTCGGACTATGCGTTCAACAAGGCCCACACTGCTGGGTATGGCTTGGTTTCCTACTGGACCGCGTTCCTCAAGGCCAATTACCCAGCCGAATACATGGCGGCGTTGCTTACATCGGTAAAGGATGACCTCGGCGCTGGCGGCAAGATGTCGGTGTACTTGGCTGAATGTCGACGCATGGGGATCAAGGTCTTGCCCCCTGACGTCAACGAGTCAGACTCGGATTTCACTCCACGCGGCGAGGACATTCGCTTTGGTCTGTCGGCCATTCGCAATGTGGGTGAAGGGGTGGTGGAGTCAATCATCAAGTCACGCCGATCCAAGGGTCGGTTCGCTGACTTCCCTGATTTCTTGCGCAAGATCGATGACAAGGCCTGCAACAAGCGCGTAGTTGAATCGCTGGTCAAGGCCGG
Source organism: actinobacterium acAMD-2 (assembly GCA_000754455.1). Classification (GTDB taxonomy): domain Bacteria; phylum Actinomycetota; class Actinomycetes; order UBA12327; family UBA12327; genus AcAMD-2. Next base: position 13,093 of record JNSE01000013.1, on the reverse strand, counting down.
CGCCTTTGATTCACTGGATCACACGCGGCGTGGATTGTTGGCCGTTCACATCGAGGCCGTTGATGCAGCGGTCGAGACCAAGCGGGCCGAGGCCATCGGGCAGTTTGGTTTGTTTGATGATGCTGAATCAAGTGCCGGTTCCAGCGTCGGCGGGCTCGAATTGCACATTCCTCTTGATGAGTGGGACAAGAGCACGCTGCTGGGCCATGAGCGCGCGATGTTAGGTCTGTATGTTTCCGATCATCCGCTGAAGGGCGTCGAGCATGCCCTGGCTCGCGCGTCTGATTGTTCGGTGTTGACTCTGCTCAACGATCAACCCGATGGGGCAGTGGTCACCATTGGTGGATTGATTACCACTGTGACCCCGAAGGTGACAAAAAAGGGAGCACGCTGGGCTGTAGTCACGATCGAAGACCTCGAATCGTCAGTCGAGATCAACTTTTTCAACAAGACGTACGAACCCATCGCACTGCAACTCACACCCGACAGGGTGTTGCTAGTGAAGGTGCGCGTTCAACGCGATGACGACGAGCCACGCTTCACCGGTCTTGATGTCTCGATGCCCGATTTAGCTATCGGTGGGTCAACCGGACCGGTGATCATTAAGTTGCCCAACTCGCGAGCGGTTCCCGCGGTTATTGACGCACTCAAGCGTGTCTTGGCAACGCATCCGGGTCAAACCGCAGTCATGATGCATTTGACCGGAGACAAAGACGAAAACACCAAAGTCTTCGAACTGCAGGGTGGGTTTCGGGTGACCGGAACACCAGCTTTGTATGCGGACCTGAAAACCCTTCTTGGTCCTGGGTGTCTGGGGTGAATCAACCAAGCCCCAGGTCTGGCTCGGCCGTGGTCTGGCTGGTGCTGGGTATCGCTTGTTTAGGACCCGTGTTGGGTTTGCTCTGGTGGGCTATATCTCCAGTTGTTCCTGGAGTGGTGGTCCAAGTGGGGATCTATCCACGAGAAACCCAACCGGCCGGATACATCACTACGGATGCGTATTTCGCGATCCTTACTGCGGTGGTTGGTGTCGTAGTGGCGCTACTGGTGCGCCGGCGTTGGACTGGATCTCATGGGGTTGCGCTGGCCGGCTTGACGTTGGGTGGGTTGGGTGGCTCGGCGCTTGCGGTCCTCACTGGCTACGCATTTTCCGCACCGTCGCAACCACAGGTCAGCGCCGGTAGTTATGTCGATGTGCCCTTGTCATTGGGAGCAACAGGGTGGTTGTTGATCTGGCCCATATTTTCGGTGGGGTATTGCTTCTTTGCACAGTTATGGACCCTTGAGGCGGAAAACTCTGAGGAGTCGTCGCAATCGCAGATCGCTCAGTTAGACGAAATCGGCAACTGACGCGGATCAAAAGCCGGTAGCGAGGGGATTTGCGCTAGAAGGCCCAATTCCCGGTGTAGGAGTTGTCGCTCGAGGATCAATCGAGATGTCGTGTCGTCAGCGGCCAAAATGCGCTGGCGTTCATCAAGGTCAAGCAGCATGCCTGCAGCGACTTCCCACGACAGCGCTGTGGGATCAGGGGAGAGCACGTCTTGTCCGTCTTCCATCTGCACAATTTCCCGGTATCGCTCGAAATGTTGACGCACGCGGTTTGACATGGCGTCGGGGTTCGCCCCGAGTTCATCGGGCAAGAATTCAACATCTGCTGTGAAGTACGGCTTCTCGTCAAACAGGTCCCGAAGTATGAATCGGTTAGTTCCCATGGTGACAATGTCGAATCGGCCATCCGCGTACGGCTGGATCGCACGGATATCGGCTATGCAGCCGACGTCGTACAGCGCATTGAGGTGATCGGTACCCACTTCACGTCCCTGCCGGATCGCGATCACGCCAAAACGCTGCTGGTCCGCAGGCAAACTGCCCAAGTCGTGGATGAGCTGGCGATACCGGGGCTCAAAGAGGTGCAACGGCATTGCTGCTTGGGGCAGTAGCGGCGATCCCAACGGGAACAGTGGGATCCGGTGCAATGTAGTCACGACACCACCCTAGAACGACTCGCCGCGAATCACCCATTGAACGGGACGTCAATAGACTGATGCCTGTGATTTCACGTATTGACCTTCGTTCCTATGGTGCCAACTCCCGTAGCCAGTACGCCCAGGTGCTCCCGAGGGCGGCTGTGGATATCAGTAGCGCGGTCTCGATCGTGACTCCGCTCTTGAACGACATCCGTGAACGAGGCTTGGGCGCTGTCATAGAAGCCACCGCTCGCTTTGATGGGGTGGACCTGGCCACCACTCGCGTGCCACAGGCTGCGCTGGATGCGGCGCTAGCAGCGATGGATCCGCAGGTCCGACTCGCTGTTGAAGAAGCTGCCCGCCGTGCACGGTTGGTGCATGAAGCGCAACGACGAACCGATGCGGTCATTCGTGTGAGTGCTGGTGCTGAAGTCATTGAGAAGTGGGTCCCTGTGCAGCGTGTGGGGCTCTACGTCCCCGGCGGGCTAGTGGCGTACCCCAGTTCCGTTGTCATGAACGTTATTCCGGCTTTGGTGGCGGGTGTGGAGTCGTTAGCCATTGCCTCACCGCCACAGCGCGAGGCTGCTGACCCAGCCTTTGTTGGCTTGCCTCACCCTGCCGTCTTGGCAGCCTGCGCGTTGCTGGGCGTCACTGAGGTGTACGCCGTCGGCGGAGCGCAAGCCATTGGCATGTTTGCCTATGGCACCTCGGAGTGTGCGCCCGTTGACTTGGTTACCGGTCCGGGCAATGTGTATGTGGCCGCCGCCAAGCGCGTTGTGCGCGGAACCATTGGGATTGATTCGGAAGCAGGGCCGACAGAGATCGGCATCTTGGCTGACTCTTCAGCAGATCCGGCCTTCGTGGCAGCAGACCTGATTGCTCAGGCCGAACACGATGAAAATGCTTCGTGCTTGCTGGTCACGGATTCAACCGAACTGATGGATGCCGTGGATCGTGAAGTCGCTCAACAGCTGACGACCACCGTGCACCGCGCCCGAGTAGAAACTGCTCTAACCAACCAGTCGGCATACGCATTGGTTAATGACTTGGATCAAGGCCTTGACGTGGTGGATGCGTGGGCCGCGGAACACCTTGAAGTCATCACCGTTGATGCCGTCGAACGTGCCGCCAGAGTTCGAAATGCCGGTGCAATTTTTGTTGGCCCATGGGCTCCAGTAAGTCTGGGGGACTACTTGGCTGGTTCTAATCACGTGCTGCCAACCGGAGGATCCGCCAGGCACACGGGTGGGCTTTCCGTGCAGTCATTCTTGCGGAGCATGCACGTGGTCAACTACACGCGTGAGGCGTTGGCCGAAGTCGCGCCGCTCATTGACGCGCTTGGTGGTGCTGAAGACCTTCACTCCCATGTAGCTGCGGTTCGCGTTCGCATTCCCAGCGGCACTGATGACTGAGGCCATGTCAGAACTTCCCATTCGCGACGATCTTCGAGGCCGTAGTGCCTACGGCGCGCCACAGATCGATGTTCCGGTGTTGCTCAATGTCAATGAGAATCCCTATCCACCGTCCGCGGCCGTTGTTGAGGCGATCGCCCAGGCAGTAAGTCGTGCAGCGCAAGGTGTGAACCGCTATCCAGATCGCGAGTGTGTGGGGTTGCGCTCGGCTCTAGCCACGTACCTGGCTAAGCGCGAAGGGCTCTCGTTTTCCACTGATGCTATTTGGCCAGCTAATGGGTCAAACGAAGTCATGCTGCAGTTGATGCAGGCTTTTGGCGGCCCCGGTCGCAAGGCGTTGGGGTTTGCGCCGACGTATTCAATGTACCCGGATTATTGCCGAGACACGTTCACGCAGTACGTCACCGTTGAGCGCACTGATGATTTTGAAGTTACGGCTCAGATCGCATTGGACGCCATAGCCGACCATCATCCCGACATCATCTTGTTAGCGTCGCCGAACAATCCCACCGGCACCGCGTTGAGCTTGGATGTCGTCGAGACCGTGTGCTCCAACTTTTCTGGCATGGTGATTGTTGATGAGGCGTACGCTGAGTTTCGTCGAACCGGTACGCCATCGGCATTGACACTGTTGGAGAAGTTTCCACGGCTCGTCGTGACTCGCACGATGAGTAAGGCTTTCGCCTTTGCCGGTGGTCGGGTGGGCTACTTGGTCGCATCCTCGGCGGTTGTCGATGCGGTCCAGCTGGTGCGCTTGCCGTATCACGTCTCGGCGATTACTCAAGCGGCCGCTGTGGCCGCTTTGGAAAACGCTGAAGAGTTGCTGGCCGGGGTTGACGCACTGCGAGACGAGCGCGACCAGCTGTTCACCTGGCTCCACACTCGTGGGCACGAGGTGGCGGTCAGTGACGCCAATTTCATCCTGTTTGGACGCTTTGCGGAGCCCGATCTGGTCTGGCAAGGATTGCTTGATCGTGGAGTATTGATCCGCCAAACAGGCCCGACAGGCTGGTTGCGCGTCAGTATTGGTACTGCATCAGAGATGATGGCCTTTAGAAAAGCCCTTGAGGAGGTTGTTCCCGCATGAGTCGTTCCGCTCGCGTTGAACGTGGCACGAAGGAATCCATGGTGGTTGTCGAGATTGAACTCGACGGCACTGGACAAGCCGACATCTCCACTGGTGTGCCGTTTTACGACCACATGCTTGAGCAGCTAGCGCGCCACGGTCTCATGGATTTGACCATCAAGACGCAAGGCGATGTCGATGTAGACATTCACCACACCGTTGAGGACACCTCTATTGCTTTGGGCGACGCATTTCGTATCGCGCTGGGTGACAAGAGTGGAATTCGTCGGTTTGGTGATTCGTTGGTGCCGCTGGATGAAACCTTGGTTCAGGTGGCAGTTGACTTGTCGGGGCGTCCTTACTTGGTGCACCAAGAGCCCGTCATTGTTGAACTCATCGGTGGCACGTATGACACGGCCATGACCAAGCACATCTGGGAATCATTCGTGGCGAATGCTCAAATCGCATTGCACGTACGTGTACTTGAGGGGCGCAATGCGCACCACGTTGTTGAGGCGCAATTTAAGGCTGTTGCGCGCGCCTTGCGGGATGCGCTCGCCCTTGACCCACGGGTGCAGGGAATTCCTAGCACCAAGGGTGCTTTGTGACCTGTTGATGAGTCCTTCGGTCGCAGTTCTTGATTACGGTTCTGGCAATCTGCACTCGGCTCAACGCGCCTTAGAGCGCGCTGGTGCGGTCGTGACGGTTACCGCAGACCGCGACACGGTGTTGGCTGCTGATGGTCTGGTGGTTCCAGGTGTCGGCGCGTTTGCAGCCGTGATGGATGGGCTGCGCGCAGTCAAGGGTGGCGAACTGATCGGTCGCCGGTTGGCTGGTGGTCGCCCGGTGTTGGGTATATGTGTCGGCATGCAGGTCATGTTCGATCACGGTGTCGAACACGATGTGGATACCGAAGGTCTGGCGCAATGGCCTGGAGTGGTTGACCAGTTGCACGCTGATGTGTTGCCGCACATGGGGTGGAACACCGTTGATGTCCCGGCTGATTCGCGGCTTTTTTCTGGTATCGCTGACCAGCGTTTCTATTTTGTGCACTCCTATGCCGCCCGATCATGGACCTTGCACACTGATGGCCGAACTGCTGAGCCGTTGGTGACGTGGTCGGAGCATGGTGAGCGCTTCGTCGCCGCGGTGGAGAACGGGCCGTTGACGGCGACTCAGTTCCACCCCGAAAAGTCTGGTGATGCTGGCATTGCCTTGTTAGAGAACTGGTTGCGTACGCTGTAGTCCTTGTCACCGCCCACTCTTGATGAATTGAGCGCAATGTCCCACCTGATTTTGTTACCTGCTGTTGACGTGGCTGATGGCGCTGCTGTGCGCTTGGTCCAAGGTGAAGCCGGATCTGAAACCTCGTACGGCAATCCACTCGATGCGGCCTTGGAGTGGCAGTCAGCCGGCGCCGAGTGGATTCACCTGGTTGACCTTGATGCTGCCTTTGGCCGGGGCTCAAATCGCGACCTTTTGGCCGACATCACTGGTCAACTCGACGTCAATGTTGAGCTCAGCGGTGGCATCCGTGACGACGAGTCGTTGCGAGCCGCTTTAGCTACTGGATGCGCTCGGGTGAACTTGGGCACGGCTGCTCTCGAAAATCCACAGTGGTGCCGTGAAGCCATCGCGGAATTTGGCGATCGCATTGCCGTGGGTTTGGACGTGCGTGGAACTACCTTGGCCGCTCGCGGGTGGACCCAAGAAGGTGGCGACCTGTGGGAAGTTTTGGATCGATTGGAATCCGATGGGTGTTCGCGCTATGTCGTCACTGATGTGACCAAGGACGGAACATTGCAAGGCCCAAACCTTGATCTGCTACGACAAGTGTGTGAGCGAACCAACAAGCCGGTGATTGCTAGCGGGGGAGTGTCGAGCTTGGCCGACCTGCGAGCCATTGCTGAATTGGTGCCGCTGGGGGTAGAAGGCTCCATCGTGGGTAAGGCTTTGTACGCGCAAGCCTTTACCCTGCAAGAGGCACTAGCGGCAATGGCGCAGGTCTAATCAAAAACCGGTGAGTCTTGGGGTCGAGTCAAATCTCCGCCGATCGTTATCTGTATTCCGATGTGTTCAATGTTCTTGCCTCGCACTTTTTGCTGCCAGATCAAGAACTTCAACTTCCACCCGTATTTGTTGAGCATCAATTCGCGGACCATTTTCTCGCCACCGCCGTCAAGGAGGCGTGCGGTCGCAGGCACGTAGCCACTTTTGAGCTTTCCTGATGCTGTGCAGACTGCGATCTGGACCACGGGATCGCGTGCAATGCGCTTGGCTTTGCCAGAGTCAGCTTGAGTCCAGGCAAAGAGGAAATTCCCCCGATCTGCAACCCAGACTGGCGTGGCCACGCCTGTGCCGTCTTTGCGGTAGGTCATCAGGCTGATGTATTGCGCGTCGCCAATCGAGGCGGTGAGACCAGACATGATCTTTACTGTAGGAGAACCTTAGGCTTAGCGCATGTCCGTTGCTGTCCGAGTGATTCCGTGTCTTGATGTTGATGCCGGACGAGTGGTCAAGGGAGTGAATTTCAAGGACCTGCGGGACGCGGGGGATCCGGTAGAACTTGCCGCAAGGTACAACAGTGAAGGCGCGGATGAGTTGGTCTTCCTCGACATCACTGCGAGCAGTGGCGATCGATCAACCACCTACGACATTGTCACGCGAACAGCGGAGCAGGTTTTCATTCCGTTAACAGTGGGTGGCGGTGTTCGCTCTGTCGCTGACGTTGATGCTTTGTTGCGTTCGGGTGCAGACAAAGTGGGCGTCAACACGGCAGCAATCTCAGACCCGGAGTTGCTGAACGCCATTGCCGATCGGTTTGGTGTTCAGGTACTGGTGTTGTCGATCGATGCTCGACGTTGCCAAGAGGGGACAACCACCGAATCAGGATTTGAAGTCACTACCCATGGGGGACGACGAGGCACCGGCATAGACGCTTTGCAGTGGGCCGTGGAAGCGGCCGATCGAGGTGCAGGCGAGATCTTGTTGAATTCGATGGATGCTGACGGAACCAAGGCCGGCTACGACTTGCCCTTGATCGAATTGGTACGAGCCAACGTGTCAATCCCCATCATTGCCTCGGGCGGAGCGGGGAAATTGGCTGACTTTGCACCGGCCGTTGAGGCTGGCGCGGACGCAGTTCTCGCAGCAAGTGTGTTGCACTTTGGCGAATTAGGGATCGCTGACATTAAGCGATCATTAACTGACGCAGGCTGTGTGGTTCGTTAGACGTGGATCGGCTTTAGATGCCGAAGGAGCACGATTGAACAGCAGCAATGGCTTCGGCTGGACCGGAGAACTCGACATGAACTTCTGAGCGACCATAGGCAAACAACGTGAGCTCAGCTGGCTGTCCAGTGATGGTCACCGTTTGCGAACCCTGACAGGCCTGGAAGCGCTTCCCATCGGGAGTAGCGAAGACGATGGCAACAGGTGACGACTTCATCAATCGCGGGGCGAAACCTTTAATCTTGTCCCACAGCTGGTCTTGAAACTCTGGTGCCAAGTCGCGCTCCTGCCAGTCCGGTTGTGCTCGGCGCAGGTCTTCGACGTGAACGAAGAACTCAATGGTGTTTGCTAAACCGTCGACTTTTGTCGCCCGCATCATGGACGAGCGAGGTGGGCCGGTGCGGATCTTGCTGATGACGTCTTTCCAGTCCTTGCTTTGAGCTTTGAGGCGAACCTTCTTTTCATAGCCGGCAAGGGCTGGGACCATGATGCCCATCGCGGCATCGGGTCGACCTTCACGCACAATCAAGTGCCCAGCCAGATCGCGAGCCGTCCAGCCTTCGCACAACGTCGGAACGTCCGGGCCGAGTTGATCCAATAAGTCACTGAGGACCGCGCGTTCTGATTGCGCCCAGTGGTTGGCCTTGGTGGTTCCGTTTTCGCTCATGCCTTCACACTACGAGGGCAAAGCAACAATGGCACGTTGACACAGGGGCACGAGGTCGCGAACTCGCCCGCCTAAGGCCATTTCCTATGACCTACCGGCACAATGGGGGCATGTCATCCACCAACCCCGCGCTGGACCCGGAGGTCGCACAGCGCCTCAAGCGTGATGATGCAGGGCTCTTTGCTGCCATCGCCCAGCAACACGACACGGGTGAAGTGCTGATGCTGGCGTGGATGAATGACGAAGCCCTGGCTCGCACCATGGCCACCGGTGAGGCGACGTATTGGTCGCGCAGTCGTGGGCAGTTGTGGACGAAGGGCGAAACATCAGGGCACGTGCAAAAAGTTCTTTCCATCGGCCTTGATTGCGATGGCGATGCCCTGTTGCTGTCAGTGGAGCAGACTGGTCCGGCCTGTCACACCGGTAATCACAGTTGTTTTGACGCGCACTCGTTGCAAGTGGGATCGAACTCGTGACTCAAGCGTTCACCCTTGAACAGTTTCAGGATTTAGCCGCCAGCCGTCGCGTCATTCCCATGGTGCGCGCTGTTGACTCACGCAATCTGTCGCCCATTGACTTGTACCGGGGATTAACCGGTGAACGACCAGGAACCTTCCTTCTCGAGTCAGCCGAGCAAGGGGTGTGGTCCCGCTATTCATTCATTGGGGTGGCAAGCATGGCCATGCTGACTGAGGTGGATGGACACGCTCACTGGGTAGGTGAGCCGCCGGTGGGTGTGCCACTTGATGGCGACCCACTCGTGGTACTCGAGGAAACGGTTAAGTTCTTGCACACCACGCCCTTTACTGATTTACCTCCATTGACGGGCGGCATGGTTGGCATGATCGGTTACGACGCTGTACGCAGACTTGAGCGCATTCCTGAGATCGCGGTTGATGATTTGCAGCTGCCCGAACTTGCCATGCTGGTCGCGACCGACTTGGCCGTTTTAGATCACGAAACCGGTTCCATCGTGTTGATTGCTAATGCGGTTAATCGCGATGGCACCGATGAACACGTTGAGCAAGCCTGGGCGGATTCGATCGCGCGACTTGATGCAATGCAGGCCGCTGTCGAGTCACTCACTGCAACACCGCAGGCCACGGGCCTGGTAGGAGGTGAACCCGATCTTTCACACGTGGAGTCGAACACCACCGAGCAGGCCTATCAGGACGCGGTGATTCAGGCCAAGTCTGAAATCGCTGCCGGTGAGGCCTTTCAGATTGTGGTCAGTCAGCGATTTTCTCTGCCCTGTACCGGATCCGCGTTGGCGGTCTATGAGGAGCTGAGACGCAGCAATCCGAGTCCGTACATGTACCTCATGCGCTTTGGATCTATTGACGGCAAGTCTGGTTTTGATGTCGTGGGGTCAAGCCCAGAGGCTCTGGTGACAGTTGCTGATGGCCAAGCCACGATGCATCCCATTGCGGGCAGTCGTCCGCGCGGTGCAGATGAAACCGAGGACGTGGCTTTGGCCAATGAACTCTTGGCGGATGAAAAAGAGCGAGCAGAGCATTTGATGCTCGTTGACCTAGGGCGCAATGACCTGGGTCGAGTTTGTGAATCAGGCTCGGTTCATGTCGTGGAGTTCATGGCGATTGAACGCTTCTCGCACATCATGCACATTGTTTCCACTGTTGTCGGTGCGGTATCTGCGAAGCAATCGGGAATGCAGGTGTTGCGCGCCTGTTTCCCAGCTGGCACGTTGTCTGGCGCACCCAAGCCACGGGCCATGGAGATCATTGAGCACCTTGAGCCGACTCGACGCGGTGTGTATGGCGGAGTGGTGGGGTACTTGGACTTCGCGGGCAATGTCGACACCGCCATTGCCATTCGCACTGCGGTTATCCGCGATGGCATCGCCCATGTGCAGGCCGGTGCTGGCGTTGTGGCCGATTCTGACCCAGCCACCGAGCATGCCGAATGTCGACACAAAGCGGCGGCAGCCTTGCGTGCTGTCGCACGAGCATCGGTCAATTGATGAGTGATCAAAGCAAACGCGAACCGTATTTCGCACTCGGACTACTCGCTGTGGCGGGTGCCCTTATTTTGATTCTCTCTTCGCCGCAATGGGCGAGCGCTTCGGTTCTCGACGCGGCGCTGCCGCGAGTGAATTCAGGATTCAGCAGTCGCGCCGTTGTGCCAATCGCGCCGGCTACAGGATTGCTTGCTCTAGCCGCGTCAGTTGCCTGTCTCCTGGCCGGGAGGTGGTGGCGCACTGCGATCGGTCTGGTCTTGGTCGGTTTCGCTCTCGCGGCTACCTTGTCGATTGCCAACTTTTTGTCGGCGCCAGGCAAAGCGCTGGCGGGTCCGCTCTCAGATTTAGTGGGCCTTACTCAAGTGGAGGTTGCCGAGGTCACGATCAGCATCTGGCCTCGACTGGTCCTCGTGTTGTGTGCGGTTGTGGCTTTATGTGGACTGTGGATTGTGGTGCGTGCCCAATCGTGGCAACGGGCCGGTCGTCGCTACGAGAGAGCAGACGAGTCCACTCCTGCGAGTAAGAAACTGGATTCCGCGGGTTTGTGGGATGCCATTGATCGCGGGACAGATCCCACGTTTCCTGGGTTTTGAGCGTGAATTAGGGGTCGTGGCTACGCGCATTTCCTGGAACCTGACACAATGAGATTGTTGCTTGTTGCCTGCGTATCGAGAGGATCCCTATTATGTCGGCCGAACACGAAGACCACGGACACACTCCGGCGGCCTGGACTCTCGTAGGCATCGTCATCGTGGGCTTCACGGTTGGTGGAGTGGGTGTCGTCTTCGCGAACATTCCAGTCGTGATTGTCGGCGTTGTGATCTGCGTTGTCGGACTCGTGGTGGGCAAAGTCATGCAGATGATGGGCATGGGCGCGCAGCCGAAGTCATCAACCAAGACTTCTTGAACCGTGGCCATCGATACTGATGGTTAATCCGAGTTCTCAAGGACTAGTCCTCGTCGTAGAAGACGAAGGAGCGATCAGTGATCTGATCAAGCTGTACTTAACCCGTGACGGCTTTGGGGTCCAAATAGAAAATGACGGCGCACAAGCGCTGGATCGCATTCGACAAGCTCGACCCGTGGCAGTGATCTTGGATATTGGCCTGCCCGGCATGAGTGGTACTGACATTTGTCGGCAATTGCGGGCCGAAGGGGATTGGACACCCATTTTGTTTGTGACCGCCCAAGATGACGAGGTGGATCGAATCCTCGGCCTTGAGCTAGGCGGCGACGACTACATCACTAAGCCCTTCAGTCCCCGTGAGTTGGTGGCTCGCGTTCGGGGGGTCTTGCGACGAGGTGGTGTGGCCGCCCCGGACGAAATCTTGCAGGTCGGTGCGATCCAACTCGACCCGTCCACTCATCAAGTCCTCGTGGCCGGCAAGCATGTTGAGCTGACCACACTGGAGTTTGACCTCTTGGCTTACTTCATGCGAAGCCCAGGCCAGGTGTTTTCTCGTGAGCAGCTCATGTCCCACGTGTGGGGGTATGGAGTGGCCGCTGGAACACGGACCGTTGACGTGCACGTGGCACAGTTGCGCTCCAAGGTCGGGGATTCAGTGACTTTCCGCACCGTTCGTGGCGTGGGTTACGCCCTGTCGGATCAGGTCCAGCCCTGATGCGTCGATCGCTGGCAACTCAAGTCGCCCTTGTCACCACGTTGGTGGCTTTCGTTTCGGTCGTTGTCGTTGGTGTGATCGCCTTGCCGCTGGCTCGGCAAAATGCTGAGCGCCAAGCATTTCAATCACTGTCTCGACAAGCCGACGTCGTAGCGGATGCAGTCGAACGGTCTGCTGCTGCCGGTCGTCCGATTGACCAGCCACGTATTCGACGGTTGCTCGACAGCCAGGGGATTTCGCTGGCGGTATTGCCCTCGGGTGATTCGGGGGGCGGATTGTTAGCCCCTGATGAACTAGCGACCTTGCAGTCTGGTGGTCAGGTGTCGGTCACGCGCGAATTTCGAGGACAAAAGTATTTAGTTCAAGCCCGCAAAGTAGCGGGTGACCAAGTCGTCGTGTTGGCTCAGCCGTTGGGTCAGGGTCGTGGCGCGGTCGGTGGCAATGAACTCATCCAGCGGTTGTTTATTGGCCTGTTGATTGGTTTGGCTATTGGTGCTGGTGCGGGCATCTTGCTTGCGGCTCGTCTTGCTGCAGCGATCAAGCGGTCATCAAAGGCAGCGCAGCGCTTGGCGACAGGGGCTCGCGATATTCGTCTTGATGTGGATGGTGCACAGGAAGTCGCAGAACTTGCCATAGCCCTGAATCAACTCGCGACGGCGTTGGATGTGTCAGAAGGGCGCCAGCGCGAGTTTCTCCTTTCGATCTCTCATGAACTGCGCACTCCACTGACCGCCGTGAAGGGCTATGCCGAGGCTCTATCTGACGGCGTCATTTCTGGTGACGATGTGGCGCAGGTGGGCAACACCATGTTGGGTGAATCGCTACGCCTGGAGCGATTAGTCAGTGACTTGTTGGACTTGGCGAGATTTGGCGCGCAAGATTTCCCACTCGAGATTGCGGATGTGGACGTTAAGGAATTAGTACTTGATGCCGCTCTGGTGTGGAGTGATCGTTCTGCACCACTGGGGGTGAGTTACACGGTTGAAGTGCCTGATGGACCCGTCTCTACGCGGACCGACCCGATGCGCTTGCGTCAAATCATCGACAACCTTTCGGAAAATGCATTGCGCATGACGCCGAGCGGTGCACCAATCGTGTTGGCCTTGAGTCAGGATCTAGCGGGAATTCGCATTGAAGTGCGCGATGGTGG
>JNSE01000012.1 GCA_000754455.1 actinobacterium acAMD-2 | reverse complement strand
GTGATTGCCATGTTTTTGGTCTGGCCCTTGGTTAGTGCAGTTGAGGGACCCGGAGGCATTGGTCACGGACAAGATAAAGACTTGGCTGATGCCGGTGAGCAGGCAACGCAATCAAGCCGTAGCGGACGGACCCGATGGGCCGCGTCATTAGCAGCCGGAGCTGTGTTGATTCAAGACGGTGGTCGCCGCCTTGGCCTCATTGGTGCTGGTGAAGCGCTGATCGGATTAGTCATCGTGGGATTTGCCCTGCAGCGATTGCTACCCAGTGGTTCGTTGCGATTGGCTCGCGGGCTTCCCAGCGCAATCGGAGCTCGTGGACTCTTAGCTGGGGCTTTCTTTGGCGCCCAAGCGTTTGTTCCCCTGATGCTCGTTGATCAACGAGGTTTAGGCCTCACGCTGGCGGGATTGAGTTTGACCACTTCATCACTTGGCTGGTTTCTGGGCTCGTGGTGGCAAGGTCGCCCTGATCTGACCATTCACCGGGATCGATTGATCATTGTCGGTGCGCTGTGTGCGTTCATAGGCCTTGTCTTAATGACGTTGACAGTGACGTTGCCCGCTCCGGCAATCATTGCGGGTTTGGCGTGGGCGATCGGTGGTTTCGGGATGGGTATCACCATCCCGGCGGTGAATGTGTGGGTGTTGGGGATGTCATCGGGGGAGGAGCAAGGAGCAAATTCAGCTGCTTTGCAACTCGGCGATGGAGCAGGAGTCTTAACCTGCACTGCATTAGCCGGAGTCATCTATGGAATCGGTACCGCGCCTGTGGGTCAGCAACAGGTGACGTTTCTATGCATCTTTGTCACAATGACGGCAGTGGGCATCGTGGCTATCGTCGCAGCGAGTCGATTGAGCGTTGTTGCTCCTTCAGTGACGCAGGTCTCAGCGACCGAGCGAGTAGGCGACGCGTAGTTGCAAACCAGTCGCAATACCGCAATTGAATCGCGACCGCGATTTTTTGGCTGAAGTCATCGTGCTACTTTTTGCAGGTGCCCAAGCCCCTGATCCTCATCTCTCGACGGACCGTTGATTTCGGTCGAATGTCGAGTTGCATGTGTTGCCCTAGCGGAATGGATCAATGGTGTCGACGAGCGTGACACATTGAGCCAGGCCGGAAGATTGCTTCCGGCCTTTTGTATGCCTCCCATTTTGATTCCCTCACCACCGCCGACCTAAGCCCTATCTGATCTAGGAGAAAACAAGACCATGAACGACAGCTGGAGTTTCGAAACCAAGCAGATTCACGCCGGCCAAGTAGCTGACCCGACAACTGGTGCACGTGCTTTGCCGATTTACTCGACCACCTCGTACGTTTTCCGTGACACCGACCACGCAGCGGCCCTATTCGGCCTGGCCGAATTCGGCAACATCTACACCCGCATCATGAACCCCACCCAGGCGGTTGTGGAAGAGCGCATTGCCGCCCTTGAAGGCGGAGTAGCAGCGTTGCTGGTCAGTAGTGGTCAAGCTGCCGAAACGTTGGCCATTATGAACTTGGCGGAGGTCGGCGACCACATTGTGGCCAGCCCCAGCTTGTATGGCGGCACGTACAACTTGCTCCACTACACGTTGCCAAAATTCGGAATCGAAGTCACCTTCGTCGATGACCCTGACAACTTGGAGCAGTGGAAGGCCGCCATTCGTCCGAACACGAAGGCCTTCTTTGGCGAAACGATTTCGAATCCAAAGAACGACGTTCTCGACATCGAAGGAATCTCGGGTGTTGCACACGAGCACGGCATCCCCTTGATCGTGGACAACACGATTGCTACGCCGTACCTGATTCAGCCCTTGAAGTGGGGCGCTGACATCGTCGTTCACTCGGCGACCAAGTACCTGGGTGGCCATGGCACAGCAGTGGCCGGTGTCATCGTTGATGGTGGAACCTTCAACTGGGCGGCCAACCCTGATCGTTTCCCAGGCTTTAACTTGCCGGACCCCAGCTACCACGGCTTGGTCTATGCAGAAGCCCTGGGCAACATCGCCTTCATCATCAAGGCGCGCGTGCAGTTGCTCCGCGACTTGGGCCCCGCAGTTGCTCCTTTCAATGCGTTCCTCATCGCACAGGGCATCGAAACGCTGTCCTTGCGCATGGAGCGCCATATCAGCAACGCACAGCGTGTGGCTGAATGGCTTGAGCAGCGCGATGAAGTGGAGTCGGTCGCCTACGCAGGTCTGCCGTCGTCTGCTTGGTACGAGCGCGGTCGCAAGTACGCACCTGCCGGAACGGGCGCCGTCTTGGCGTTTGAAATCAAGGGTGGAATTGATGCTGGCAAGAAGTTCGTCGATGCACTGGAACTGCACAGCCATGTTGCCAACATCGGCGATGTCCGCTCGTTGGTGATTCACCCGGCTTCCACGACGCACTCACAGTTGAGTGATGAAGAGCGCGCATCTGCTGGTGTCACGCCAGGTTTGGTGCGACTGGCTGTGGGTATTGAAGGAATTGAAGACATCTTGGCTGACCTCGATGCTGGATTCCGGGCAGCTAAGGGCGCCTAACTCGATGCATTCTCGCGACGACGAATTCCTTCCAGTCACCGGCGCGTGGCTGGAAGGCGACGTCGTGGGGCAACGGCAGTTTGTCTCGCTCGGCCCGATTGACCTTGAACTGGGTGGACACCTGCCAGAGGTGACCGTCGCCTTCGAAACGTGGGGCGCGGTGGATGCCGATGGCTCCAACGGAGTGCTTGTTTTGCACGCCCTCACCGGTGATTCCCATGTCACTGGACCAGCCGGTGCCGGGCACCAAACTGCCGGTTGGCTCGACGGCCTGGTCGGAGTTGATGGCCCGATCGACCCCAACCAATGGTTTGTTGTGTCGTCAAACGTTCTCGGCGGTTGTCAGGGAACGACTGGTCCATCATCGATTGGTCCCGACGGTAAGCCGTGGGGCTCGCGCTTTCCTCGAGTAACAGTGAACGACCAGGTACGCATTGAAAAGCGACTTGCAGAGCACTTGGGTGTCAAGCACTGGGCGACGGTTATTGGTGGATCCATGGGAGCGATGCGCGCTCTTGAATGGGTCGTTGAATATCCCGAAGAAGTGGGCAGCGCCGTCATCGTTGCTGTTGGAGCAGCGGCAACAGCTGATCAAATTGGGACTCAGATCACGCAAATTCATGCCATCACTTCTGACCCTGCGTGGAATGGTGGGGACTACTACGACCAAGCGCGCGGTCCCGTTTCAGGAATGGGTGTTGCGCGCCGAATTGCCCACCTGACGTACCGCAGCGAATCAGAACTTGCGTTGCGCTTTTCTAACGAGTCTCAGGACAACGAGGATCCGTTGGGGCAGGGGCGCTATGCGGTGCAGTCTTACCTTGACCACCAGGCCGACAAGCTGGCCCGCCGTTTTGATGCGGGAACGTACGTGTCCTTAACCGACGTGATGACCACGTGGGATCTTGGCCGTGGCCGAGGCGGGGTAAACCAGGTACTCGCGGGCATCACCACGCCCGTGATCATTGCTGGAATTGATACCGATCGTCTCTATCCGTTGTATTTACAGCAGCAACTTGCGGACGAGATTCCTTCAACCGTCGGGGGATTGCGCTTGATTGCCTCGCCGTTTGGACACGATGCGTTTCTTATTGAACGCGAGCAAGTGTTTGCGCTCGTCGCCGAAGCTTTGCAGTTGGGCGTTCAAGCCTCTCGCTAGCGTGTCTTAGCGTCTTCGCTGTGTAAATTGTGCGACATTTTGCACATGAGTAATGAAACAGCCACTACTGGCTCTGATTCCATCACCGCCTCAGTCACCGCAGTTGCAGGTTCCAAGGGACTTATCATCGGCAACGGACTGATCTCCATCATCATTGGTGTACTGCTTCTTTCGTACCCCAAGGGTGTGCTGGTTACCATCACGTTCTTCCTCGGTCTGTGGCTCCTGCTTGCAGGTCTTGCCCAAATCATTGGTGGCTTCACAGCCAACCTTGATGGCGGTAGTCGAGCCGCTTTCTTTGTCTCGGGAATTTGCTCGCTCATTTTGGGCATCATTTTCTTGAAAAACATCATCAGCGCCGAATCTGGTACCGATGCCAAGGCGATTGCCTTGCTCGCCATCCTCATTGGTGTGAGCTGGCTGATTAATGGTCTGGCTCGTTTGTTCGCTGGATTGGCAAGCCCGGGCGTAGCTGGTCGCGGTTGGACCATCTTTTCGGGCATCTTGGGCATCATCGCCGCCATCATCGTTTTGGCTGCTCCGCTGTCCTCACTGGTCGTCCTGACCTGGTGGACCGCCATCCTGCTGATCGTCCTTGGTGTCTTCGAGCTCATCGGAGGCTTGTTTATCAAGCGATCGTGAGGCTAGGGCTTTAGGGCCCTATCCCTTCGTTGGTACGGTTAAGGCATGAAATCGATCCAAGACGTAACCGTCATCAACGAGCCCGCACTTGATCCCGACCTTGACCTCGACGTCTTAGACGAGATCCAGCAGCGCATCTTGTGGTTGGCCATCCGCATGGTCGATTCAGCCAATCACGATCGCGACACTGGTGATGGGGTCAAGGTCGGAGGGCACCAAGCCTCTTCGGCCTCGCTCGTAACCGCGTTGACCGCGCTGTACTTTGCCCACCTTGATGCTGCTGACCGCGTCGCCATCAAGCCGCACGCTTCGCCCGTATTCCACTCCATCCAATACCTATTGGGTCAATTGGATCGTTCGTACCTCACACGCCTTCGCGAATTGGGTGGATTGCAGTCCTACCCCTCACGCACCAAGGACCCCGACAACGTTGATTTCTCCACTGGTTCTGTCGGCCTGGGTCCCGTTGCCCCTTTGTTTGCTGCCCTGACGCGCCGCTACGTTGATGACCACTTCGGTCAGCGAGACCACTCGCGCTTCATTGCCTTCATGGGTGATGCCGAATTGGATGAGGGAAACATCTGGGAAGCCATCGCTGACCAAGCCACCCAAGGGTTGGGCAACGTCACGTGGGTTGTCGACTTCAACCGTCAGTCCTTGGACCGCGTTGTTCCCGGTGTAAAGGTCCACCAGTGGCAAGTTCAGTTCTTAGCAGCTGGTTGGCAAGTCATCGAGGTCAAGTACGGTCGCAAGTTGCAGGCCAAGTTCAAGGAAGCCAATGGCGAAGACCTGCGCGCGTGGATCGATGCGATGCCTAATGAGCAGTATCAGTCGCTGTTTGCCCTCAAAGGCGAGGAACTGCGTCAGCGCTTCCTCGAAGGTGCGCCAGAGGGCGCGAAGGCCGCAGTTGCGGGAGTCAGCGACGAAGACCTCGCACCATTGGTTAAGGATTTAGGCGGCCACGACCTGGCATCGATGCTCGAGGCTTATCGCCAAGCAGACGCAACCACGGATCGCCCGACGGTGATCTTTGCTTACACGGTCAAGGGGTGGGGATTGCCAAGCGCTGGCAACCCACGCAACCACTCTGCACTCATGACCACCGAACAAGTCAATGAAATGCGCGCCCGAACACAGCTGACCATGGCCACTGAGTGGGACCGCATTCCCGAGGACACGGCCGCCGGTCGTTGGTGCAATGAGCGAGCACAGCATTTGGAACGCCCTCGCCCCGATGGTCACTTGTCGATTGCCGTTCCCGAGCGAGTAGAGACGCGTTCGCCGAGCAAGCCCATTTCCACGCAGGAGGGCTTTGGTCGTATTGTCACGAGCCTTTCGCGCGATGAAGCGGTAGCTAAGTACTTAGTGACTACTGCACCAGACGTGGCAACATCGACGAACTTGGCTGGTTTCATCAACCGTGCTGGTGTGTATTCACCGGATGAAATTCGCGACTGGAACGAAGACGACCCCATGCTCAAGTGGAGTCAGCATCCTCAGGGTCAGCACATTGAGCTCGGCATTTCCGAGATGAACCTGTTCTTGTTGCTGGGTCAACTCGGCCTGTCTTGGGACCTGTCCAATCAACCGTTGTTACCCATCGGCACCGTCTATGACCCATTTGTTTGCCGTGGTCTCGATGCCTTTATCTACGGCACCTATTCGGGCTCTCGATTCATCATTGCTGGAACCCCAGCAGGTGTGACGCTGGCTCCTGAAGGTGGAGCACACCAGTCCACGATCACGGCCTCCATCGGTATGGAACTGCCCGGCGTGACCTTCATTGAGCCTGGTTACTTGGGTGCCCTGGACTGGTTGCTGTGTGACAGTTTGCAGCGCATCGCCTCGGGTGAGAACGATTCGTCGGCTTACTTCCGTCTTTCTACTCGCCCGCTGGATCAAGCGCCCTTTGAGGCAGCTCGTGAGCGGCTAGGTGACAAGGTCTTGCGTCGTCAGGTTCTGGCTGGCGGTTACCGCTTGCACGATGCCTTCGCTGCTCGTCCAGACCTGCGTGACTCGGGTGCTCCTGTGGTGCACTTGGCCGTCAGTGGCGCTGTGATTCCTGAAGCGTTAGCCGCCGCAGCCGAGTTGGCTGACGAAGGTGTGGCAGCGCACGTGGTTGATGTGACGTCACTGGATCGCTTGTACTCGGCATGGCGCAGTGGATTGGCCGCTGGTGTGCGTACGGCATCGGTGCCGGCCTATCCACTCATCTTGCGCGAGATCTTCCCAGAGAAGGCTCCTGTGGTCACCATCCACGATGCTGCTTCGCATGCCATGGCCTGGATTGGTTCCGCCTTGGGCGTGCCTGCTGTTCCGCTGGGTGTTGACAAGTTTGGTCAATCCGGATCCGTGTCGGAACTGTATGAACTCTTTGACCTCACGTCCGGCTCGATCGTCAACGCCGCTCTTGCTGCACTAGCGCTGGACTAGTCCTTCAACTCACCATCCAACTGGTGGGTGGGTGAGTTCAGGGTTCGAGGCAAATGGGTGGCAGGTCAAACCAGCGCAGTGATTCAAAGTCAGCGGAAACTCCCGGTAGAGACTGCGTAGCATCCAAATCGGGTTCGCCATGACTGGCGAAAATTGCTTCTGCTTCGATCAGGTAGGTGGCCAGCGCGGTTTCCGGCGCCCTTTGGGTCGTCGTGGGGTAGACCATGATTCCCGCAGCGTCGTAATGAACCATTGATAGTCGCAACGGGGGCTCGACTGTCCCCGCACGGTGGTGCCACAACCCAGAATCCGGGTCAAAGGAGTAGTCCGGCAATAGCTTCCAGCCGTGTTCAGCCACCATTGATACGGCTTGCACGATGTAGTGAAAGACAGTCTCGCTAATAAAGTAGTTGAAGTTGACGCGCACCCATCCTGGCTTGATCCCCTCGCACCCGTGTTCAATCTCGCGCTCAAACTCGTGCGACTTCTCAATATCAATTCCCAGCAAGCGGTGGCCATACGGTCCAGCACACGAGCAACCACCGCGCGATTGAATGCCAAAGAGATCATTAAGTACAGCAACGACAAAGTTGTGGTGCAGGTATCGCCCAGTGGGGGAGCGCATCACAAACGAGACGATGGATAGTCGTTCCGCATCGCGGTTACCCAACACCTCAATAGAGGGGTGCGCGTCCCAGACTTCCGCGGCTCGGCGCAAGTAGTCCTCTTCGTGCGCACGAATGACGTCGGTGCCTACAGCGGCTTTGAGTTGGAAGGTCAAGCCAGCGCGAATGGCTTCTACGATCGCTGGCGTGCCCGCTTCCTCGCGGTGAACCGGATCGGTCAGGTACAGGTGCTCGGAAGGATTGACGTAGGCCACCGTTCCGCCACCGACAACAGAGGGAACCGTGTTGGTCAGGAGCGAGCGGCGAATGGCCAAAATGCCAGGTGTGCTGGGGCCACCGATGAATTTATGGGGCGAGAGCACCACAACATCCTTGTGATTTGCGGCGCTCAGCGGCTTCATGTCGATATCCACGTAGGGCGCAGAAGCCGCGTAGTCCCACATAGCGATGGCATGGAATTCGTGAAGCAGTGACGAGATCGAATCAGTGTCGGTCACGATCCCCGTGACGTTGCTGGCCGCAGAAAACGATCCGATGAGGAGTGGGCGGTCGGCGTATCGAACCAGTTCTTCGCGCAGGTGGTTGATATCAATGTGACCATCCACATCCTCGGGGATAACCACAACGTCGGCGATCGATTCGCGCCAAGGAAGTTCATTGGAGTGATGCTCAAACGGTCCGATGAAAACCACGGGGCGCTCGTTCGCAGGAATGTGGTCAGACAGGTCGTACTTACTGTCCAAGTCGGCAGGAATCCGCAAATTCATCACCGAAACAAATCGGTCAATGGCAGCAGTAGAGCCAGAGCCAACGAAAATGATGACGACGTCTTCTTCATCACCGAAAGCTTGCGCAATAATGGCGCGCGCATCTTCGCGAAGGCGAGAGGTTTGTAGTCCGGTGCCCGACGACTCGGTATGGGTGTTGGCGTAGCGGGGCAGGACCTCATCGCGGATGAAGTCCTCAATAAATCCCAAGGCCCGGCCGCTGGCTGTGTAGTCCGCATAGGTAATGCGATGGGGGCCGTAGGGGCCGTCCATGACCTGGTCGTCACCGATGATGGCGTCACGAATGGCGGCCAAGAGGGCAGGCTCCGGAAGGTGCTCAGATCGGGCGGGAAAGGAACTCACGGTGACTACGTTACGGGGTCTGGGACACTAGTGCCGTGTCCATTGCCCCGGTTGAGTTAGAACGCCCCGAAACAGACTTTTCCATCATGCCGGAATTGCCCTGGGTGACCTTGGTGTGGAACGACCCGGTGAACTTGATGTCCTACGTGGCGTACGTGTTCCGTGCGTACTTTGGGCACTCCAACGAAGAGGCAGACCGACTCATGCTGCAAGTGCACAACGAGGGCAAGGCTGTCGTATCCGCGGGAAGCCGCGAAGAGATGGAACGCGATGTTGAAGCTATGCATGGCTACGGGCTGTGGGCTACCTTGCAGCAGGACATGTAATGACCAATAAATTTCGAAGCCATGGTGAAGGCGCCACCCTGGTACTAAGCGAAGACGAGCGCGACATCTTGATTCACCTGTTTTCCGAATTGGCTTTTTTCCTGCAGCCTGATCAACCTGAACCCGAACACACTGACCCCTTGGCCGCAATGGTCGGCATCGGCACGGATTCGGATGCTCCAGAAGATCCAGCCCTTGCCCGCTTACTCCCCTCGGCCTATCCGCAGGATCGTGAAGCGGACGAGGAATTTCGTCGACTCACCCAAGAAGGCCTGAGGCAGCGCAAGACCGCGTCGGTGGTCGTGGTGTTAGAGAGCTTGCATACCGAGTCCAAACGCGTGGAGATCGATGCCCAGGGCTGCCAGTCGTGGATGACGGCTTTGAACGATCTTCGCCTTGTGCTGGCCACCCGTCTGGGAATCACCGCTGATCCGGCCAGCCAAGCCTGGACGGAGGAAGAAGCAGCAACTGACCAGCGGGCCAACCTCTTGGCCATCTATGACTGGCTGGGATACCTCCAAGACACCCTGGTGCGCGTGTTGTCCAAGCGCCTTGCCTAGCCTTAGACCATGCTGACGATCGCCCAGACCATCGTGGACGCCATCGTGGCTCACGCGCGCCTGGACCACCCCGATGAAGCCTGCGGGGTAGTGGCCGGACCGGCAGGGTCTGATCGTCCCCAACGCTTCATCCCTATGGTCAATGCAGCCCGTTCGCCGACGTTTTACGAGTTCGATTCCAAGGACCTGCTCAAGCTGTACCGTGAGATGGACTCTCTGGATGAAGAGCCAGTGGTGATCTATCACTCCCACACCGCAACCCAGGCCTATCCGTCCCGCACCGACATTTCTTATGCATCCGAACCCAATGCCCACTACGTTTTAGTCTCAACGGCTGATGAGGTGGACGTGGAATTTCGTTCATTTCGCATCGTTGATGGCGAAGTCACCGAAGAGCCAGTCGAAATTGTGACTGGTGAGGTGGAATAGTCAGCCCGTAAGAGTTGTTCCTTCCGTTACTGCCCAACCTATGGAGAGTCAGCCCGATGGCCATTGAGGTATCAATCCCCACGATCTTGCGCACCTACACCGATGGCGCCAAGTCTGTTGAGGCCACCGGAGCAACTCTGGGCGCAGTAATCAACGATCTTGAGGCCCAATTCCCAGGCATTGCCGACCGACTCGTTGATGCAGGTTCCCTGCGCCGATTCGTCAACATCTATATTAATGACGAAGATGTGCGCTTCCTCGGCGGAATCGATGCCGAAGTCGCCGATGGCGATAACGTCACGGTGTTGCCAGCCGTCGCTGGTGGAGCCTGATGCGTTACGACAACCTTCTGGCTTCGGTAGGGCACACCCCGCTCGTGGGTTTGCCCACGATGTCCCCATCGCCGCAGGTGCGATTGTGGGCCAAGCTCGAGGATCGCAATCCCACCGGATCGGTCAAGGATCGCGCTGCACTGTCGATGATTGAAGCGGCTGAAGCCGATGGCACGCTGACTCCTGGTTGCACGATTTTGGAACCCACGTCCGGCAACACGGGTATTTCCTTGGCGATGGCCGCGCGTCTCAAGGGTTACCAGCTCATTTGTGTGATGCCCGAGAACACTTCCCCCGAGCGCAGCCAACTGTTGCGCATGTGGGGTGCGGAAATCATCTCCTCGCCAGCAGCGGGCGGATCCAACGAAGCCGTGCGTGTAGCTAAGGAAATCTCGGCACAAAACCCCGAGTGGGTCATGCTCTATCAATACGGGAACCCGGCCAATGCCGATGCGCACTATCGCGGCACCGGCCCTGAATTGTTGGCCGACCTTCCCACCATCACGCACTTTGTCGCTGGACTAGGAACAACGGGGACCCTGATGGGCTGTGGTCGTTTTCTTCGCGAAAACGTGCCAGGGATTTCGATCGTTGCAGCGGAGCCTCGCTATGGGGAATTGGTGTACGGGCTGCGCAATCTTGATGAAGGATTTGTTCCCGAGTTGTATGACCCTGAGGTGCTGACCACGCGATTTTCGGTCGGCCCGCGCGACGCCGTGCGTCGAACCCGCGAGCTCCTGGAACAAGAAGGTATCTTCGCCGGCATCTCCACCGGGGCGATCCTGCACGCAGCTCTGGGAATCGCCGCCAAGGCAGTGAAAGCTGGCGAGAGTGCCGATATTGCTTTCATCGTGTGTGACGGCGGCTGGAAGTACCTCTCGACGGGTGCGTATGAAGGCACCCTCGATGAGGCCGAGGAAGCCCTCGACGGCCAACTGTGGGCATGAAAAAACCGCTCAACCCGCATTGATGGGCCGAGCGGTTTTTTCTTGAAGTGTTTATTCGAAAGCGCTAGGGCGCTTGACTTCGAACTTGCTGTCGGCAAACCAGCGAACGCTGGACGACGACGACAACAAGAAGACCACCAACAAGTTGATGATCATTCCAGCGATTCCCCAAGGGAAGCTCAGCAAAGCGAAGATGATGTTGAGCACGGCTAGTGCCACGACAAAGATACGAGCAGCAGGGTCACCCTCAACCAAGGTGGCAGCCACGCGCCACAGGATCAAGCCGAATGCAATCGCAACCAGTCCGGCGAACCACAGGTAACCGTCGCTGACGCTGCCCAGGTACTGGCCCTTGAACAGACGTGAAGCCTGTGAAGAGGTCAGTGCCTCGCTGATGCAGAAGATGCCAACGGCCAACTGCCACACAGCAGCGATTCGTACTAAGAGCCCAACGATGGATACGCCTAGCGGACGAAAGCGCATGTTCTTGGGGTCGGTCGGCAGTGCGGAGGCATTTCCGCGGATCGCGTACCAGTCGCTCATGAAGTCTCCTTGTAGGTCTGTCTTGACGGGCTATCTTCGCATGCGAATCGCGATAGGACGAGTTGGCACAACCGAATCGGGACTTTCGTCCTCTAGAGTGGGCCATTGTGAGCGACGCCCCCATTGGAATCTTCGACAGTGGAGTGGGCGGGCTCACAGTCGCTAGGGCCGTTATTGATCAGTTGCCCAATGAATCCGTCTTGTATGTGGGCGACACATTGCGCGGTCCCTACGGTCCTCGTCCCCTGGCGCAGGTCCGGGCTTTCGCTCTCGATGTCATGGACCACCTCCTGGCCGAAGGTGTCAAGCTGATCGTGATTGCTTGCAACTCTGCCTCGGCAGCGGTCTTGCGCGATGCACGTGAGCGCTATGACATACCAGTGATTGAAGTCATTCAGCCCGCGGTTCGCCAGGCTGTCCACATCACACAGTCACGACGGGTGGGTGTGATTGGAACGAACGCCACGATTGATTCGATGGCTTATGACGATGCGTTTGCCGCTGCACCGGATATCTCGTTGTACTCACGTGCGTGCCCGCGGTTCGTTGATTTCGTTGAGGGTGGTGTGGTGGAAGGCACCGAGGTTGAGGCACTTGCGCGGGAGTACCTGGAACCGTTGATCGCTCAAGACATTGACACTCTGGTTCTTGGGTGCACTCACTACCCGCTCCTCGCTGATGTGATTGCCCTGGTGGTTGGTCCCGAAGTCACCTTGGTCAATAGCGCGAGCGAGACGGCCAAACAAGTGGCACAAACCCTTCAGGATTCAGGGCTGCAACGCAGCGGTGATGCCGGCTCTCCCGAACACCGATTTGTTGCCACGGGCGACCCCAAGCCCTTCGAGGTTCTGGGTCAACGCTTCCTCGGTCCCGAAGTCATTGAGGTTGAACGGCATCCTCGTCGTGCAGACACGGTGGGCTTTCCCGACAACGCTCCGCAGTAGGCTCGTGGTCGTGACTCGATCAGATGGCCGCGGCCCCCATGACCTTCGTTCAATTACCTTCAACCGAGGCTGGCTAGACCAGGCCGAAGGCTCCACCTTGGTGGAGTTTGGCCGCACCCGCGTGTTGTGCGTGGCCTCGTTTACCGAAGGCGTGCCGCGCTGGAAGAAAGGTAGCGGCTCTGGATGGGTGACGGCCGAGTATTCAATGTTGCCGCGGGCCACGGATACGCGTAATCAACGCGAATCAGTCAAGGGCAAGATCGGTGGCCGCACCCACGAGATTTCGCGACTGATTGGTCGCTCACTGCGAGCGGTCGTTGACCTGTCGGCACTGGGCGAGAACAGCATCGTGTTGGACTGCGACGTCTTGCAGGCCGATGGCGGAACGCGCACCGCAGCTATCACTGGTGCCTATGTTGCTTTGGCGGATGCCATCGAGTGGGCGCGTGGACAGGGCGTGATTGGTAAGGATGTGCAGGTGCTGACCGACTCAGTGGCTGCTGTATCTGTCGGCGTTGTCGATGATGAAGCTCGGCTTGACCTGCACTACGACGACGATGTGCGGGCCGGCACCGACATGAATGTAGTCATGACCGGCAGTGGCGAATTCATTGAAGTCCAAGGAACGGCTGAAGGTGCACCGTTTAATCGCGCCATGCTTGATCAACTCTTGGATCTAGCCGGTGCTGGAATCACTGAATTGACCGCTCTACAAAATCAGGCTCTGCAAGCGTGAGTGTCCAGCTTGTCCTCGCCACTCGCAACGCAAAGAAGTTGGCGGAGTTAGACCGGCTCTTGGCTGGTGCGGGTCTGGACGTGGAGATTCTGGGTTCAGATGCGTTTGGTGACCTGCCAGAGATCGAAGAAACAGGGTCAACCTTTGCCGAAAACTCTCTGATCAAGGCGCGCGCAGTTTCTACCCACACCGGGTTGATAGCGATCGCTGATGACTCAGGGTTGTGCGTAGATGCGCTCGACGGTCAGCCAGGCATTTATTCCGCTCGTTGGGCTGGCGAGGGAGCAACGGATGAATCAAACCTTGACCTAGTTCTAGAACAAATCCGCGACGTCGAACCTGCCCACCGCACCGCGCACTTTGCTTGTGCAGCGGCTTTGGTGCTGCCTTCCGGTGAAGAGTACGTCGTGCACGGGCAAGTCAATGGAGTTTTGCTGACGCAGCGTCGCGGAGAGGGTGGCTTTGGCTATGACCCGATTTTTCTTCCCGACGGTTTTGATGCCACGACGGCCGAGATGACCCCGGAACAAAAAGATGCGATAAGTCATCGTGGTCAAGCCATGCGTGCCCTAGTTCCCGTGATCCAGGAACACGTCCACTAATTTTTTGGTGCGGGAGGGGGGATTTGAACCCCCACGTCCTTTCGGACAACAGGACCTAAACCTGCCGCGTCTGCCATTCCGCCACTCCCGCAGGTACAGGCTTGATCGTAGTGCGCGGGAGTTCTAGAAAGTGACAGGCATCTTCTTTCCTTGCACCGACAGCGCTTGTGCATCAGCGGTGTGGCTGCGTCGGTTGACCGCACTGCGGATGGATCGCAGCGACAAAGCCAGGGCAAAGACCACCGATCCGGTCAGCACGATCATGGTTCCGGAGGGGACACCGGCGTAGTAGCTCAAATACATACCGACAAAACCGCAACCTGCGCCAATCGCTGACGAAGTCACCAGCATCTTGCTGAAGGAGTTAGTCAGCATGCGCGCTACGACGGCTGGAATGACCAACATGGCTGCGACGAGGGTGACGCCAATGACCGTCAACGTGGCCAGAATCGTCAAGGAGAGCACGATCATCAACATCGCATCGGTGCGACTGACGTTGACGCCTGAAGCATCCGCCACATCGGGGTCAAACGTGGTGAACATCAACGCGCGGTAGCGGAACACCACCATGAGAAGAGTCAGGAC
The DNA here is from genome assembly GCA_000754455.1 of actinobacterium acAMD-2. Taxonomy (GTDB): domain Bacteria; phylum Actinomycetota; class Actinomycetes; order UBA12327; family UBA12327; genus AcAMD-2. The sequence continues at coordinate 1,803 of JNSE01000012.1, read as the reverse complement.
GGCCACCGCGAGCAATCCCCAAATCTGGAATGTGGAGATCCCCAGAATGCTCCCGAACAGGGCGCTGTCGAAACTTGGACCACGTGAACCAAATTTGGTCAGCAAGGCCACACCCAGAGCAAAGGATCCTGTGGTGATGACACCAATCGCGGCGTCTGCGCCGATGCGTTGTTTGCGTGAGACCACATTGATCGCCAAGGCCGACGCGATGCCCCACAGCCCTGCTCCGATGACATAGAACTGAGCGGCAAACAGTTGCGCAGCGGCGAAGCCACCGAAGACTGCGTGCGAGAGGCCGTGGCCGATGTAGCTCATGCCGCGCAAGGTGATGTACACGCCAATCAAGCCCAGTAGCGCTCCCGAAATCGTGGCGACAATCAGACCCCTGTCGAAAAAGTCGTAGGCCAGCGGAGCAAAAATGGTGTCAAGGATGTTCATTACGACACCACCGTCGTTGGGCGGCCGGCGTAGTCATCAATAACGATCGGCATTCCCAGGTGTTGCAGGACTTCCAGGCGGGCGCCAAACGTGTGTTCCAAGACGTCTGAGGTGATGACCTCGGCCGGAGTGCCTTCGGCCACGACGGTGCCGTTGACGCACATCAAGTGCGGTAGGTGAGCGGCCATGCCGTTGAGATCATGGGTGGTCAGCACGATCGAAATGCCGTCATCGTGGAGGTCGGAGAGCAGGTGGAGCATGTCGTGGCGGGTGTTGACGTCCACCCCCGAGGTCGGCTCGTCCAAGAGCAAAAGATTGGGTTCGCGCAGCAGTGCACGAGCGATGAACATGCGCTGTTGCTGTCCGCCGGACAGTGCACGAATGTGGCGGTGGGCTAATTCGGCTATCCCCAGTCGCTCGAGGACGTCGGCCACCTTCTTCTTTTCACTCGGGCTAGCCCAGGGAAGCTTGCGTTGTTCAGTGCGCGCCATGAGTACGCACTCATCAACGGTGATGGGGAAGTCCCAGTTGACAGTCTCTAGCTGAGGGACGTAGGCCACGCGCAGGTCAGGTTCGCGGGTCACGCTGCCAGTTCGTGGTTCGACAACGCCTAATAGCAATCGCAGGAGCGTAGTTTTGCCTGCACCGGAAGGTCCAACAATTCCGGTGAACTGATCTTCATGGACATGAAAGTCAACATTTCGAAGGACGAGGGTTTCGTCGTAACCCGCACTCGCGTCCGCGACATCAAGAATGACTCGACCAACACCGGTTCCGGTCACTGGGGGTAAACCGCCTCATCTGGATTAGCACTGGTGACAGTTAGTTTGTCCAAGGCTGGTGACTTTCCACCCAACCCCTTGATCATCGTTTGGTAGTTGTAACGCATCAGGCCCAGCCAGGAGTGAACTGCTTCACCAGGCTTGCCGGGCAAGTCGTCATCACGCAGTGAGTCTTCATAGCGGGCGCCGGTGGCCTTGCCGATTTCGCTCAGGACGCTCGAGGGGAAAACTTCGGACCCAAAGATGGTGGGTAGCTTTTCGGCCCTGACTTGGTCAATGATGCGGGCGATTTCCTGAGGAGCGGGGTCTTCAAAGTTCTTAGGCTGAACGGCTCCAATGACTTTCCAGCCATACGTCTTGGCGAAGTAGGCATAAGCATCGTGATAGGTCAGGAGTACCCGACGCGGCACGCTGACTTGATCTTTTCGCAAGGCGGCATCGAGCGCATCGGCTTGTTTGTTGAATGCTGCGGCGTTCTTCTTGTAGTAAGCGGCGTTCTGTGGATCAGCTTTTGCTAATGAACCAGCGATGACTGTGGCGTACTTCTTTGCATACGTGGGGTCAGTCCACAAGTGCGGATTGG
>JNSE01000011.1 GCA_000754455.1 actinobacterium acAMD-2 | reverse complement strand
CACCGAAGAAGGCCGCTGCAACGAAGGCCGCTCCGAAGAAGGCTGCTGCCACGAAGGCCGCTCCGAAGAAGGCTGCTGCCAAGAAGACCGCAAAGAAGAAGTAGTTTTACCGCTTTTTCCGGTGAGGGGTTGGGCCGCTTGGCTCAGCCCCTCACTGCTGTGTGGATGTGGAGATCACTGCCAGCGAGTGCCGTCCAAGGCCGATGCGCTGGGCGTCCCACAGGTCGGCAGCGGTATCGATATCGCGATGCAGGGTGGTCACTCGGGGTCCGGCTATTTCCTGGATCCCCGCCGCCCGGTGTTGAGCTCGCGAACGGTGACCGAACGCAGGCTCAAACGTGGTGCCGGCTGGGCTAAAGAAGGCTGTGCTGCCAGTCCCCGCACTATCGCTCACAAAACAAGGCGCGGCGAATGCGTCAGCAGCGGCGCACGCATGTCGAAGGTCATCGCCTTGTAGGCAGGCCAGATCAGCGGAGATAGCCACAGTTCCACTACCGGGCCACTGTGATTGCACAAAAGCAAAACCGTGCATGAGTGCTGGATTGATTCCCGCATCAGGATCGTCAGCGATGACGACGGCACCCAAGTCGGCAAGAACTTGACCGGCGCGAGTGTCGTCGGTGATCACGACTACGTGATCGCAACTGACCAAGGCGGCGCTGACTGTGTCGCAAGCAAAAGCCAATGCAAGGTCCGGGCGACGCGAATCTGAGAGTCCCGCTTCTTCCAGATGGAGACGTGATTTTGCCCGATCGAGTCGTTTCACCGGCACTACTGCGCACCACGAGGCCATGGGGTGATCTTGCCACTGGCAGATCTGTGGCGCGTCAGCCCTATCCGGCCGGTTCGCGATCGTGAGGCGGTACGGTCATACCTTCAACGATCGCGATTCCTAGGAGGTGGCCCATGGCACGTTTAGCCGTTCTCGGCGCTGGCTCTTGGGGTACAGCCTTTGCCCAAATCGCAGCCGATGCAGGCAACGATGTGGTGATTTGGGGACGCGATGAGTTCATCGTCGAATCCATTACCAACGAGCACGTCAACCCTGCATTCCATCCTGGTTTGAAACTGCCAACTTCCGTGTGGGCATCCACCAATGTTGCGACAGTTCTGCGTGGCGCTGACATCGTTGTCCTGGCGATTCCAGCCCAAGTCTTGCGCAGTCGTCTGGTGGAATGGCGCGAGCACATCCCACCCACCGCCATTGTTTTGAGTTTGATCAAGGGGTTGGAACTAGGAACCTCCTTGCGCATGACAGAGGTGGTTCATGAGGTCACGGGAATTGACCCCAATCGCATTGGCGTCTTGAGCGGTCCGAACTTGGCGCGCGAAATTATGCAGCGCCAGCCCGCAGCTTGCGTGGTCGCCTTTTCCGATCCGCAGTACGCGGCGGCAGTTCAGCAAGCCATGTCAACGGCCTACTTCCGCCCGTACACCAATACCGATGTGCTGGGAGTCGAACTCGGTGGCGCAACGAAGAATGTGATCGCGTTGGCAGTGGGGATGGCCGGGGGAATGGGGCTGGGCGATAACGCTATTGCTTCCTTGATCACGCGAGGATTGGCCGAAATTGTGCGCTTAGGGGTCAGCCTGGGGGCTGATCCTTTGACCTTCAGTGGGCTAGCCGGCGTTGGTGACCTCGTGGCTACTTGTATGTCTCCGCTGTCGCGAAACCGGTCCTTTGGTGAGTTGCTAGGACGCGAACTAACGGTTGCGGAAGCGGTGGAAGCCACTAAGCAAACGGCCGAAGGTGTGGCGTCCTCGAAGTCGATCTTGGACTTGGCCCGCACCTACGGTGTCGCGATGCCTATTACAGAAAGCGTCGAACGTGTCATCCACGAAGGCGCTGCTCCACGCAGCCAAATCATTGAGCTGATGTCGCGTGGAACGAAGTCAGAAAACTCTGTTTAAGAATTCGCTCTAATCGCCTGGTAAAGATCGTTCCATAAGTCATCAACATCTTCGATACCCACGGACAGTCGAATGAGGTTGTCAGGAACCTCAGGATGTTCAAAGGGCCAGCGCGCGCGCCGCTCAATCAATGACTCAACACCTCCCAAGCTCGTGGCATGTGTCCACAGTCGCGTTGACTCGGCGATGGCCTCTGCTTGGGCAGCAGTGGGTACTTCAAAACAGACCACGGCACCAGCGCCAGTGGTAGCCATGGCCAGATCATGTCCTGGATGACTCGATAGCCCGGGATAACGAACCTTCTCAACGGCCGGCACGGTGAGCAGTCGTTCAGCGATGGTCTGGGCAGTGGCGATGGAACGATCCATGCGCACTCCAAGGGTGCGGATTCCCCGAAGAGCCAGAAAAGCCTCAAAGGGCCCCACGATCGCACCTCCTAAGGTGCGAATGGTGTGCAACCGGGTGGCTAGTTCTTCGTTGTTTGTTGCCACGCTTCCCATGATCACATCGGAATGCCCAGCTAGGAATTTAGTCACCGAATGCACAACCAGGTCTACACCGAAGTTGATCGGCTGCGCGATGTAAGGGGTGATGAAGGTGGCATCGATGGCGACCAATGCACCGGCAGCGTGTGCTTGCTGACTCAAGCCAGCAATGTCACTAATTTCCAGCAGTGGATTGCTGGGAGTTTCAATCCATAGCAAATCCGCGCCGTGAAGTTCGGCTGAAATATCGGCAGTCGGTGATGGCAGATATTCGCGAACCATAAAGCGCCCTGCGCTCTGGCGTTCGTTCAGCAACCCACGTGTTCCGGAATAGGGATGAGCGGGTGCGACAACCACGCCGCCAACGGGGACTAGATCCATCACCGCGCTAATCGCTGCGACTCCAGAGGGAAAGCACAACGCTGATTGCGTTGACTCTAAGTCAGCCAAGGTGGTCTCAAGAGCAGTCCACGTGGGATTGCCGACTCGGCCATAGTCCAAGGCTCCGCCGGCATGGAAGGTGGAGCTCAGTGTGATCGATTCGTTGACCGGTGCCCCAGGGTCAGGGGCTGGACGGCCTTGGCTGACGGCGCGAGTGCCGATTTTCCACACGCTGTCAGGACTTGTTGGGGGCACGCTGGGGTCGTTGCTCATGTCCCTAAGTATTGCGCCGATAGGGTCACAGCGATGTCCACCTCACCTAGTTCGCCCCCGGCGGACCCAGCAGCCCCTCGAGCGCGCCCTCGCGTGGTCTTGCTTTATGGCGGTCGAAGTAGCGAGCACTCCATTTCCTGTGTTTCGGCGGCTGCTGTTTTGCAGGCCATTGACCACAGCCATTGGGACGTGACGGCGGTCGGTATTACCCCTGATGGTCGATGGTTGCTTACGTCATCGAACCCCGATGACATCAGCGGACCAGAGGAGAAGTTGCCGGCGGTAACAACAGGTGAACCGGTCGCGATCGTCCCTGGCAGTCACGGTGCCCGCCTAATCGGCGTTGGCACGGAAAACATCGTCGATCATGGCGTCGTTGATGTGGTGTTTCCTCTCCTACACGGCCCATGGGGTGAAGACGGTTCGGTCCAAGGTTTGTTGGAGTCGGCAGACATTGGCTACGTAGGTTCGGGTGTGTTGTCATCGGCAGTGTCCATGGACAAAGCTGCGATGAAGCTCATGTTGAGCAACCACGGAATTCCTATCGGACCCTATGAGGTCGTTCACGATGGTGAGTGGCGCTTGGGCGCACAGCGTGTTCTTGCTCGCTTGGAATTTGCCTTGCGGTTACCTGTCTTTGTGAAGCCGGCTCGTGCCGGGTCAAGCATTGGGATCAGCAAGGTGAAGCAATGGTCAGACCTTGCTGCTGCCATTGACGTGGCGCGCGAACATGACCCCAAGGTCATCGTTGAGCAAGGCATTGAGGGTGCTGAAATCGAGTGTGGCGTGCTTGGCGGTGGCCGAGACCAACCGGCCCAATCCAGTGCGCTGGCCGAAATCACCGTCACGCAGGGTCGAGACTTCTATGACTTTGAAGCTAAGTACCTCAACGATGCAGCGATCTTGACCGTTCCGGCAGACATTGCCGAATCCATCGCTGTTCAAGTGCGAGACATTGCCATTCGCAGTTTCGAAGCGTTGGAATGCGAAGGTTTGGCTCGAGTGGATTTCTTCGTACAACCCAATGGATCAATTGTCGTCAATGAAGTGAACACGATGCCGGGCTTTACCCCGAATTCCATGTTCCCGCGGATGTGGGCGCACTCCGGCGTTTCCTACGCGGCCCTCATTGACCGCCTCTTGCAGTTGGCGTTACACCGTGATCGGGGCCTGCGTTAATCCGTTGATTTGATCTTGGCTGTTATTTCATCAGTCAATTCGCTCACGGCAGATGCCTCTGGTGCATAGCTTGTGGGCACTGATATTTGTACGTTGGCGATTCGGTTCACCGTGGTGAAGGTCGTCACGCGCCCTTGTTCAACAAACCAATCGACACCATTGATCGTGACCAAGGGTGAGTCGGCTTGCAAGGCTGGGGGAGTGGCGACGCCACAGGCCAACGTGATGGGGTCTTTGCCCCAAGCGGCGGTGAAAGCAGATGGAGGCAAGACCGCGCGACTGTCTTGTCCGCTGACTTGAGCTGGAAGTGCGCTGATCAGTCCTCGACACGCTAACCCGGCGGGACCAGATGGGGTCGGCGATGGAACAGCGGTGCCCGCCTCGCCACAACCGGCAAGGCCAACAAGTGCGAGCGCGAGTGCGCTAGCAACTAGAAGGTGACGACGGGGCATGTGAGGGTGCGAGTAATGCCTTCAACGGCTTGGACCTTGGCCAGAATCAGTTTGCCGAGATCATCGACGCTGCCTGCTTCGGCCCGAACGATCACGTCGTAGGGACCGGTGACGTCATCGGATGCGGTAACGCCGTCAATCAACATGATCGCGCGTGCGACCTCGGAAGCCCGCCCGATGTCGGTTTGCACAAGGATGTAGGCCTGCACCATGAGATGTCCTTCAGGTTGGACGTCTATACCCTGTAGCGATCCCACAGTTGCCAATCGCGTGGTTAGACGTAGTGTCTAGCCATCACGATACTGCCCTAGGAGGAAGCACCGATGAGCCCGTCAGACATGACCGTGAGCCAACTAGGCGAATTCGGACTTATTGACGCGCTGACTGAGGTTCTAGGCACCGGCGAGCTGGGTCCGGATTCGGTCGTCCTCGTGGGGCCAGGAGATGACGCCGCTGTTGTGCAGATGAGTGATAGCCGCATGGTCATTTCTACTGATGCGATGGTGGAGAACGTCCACTTCAAGCGCGCGTGGTCTAGTGGAGTTGATGTGGGTGTACGTGTCGCGGCTGCCAATCTCAGTGACATTGTGGCCATGGGAGCGCATCCCGCCGCACTGGTAGTGGCCTTGGGAGTTCCTTCGGATTTGCCGGTTGAATGGGCTCTGGATGTTGCCCGAGGGATGAAGCAAGAGGCTGATCGACTCAACGTGGTCGTCGTAGGCGGTGACGTGGTGGGATCTCCGGTCATCTCGGTAACGGTGACAGCTATTGGCGCACCCCGCGAGCGCATCATCACGCGCGCTGGTGCACAGGTGGGCGATGTCGTGGCAGTAGCCGGTCGCCTCGGGTGGGCAGCCGCGGGTCTGGCTGTGGCTACTCGTGGATTTAGTTCGCCCCGGGTGCTCGTTGATGCCCACCGTCAGCCCGTTATTGATTACGACTTGATTCAGAGCGCATTTGATCATGCACATGCCTTGTGCGATGTCAGTGATGGACTAGTTGCTGATGCAAGTCACATGGCCAAAGCCAGCCAAGTACAGATCAACATCACTACCGAAGCGCTGGCTATTGCAGACCCCTTGCGTGACATGGGATTAGCACTCACGGAAAACCCGATGAACTGGATCTTGACCGGCGGAGATGACCACGCGTTTTTGGGTGCCTTTGATGAGGCGAATGTTCCGACGGGATGGACCGTCGTTGGTCAGGTGGTGACCGGCAGTGGTGTGACCGTTGACGGGTCAGCGTTTATCGGTCCAGCTGGGCACACGCACTTCGCCCAATAGTCAACAAGCGGTTTAGCGGGTGACCTTGCCAGCCTTGAGGCAGGAAGTGCAGACATTCAGCTTCTTGGGGGTGCCGTTGATCACGGTGCGCACGGTCTGAATGTTGGGGTTCCAGCGACGCGAGGTCCGACGGTGGGAGTGAGAAATAGAGTTGCCAAAACTTGGGCTCTTGCCACAAGCGTCGCAGTGGGAAGCCACGGTGCACTCCTCGATAATGGGGACTCGTCCAGCGGGTTAGTCCCAAATGTCTCAGGACAGGTGTTTGATCGTACCTGAGGCTAGTTCTGGGCACTGCCGAGGGGCAGTCGCTCTGGAGTGGACTCACTCCTCGCCCCTACCGTGGTGAGTGCCGCGAGACCTCAGTACCAGAAAGCAGACCCCGTGCCTTTCGACGAACCGCTCGAGAAGCTCTTTGGCGCGCCGACCGCCAAAGCTCTGGCTAAGGGCATCGGCGTACTGACGGTGGGTGACCTTCTGGCGCACTATCCGCGTCGCTATGCGGAGCGGGGAGAGCTGACCGACTTTGCCTCATTGGCACTAGATGAACAGGTCACCGTCATGGCGCGCGTGGAGCGGGTTAATCAGCGCCGAATGCAAAACCGCAAGGGGTCGATCCTGGACGTTGTCGTTACCGATGGAACCAGCCGCTTGGCCCTGACCTGGTTCAACCAGCCGTGGCACGCCAAGAAGTTGACGGTTGGCCGCGTGGGGTTGTTCAGCGGCAAAGTCGGCGAGTATCGAGGAAAGCGACAGCTGTCAAATGCCGAGTACCAACTCATGGCACAAGACGGCGATGAACTAGGCGCACTAGACCTTGAAGACGTTGTTGATGAAAACGCGGTCGCGGAATTTGCGGGAGCGATCATCCCGGTCTATCCCGCCTCTGCCTCGCTTCCCACGTGGCGAATTGCCAAGTGTGTGGGGATGGTCTTGGACACGCTGGGCGACATCGCGGATCCGTTACCAGAAGACATCCGAACCCAGCGGGACTTGATGGGATTGCGTGAAGCTCTCATCGGGATCCATCGCCCGCGATCGTTGGTGGAGGCGCAAAGTTCGAGGGAGCGCTTGACCTTTGATGAAGCCTTTGTCCTGCAAACGGTGTTGGCACAACAGCGTGCAGCTTTAGATCGCCGCATTGCCATCGCGCGGCCGGCACGAACTAATGGTGTGTTGGCAACTTTTGATCAACGGCTGCCCTTTGAACTCACGGAAGGGCAACAGGTAGTCGCCGGTGTTATTGCCGCTGAACTAGCGCGCCCGCATCCCATGCATAGGTTGCTGCAAGGTGAGGTGGGTTCGGGCAAGACGGTCGTGGCGCTACGCGCGATGCTCTCGGTCGTGGATTCGGGCGGGCAGGCTGCGCTCTTGGCTCCGACTGAGGTGTTGGCCCAACAGCACTTTCGGTCGATTACGTCGTTGATGGGAGAACTTGCGGGAGCCGGAACCCTAGGCAGCACTGACCAATCCACCAGCGTGGTTTTGCTCACCGGTTCTACGCCGGCGGCCACACGCAAAAAAGTGTTGGCAGACATTGCCTCGGGTACTGCCGGAATCATCATCGGCACGCATGCGCTGTTGCAAGACAGTGTTGAATTTGGCGACCTGGGATTGTTGGTTGTTGATGAGCAACACCGATTTGGTGTGGAACAGCGAGCTGCTCTGACGCAGCGTTCGGATGTGGTTCCTCACGTTCTTGTTATGACGGCCACTCCGATTCCTCGTACCGTCGCGATGACGATATTTGGAGACTTAGAAACCTCGACGTTAACCGAGCTGCCTGCTGGTCGATCAGCCATCACTTCCCATGTGGTGCCCACCGCAGATAAGCCCCATTTCCTCGACCGGGCCTGGGAGCGCGTGCGTGAAGAAGTGGCCAAGGGTCATCAGGCCTACGTCGTATGTCCGCGCATCGGCGACGACACTGCTGCAGAGCTCTCGAGCGATGAACTCGTCCCGTTCGAACTTCAAGATCAAGTCCCTGATGCTCAAGAGCCGGCGTACGAGACCGCATCGGTTCTGCACCTGTATGACGATTTGAGCAACGGTGCCCTGAGTTCGCTTCGGGTGGCTATGTTGCACGGACGCATGAAACCCGATGCCAAAGATGCCGTCATGCGTGATTTTTCCGACGGAAAGATTGACGTTCTCGTCGCCACCACGGTGATTGAAGTGGGTGTGGACGTCGCCAATGCCACGGTGATGGTGATTATGGATGCGGATCGCTTTGGTGTGTCTCAACTCCATCAATTGCGCGGTCGGGTGGGTCGAGGCTCGGCCGCGGGACTGTGTCTCTTGGTTACGCACTTTCAGGCCGATGCTCCACCGCGGTTACGTCTTGAGGCAGTAGCGCAAACCCACGATGGTTTCGCGTTGTCCCGCCTTGATCTTGAGCACCGACGCGAAGGAGATGTGCTGGGTGCTTCCCAGTCGGGCCGGCGATCTTCCTTGCGTTTGTTGTCGGTGTTGCGGGACGAAGAGGTCATCGTGGCCGCCAGAGACGTCGCCACTGCATTGATTGAAGCTGACCCTGAACTTGCTGCGCATCCTGCTCTGGCCCAGGTAGTCCACCAAGCCGTCTCCGATGGTGTGGAGTTTTTGGACAAGACCTAAGCACCCCGCGCATTGACGGCGCCGCAATAATGAAGCTGTGCCGCGCATCATTGCTGGATCAGCCAAAGGTCGCAAGATTGCTGCGCCCGAGGGGACCGCAACGCGTCCTACAAGTGACCGCGCGCGCGAAGCCCTCTTTTCCGCACTCAATTCGCAGCTCACGTCCTGGGCGGGACGACGATTTCTTGATCTGTATGCGGGCAGTGGGGCAGTGGGTCTGGAAGCTGCCTCGCGTGGGGCCAGTGCCGTTGTACTGGTGGAGTCCCATGCACCTGCTTTGGCCGCGTTGCGATCGAATATTGCGTTGTTGGGATTTACGAGCACTTCGGTTGTGGCATCAACCGTTGAGCGGTTTGCGCAATTGACCGCCGAACCCTTTGACGTGATCTTCGCCGATCCGCCCTACGACACTGGCTCACAAGTTGTGAAGTCCGCCGTGGAGAACTTACTGACCAAGGGTGCTGCCAAGGCTGGCACCATCGTGGTGGTTGAACGGTCTAAACGGGATACAACATGGACTTGGCCTGAGTCGATCACGGGCTTGAGAAACAAGTCATATGGCGAGGCGACCTTTTGGTACGGTCAGGTTGATTAATTCGAGCAGCCAGGAGGCAAGTCATGCGTAGTGCGGTCTGTCCTGGTTCCTTTGACCCGGTCACCAACGGGCATATCGACATCATCGGTCGAGCAGCTGCCTTGTTTGACCACGTCACCGTTGGTGTCTTGGTCAATCAAACGAAGTCGAGTTTGTTTACCGTTGACGAGCGCATCGTCATGCTTGAAGAGGTCTGTGCTGTTTACCCCAACGTCACCGTCCAAAGCTTTACCGGCCTGCTGGTGGACTTTTGCCGTGACCACAAAATTTCTGCCATCGTCAAGGGCCTGCGCGCCGTCACCGACTTTGACTACGAACTCCAGATGGCACAGATGAACAACCGCCTGACCGGCATCGAGACCTTGTTTGTTTCTACTAATCCGGTCTACGGCTACTTGTCGTCCAGTTTGGTCAAAGAGATTGCGGGCCACGGCGGGGACGTCACCGGCCTCGTGCCTGATTCGGTACTCAAGAGTCTGAAAGAGCGACTCGCCTGATCGCTGGTTTACCGCCCGGAATAGATTTGACCCATCACCCAGTCAGTTCGTCGGAGGATCACTGTGGACGTCGATACCGTTTTGACTCGTTTGGAAGCTCTCATTCGCGATGCGCGCGCTGTGCCGATGTCAGCTTCTTGCATGGTCCACCGCGACGACGTTTTGGACTTGATTGAGGACGCTCGACGTAGTTTGCCCAGTCAATTAGGCGATGCCCAAAAAGTGTTGACGCAGCGTGATGCTGTGGTCGCCGAAGCCCGCGACCAAAGCAAGGCCATCATCGATTCCGCCTATGCGGAGCAGGCTCGACTGGTGGCGGAAGAGGAAGTCGTCGTTGAAGCCAACCGCGAGGCCGAGCGGATCGTCGCTGAAGCTGAGGCAATTGCCGAGGCCAAGGCCCAGGACGTGGACAACTACGTGGACGGGAAGCTGGCGAACTTCGAAGTGGTCCTCGATAAGACGTTGCGCTCAGTCCAGCGTGGCCGTGACAAGATTCGGGCCGACCAGCAGGTTGACGAGATGGACCTGACCGGCGACATCCCCGTTTTCGGCGCTGATGATGGCCCTGAGGGGCAGTACTAAGCCTCCGGTACTCTTATCCTTCTGATCCCAGTTGGGGTCGGGGTTCTTTAACGCATGGATTGCGCTGTGTCTTTGTCATCTGCTTCCTCGCTCGTGGTTGATCTGATCGACCTCGGTCGCAAAGCGGGCTCAATGATTGAAGTCGAACGCACAGTCCCGGCTCCCGAGGACCTCGGTATCGCTGTGATCGGGGTTCCACAGGGTTCGGATCTGTCCCTTACGGTGCGGATTGAATCTTTGGAACAAGGTGTGCTGGCAACCGGTTCGGTTAACGCACACTTGGTCGGAGAATGTGCACGATGCCTGGACGAGATCACATCTGATGTTGATCAAACCTTCCAGGAATTGTTCTTTTACGAAGACCAGCCGCTCGAAGATGAGGACGAAGAGGTCCTGCGCTTTGGTGGCGACGAGCTAGACCTTGAGCCGGTTTTGCGTGACCTCATCGTCACTGCACTTCCACTCGCACCTGTGTGTAGGGACGATTGCCCGGGGCTGTGTTCTGAATGTGGAGCACGCTTGGCGGACGACCCAACACACAAGCACGACATCATTGATGCACGTTGGGCAGCTTTGCTTGATGTGCAAGCGCAAGAACCAGAGCTGTAATCAATCCGGCATCAGTGCCGGCTGACAGGAAAGTAGGCCATCGTGGCTGTCCCCAAGCGCAAGACGTCGCGCAGCAACACCCGTAGCCGTAGGGCTAACTGGAAGGCGAAGTTGCCTCAGATCAACAAGCGCATCGTCAACGGCCAAGTCGAGTACTCGGTTCCTCACCGCGTTGACGAAGACGGTCGTTACGACGGTCGTCAGATCCTCGACGTCTAGATCCACGATGACCCTGCCTACGGACAGGGATCACGGCGCGGACACTTCGGTTCGCGTCACCGTGGCCCTTGATGTCTTGGGTGGAGATGACGGTCCCGAGGTCGTGGCCGATGCCGCACTGCAGGTCTTAGACCAGCAATCCGGCGTTGACCTCATCCTCGTGGGCCCGACCGATCTCACCCACACCTTGGCCGCCGATCGCGGAATTGCCGATCGGGTTGATTACGCATCCGCTGGCTCAGCTCTCGCAATGGACGAAGATCCTGTTCGAGCTATTCGCACGCGACCGGATGTCTCGGTTCAGGTTGCTGCTGAATTAGTTCGCGATCAACGTGCACAAGCCTCTGTCTCCGTTGGGCACACCGGTGGAGTCCTTGCCGCCGCGACATTGACGATCGGCCGCCTTGAAGGCGTCACCCGAGCAGCCGTCGCTGTTGTCGTCCCTGCTGTTCATCATTCAGTTGTCTTGCTTGATGTGGGTGGAACTGTCGATGCCACACCTGAACTCTTGGCGCAATTCGCCAACAGTGGGCGAGCCTTCGCGATTGCTTTGGGATTGTCCGATGATCCAGCCGTTGGTTTGCTGACCATTGGCAGTGAGCCTGGCAAGGGTGATGCCTTGCGTCGCCTCGCGCATGACGAATTCCTTGACCTCAACCTCCGGTATGTGGGGCCCGTTGAAGGCGACGATGTTGCTCTTGGCGGTATTGCCGATGTCATCGTGACCGATGGCTTTACCGGCAATGTCGTCCTGAAGGCGATAGAGGGCGCCGCGCTGAACACGGCTGAGGCGATTTCACGACGTTATGCAGACCCCGAGCCAGCGTTGGAAGTGGGCCGGTCGTTCGCGGTGGGGACGCACGCCGGCGCCATCTTGTTGGGGATTAACGGAGTCAGCGTGGTGGGTCACGGCGCATCCTCGGCTGAGGAAATTGCAGCGTATGTCGCGTTAGCTGTTCGCGGTGTTCGTTCTGATCTGGTGGCTCGCATCGCCGACCAGTTAGCTGTGTCGGACGCTGGTAAGCGGTAGTCATGAGTGTCTCATCGACCCACAACGCCGACATTTCTATTTTGTGTGAGCGCATCGGAGTCAGTGTTGGCTCTGAAATCTTGGAACGTGCCTTGACGCACCGTTCTTACTCCTACGAAAACGGTGGAATTCCCACTAACGAGCGACTGGAATTTCTCGGCGACTCAGTGTTGGGCATCGTGGTCACCGACACGTTGTATCGCCGCCATCCGGATCTGCCCGAAGGACAACTGGCGAAATTGCGCGCGGCAGTGGTGAACATGCGTGCTCTGGCCGATATAGGTCGCGGTTTCGGTTTGGGTGAATTCATTCGCCTAGGCAAGGGCGAGGAAACCACGGGTGGTCGAGACAAGGCGAGCATCGTGGCCGACACAGTTGAAGCTTTGCTCGGCGCGGTCTACATCGATCAGGGGTTGGCTGTTGCTGCTGAGTTGGTTCATCACCTCTTTGATGGCCTCATCGCCGCGGCGTCGTCCATGGGTGCGGGTCTGGATTGGAAAACTTCCTTGCAGGAGCTGGCTGCACTGCGTGGTGTGGGTGTTCCGCGTTACAGCGTGACCGAAAGCGGACCGGATCATCAAAAGTCCTTTGTTGCCACAGTGCATATGGGAGAGGCTGACTTCGGCCAAGGCCAGGGCAAGAACAAAAAGGAAGCCGAGCAAGCTGCTGCTCAAGCTGCCTGGCAGGTGCTCAATGAACAACCCGAAACGCTCCCTGCGAGCGAGTAGATGCCTGAACTGCCTGAAGTCGAAGTGGTGCGTTCGGGTTTGGCCCGTTGGGTAGCCGGTCGAACCATCGCCGATGTTGACGTCACTTTGGCTCGGTCAATTCGTCACCACGTTGCAGGCCCTACTGACTTTGTGGATCGGTTGCGCGGTCGAACGGTCGAATCCGTGGAACGACGCGGCAAATTCTTGTGGCTCACTCTCGATGATGGGGAAGCACTCCTAGCCCATCTGGGTATGAGCGGTCAGCTATTGATGCAACCGCAGGGGGAGTTAGACGAAAAGCACCTTCACGTGCGCATTGGGTTCACCGATGACGGCCGGGAATTGCGTTTTGTTGATCAGCGCACCTTCGGCGGGCTGCGCATTGAAGCGTTGGTTCGTGAACCGTGGGCAGGCCGTTGGGTACCCGAGTCGGTGCACCACATCGCCCCTGATCCTTTTGAGCCTGGCTTTGATCTGACCGCAGTGGCCAAACGCTTGCGCAGCCGGCAGACCGGCATCAAACGGGCACTGTTGGATCAAAGTCTGATCTCGGGGATTGGCAATATTTATGCCGACGAAGCCCTCTGGCTAGCTCGCCGGCACTTCGCTCGCCCGACGTCCTCGTTTACGCGGCCACAGGTAGCCGAACTGGTCGGCCACGCCACCGATGTGATGGCTGCCGCCTTGGCTCAAGGGGGCACGTCTTTTGACAGTTTGTATGTTGACGTCAATGGTTCCAGTGGGTATTTCGAGAGGTCCCTTAACGTCTACGGGCGCGAGGCATTGCCGTGTCGTCGATGTGGTCGAGGGATCGTTCGCGAGCCCTTCATGAACCGTTCGTCCTTTCGCTGTCCCCAGTGTCAACGCACACCACCGAATGCACATTGGTGACGCACTTGCCCGACCAAAGGCCGGGGTGAAGCCGAGATCATGTGCGGTTGTGATTTCACTGATCCACCCGCAGGCGGGTCTAGCCCATGGGTAGAGTGGGGCCTGGCCTTCCCCCTCGCCCTAACTGTTGTTTCGACTGAGTGATCAGCGCGTTCCAGCAGGTGCTTTTACGGAGTTCAGCGCGTGCATCTGAAAAGTTTGACAGTGCGAGGATTCAAATCCTTCGCATCGTCGACGACGCTGCGCTTCGAACCGGGCATTACGTGCGTGGTGGGCCCTAATGGCTCGGGTAAATCCAATGTGGTTGATGCTCTCGCCTGGGTGATGGGCGAGCAGGGCGCTAAGTCCCTGCGTGGCGGCAAGATGGATGACGTCATCTTCGCTGGAACCGCTGAGCGAGCACCGCTTGGCCGTGCCGAAGTCATGCTGACCATTGATAACTCCGATGGGGCGCTTCCCATTGAGTACGCTGAAGTCACGATTTCGCGCACGATGTTCCGCAATGGTGGATCGGACTACGCCATTAACGGTGAGTCCTGCCGCTTGCTTGATATTCAGGAACTTCTTTCCGACTCGGGCATCGGTCGCGAGATGCACGTCATCGTGGGTCAAGGTCAGTTGGACACAATCTTGCAGGCCAACCCCGAAGAGCGTCGCGGTTTTATTGAAGAAGCCGCAGGTGTGCTCAAGCACCGCAAGCGCAAAGAAAAGGCATTGCGCAAGTTGGATGCGATGGAGGGAAACCTCACGCGCGTTTCCGACTTAACCGCTGAATTGCGTCGCCAACTCAAGCCGTTGGGCCGTCAAGCACAAGCCGCTCGCCGAGCCGCTGTGATCCAAAGCGACGTTCGCGATGCGCGACTGCGTTTGATGGCCGATGACCTGGTGCAGTTACGCAGGATTTCCGATGCCGAAACCGCCGATGAAGAATCCTTCCGAGCCCAGCGCGCGCAGTTGGAATCGTTGCTCACCTCAGAGTTGGCCCGTGAAGCGGAAGTTCAAACTGAAGCCGCTGAACAAGCCCCAGCGCTGACCGCAGCCCAAGAAACCTGGTTCGCGTTGTCCTCGCTCAAGGAGCGCTTGCGCGGCACGGCTGAACTTGCTACCGAGCGCGTGCGCCTGAGTGCGCCGGAACCAGAAGAAGACTCCGGCGCTCGTGACCCCGAGACCTTTGAAGCCGAAGCCGCGAGTTTGAAGGATCAGGAAACAGCAGCTCAGGAAGTGGTTGCCCAAGATCGTCTGGCCTTGGATGCAGTCATTGCTGAACGAGCTGCAGCAGAAGCGCAAGTCGCCGAAGTCGAACAAGCCATGGCCGATGCTGCACGTGCTTTAGCTGATCGGCGCGAAGGCCTGGCGCAGCGTGCCGGTCAAGTCGACTCGGCACGGTCACGAGCTGAAACACGCAAGGCGGAAATCGATCGCCTGACCACATCCCGTGAGCAAGCGGTGGCACGAGCCGACGAAGCTCACCAGTCCTTTACCGCGCTCGAAACTCAAGTAGCGGGACTGGACAACACCGAAGTTGACCTGGATGAAGTACACGCACAAGCGGTTGCGCGCTTTACCTCGGCGGAAAAAGTTGTGGAGCAATTGCGCAATGACGAGCAGAGTGCTGATCGCGATCGCGCTGGGTTAACCGCTCGCTTGGAAGCTCTTGAACTGGGTATGGCTCGCAAGGATGGATCGGCCGCGTTGTTGGCGGCGGGGCAGCGCGTCACTGGTTTGCTCGGCTCGGTCGCCTCACTCATTACGGTCGAGGCGGGAGCCGAAACGGCAATTGCTGCCGCGCTGGGAACAGCCGCCGATGCGGTGGCCGTGTCCTCAAGCGGCTCTGCGGTCTCGGCCGTTGAGTTGTTGAAGTCTGACGACGGTGGACGCGCCGGGATCATCGTGGCCGATGCTCCGCAAAGCGCTGCATCCAACGCCTCGCTTCCTAGTGGTGCTCGCTGGGCTATTGATGCATTGACGGTGCCTGATTCGCTGCGCCCCGCGTTAAGTGCTGTATTGAGAGACACCGTCTTGGTCAACTCCTTGGCCGCGGCTCGTGATGCGGTAGCCGCCCAACCCGGTTTGCGTGCGGTGACATCCGATGGCGATGTGGTGACCGCGGGATTGATCGTTGGTGGATCGAGTGCTGTTCCGTCGCTCATCGAAGTCCAGGCTGCAGTCGATGAATGTCGCTCAAAGCTAGACGAGGCTAATCACCGAGTTGAACGCGCTCGCTTTGCCCTGACTGGTGCAGTCGAAGAGCGTTTGCAAGCTCAAACCAGCGTTGAAAATGCCTTGACGCAGTTGCACGAATCTGACGCGCGGATGGCCGCGGTTGCCGAGAAGTTGGGTGAGCTCGGTTCGTTGGCTCGTAGCGCCACTGCCGAAGCCGAACGCCTCGAACAAGCACTGGTCACGGCGCAGGAAGCCTACGAAGCAGACCTTGCGAAGGTCGCTGAACTGCAGGCCGAGCTAGGTGTGGCGGAGAGCCAAGCCGAAAGTGTGGGACCTGACCAAGCCTTGCGTGAATCGCTGGCCGCGGAATCGGCCGCGCTGCGAGCCAAAGAGGTGGAAGCTCGATTGACCTTGCGCACGGACGAAGAACGTGCGTTTGCTGTCACCAGTCGCATTGAGAACTTGATGCAAACCGCCCAAGGTGAACGCGATGCTCGCGCTCGCGCAGTTGCTCGACGCGAACGCCGTGC
>JNSE01000010.1 GCA_000754455.1 actinobacterium acAMD-2 | reverse complement strand
AGGCGCTCTCAAGGCGTCAAATAATGCGCGTAATTTCGCTATAGCCAGCGCAGTTGCTGTGCTGGTGATCGGTGTTGTCTGGCTCTTCTTCGCTATTTTGGTCGGCGTATCTGGAAGTTCAAGCTCGTCGACAACGAGCCTGTAGGTCCCCTCTTGTGACTATGGAGATCACGCACAGCGCCGTTCAGCGGGTGAGCGCCCACCGCTACACCGGGCCAGCGATTGTCGGCTTGGGCGCGGTTGCCCTGATGGCGTGCGTTGCTATCCGCGATCCACAAGCGGAAGGTGCCTATCCGTTATGCATCTTCCGCGCGATAACTGGCCTTGATTGCCCTGGGTGCGGCTCGCTTCGTGCCTTGCATGCGCTTACCGGCGGCGACGTTGGGGCAGCAATGGACCAGAACATGTTGTTGGTCGCCGTCTTGCCCTTTTTGGTGTGGCGTTGGGTCGCGTGGGTGCGCTCGAGTGCGCGTGAAGCGACCATTCGTCCACGACTGACCGCGGCTACGTGGATTTATATGTTCTTGGGGCTTGTCGTGGCTTTTTGGGTCGTACGTAACATCCCCGGTGTCCCATTTATCGGCTCGGGAATCGGCTAACCCCACGTCCGTTGGGCAACACACCCTGAACCAGCCGGTTAGCCCCGATGGCTCTACGCTCAAACCAGACAAATCCTTCCGATCAGGCGTAGAGGAGTCCCCGTGAGCGTGCTCGACGAGATCATCGCGGATGTCCGCGTTGACCTTGCCGCTCGCCAAGCGGAAGTCTCGATTGACCAACTCAAAGAAACCGCCGCCAAGCAAGCTCCGGCAATTGATGGCTATGCAGCACTGTCATCGGATGGCGTCACTGTCATTGCCGAGGTCAAGCGTAAGTCGCCGAGCAAGGGCGAGTTGGCGCAGATTGCCGATCCAGCCACGCTTGCCGCTCAATATGAAGCCGGTGGCGCTCACTGCATCAGCGTGTTAACGGAGAAACGTCGATTCGGTGGCTCCTTGGCTGACTTAAGCGCGGTGCGGGCTGCAGTAGATATTCCGATCCTTCGCAAGGACTTCATTGTCACTAGTTACCAGCTGTGGGAAGCCCGAGCAGCCGGCGCTGATCTAGTCTTACTCATCGTTGCTGCTCTTGACCAAAACGCCTTGGTCTCGCTCATTGAGCGCGCTGAATCCATTGGACTTACGCCTCTCGTTGAGGTGCATGATGGCGATGAAGTCAAACGAGCCGTCGATGCAGGCGCACGGATTATCGGTGTGAATGCACGTGACCTGCGCACGTTAGAGGTTGATCGCGGAACATTTGCGCGCGTTGCGCCGTCCATTCCAGCCGGCGTTTTGAGCATTGCCGAATCTGGAGTTCGCGGTCCCCACGATCTGATTGCCTACGCCAATGCTGGTGCAGACGTGGTGTTGGTGGGGGAGTCACTGGTCACGGCTGATGATCCGCGCGAAGCAGTAGCTGACCTCGTCACTGCTGGTGCACACCCGGCTATCAAACATGGACGTGATGCGAGATGACCAACACCACTCCCGATGCACTGGGGCACTTTGGACCATACGGTGGTCGCTTTGTCCCTGAAGCATTGATTTCCGCGCTCGACGAGCTTGATGCTGCCTACCAAGTAGCAAAGGTGGATCCGGAGTTTCAAACCCGTTTCCAAAATCTGCAGTCCACCTACACCGGACGGCCGAGTCCGCTCACGGATGCAACGCGCTTTTCGGCTCATGCTGGTGGTGCACGCATCTTGCTTAAGCGCGAGGACCTTAATCACACCGGTTCGCACAAGATCAACAATGTGCTCGGTCAGGCCCTGCTGACTCAACGCATGGGCAAGACGCGCGTTATTGCTGAAACTGGTGCTGGTCAGCATGGTGTGGCCACCGCAACCGCGGCTGCTTTGTTGGGCCTGGAGTGTGTGGTCTACATGGGCGAAGAAGACACTCGTCGTCAGGCCCTCAATGTGGCGCGAATGAAGTTATTGGGTGCCGAAGTCATTCCCGTCACCACAGGTAGCAAGACGTTGAAGGACGCAATCAACGAAGCCATGCGTGACTGGGTCACCAATGTTGACAACACTCACTACCTCTTAGGCACCGTCGCTGGCCCGCATCCCTTCCCGGTAATGGTGCGGGACTTCCACCGGTGCATCGGATTGGAAGCGCGCCAGCAAGTTCTGGACCTGACTGGGCAGCTACCTACCGCGGTTGCTGCGTGTGTGGGCGGTGGTTCCAACGCGATTGGCATTTTCCATCCGTTCCTGGACGACGAAGACGTACAGCTACACGGCTATGAAGCAGGTGGCGACGGAGTCGAGACCGGTCGCCATGCTGCGACGATCACCGGCGGAGCACCAGGAGTTCTGCACGGCGCGCGTTCGTATCTTTTGCAAGACGACGAAGGTCAAACGATTGAGTCCCACTCCATCTCGGCCGGGTTGGACTATCCCGGTGTAGGGCCAGAACACTCCTACCTCAATGACATTGGTCGAGCCCACTATCACCCCATCACCGATGCCCAAGCCATGCAGGCATTTGCTTGGCTGTGCCGCACCGAAGGAATCATCCCTGCTATCGAGTCCTCACATGCCCTGGCTGGAGCCTGCTTGTTGGGTCAAGAACTCGGTCCCGACGCGGTGATCTTGATCAACTTGTCCGGTCGTGGGGATAAGGACGTCGATACGGCTGCTGCCTGGTTTGGATTGAACGGTGATGGACAGTCATGAGTTCGTTGCGCTCATCTTTTGAAGCCGCCCGTGCCCGCAACTCCGCTCTGCTCGTGGGGTATCTGCCGGCGGGCTTTCCTAGCGTTGACGGCTGCATTGCGGCGGCTGTTGCCATGGTCGAGTCGGGTGTGGACGTTATCGAGATTGGTTTGCCGTATTCCGATCCCGTGATGGACGGTCCAGTTATTCAAGAAGCCGTTGAGCATGCCCTGCAAGCAGGTGTGCGCATCGCAGATGTGTTTGCCACGGTCGCGGTAGTTGCGAAGACGGGTGCCCCCACGTTGGTGATGACTTATTGGAATCCTGTTGAGCGCTATGGGGTAGAGCGATTCGCTCAGGATTTGGCTGCAGCTGGTGGCGCCGGAGTAATCACACCTGACTTGACTCCCGAGGAATCTGGAGCATGGACCGCGGCGGCGCAGGCTGCTGGTCTTGAAACTGTTTTTCTTGTCGCCCCGTCATCGCCAGTAGAACGCATCGACAAGGTGGCCGAAGTCACCACCGGTTTCATTTACGCTGCCTCAACCATGGGTGTTACCGGCGCTCGCGCTTCCGTGGGCGTCAGGGCGCACGAACTCGTGGACCGCATTCGTGCCCGATCAACCTCACCGGTTGCTGTGGGGCTCGGAGTGTCAGCCCCTGATCAAGCGCGGGAAGTGGCCGCCTACGCCGATGGGGTGATTGTTGGGTCAGCGTTTATTCGCTTGCTCATTGATGCCGAAACCGAAGCCGACGGGACTAGGGCGGTTGCTGAGTTGGCTGGGGAATTGGCCATTGCAACGCACCAACCTCGGTAGGGAACGCATGGAGAGATGGCGTCGTCCAACCCTGCGTGAGAGGCTAGTGCGCACAGGAGGGTCGTTGTGAGTCAGACGTACGAGCTCAAGGGCGCGTTGCGGCATGTGCATGATCATGGTGCTGCGGTGGGAACTGCCTTTCGCATCTCGCTTGGCATCGTGCTCTTGATTGCCGGTGGATTAAAGATCACTGACCTTGGGCAGTCAGCAGTTGCTGTCAAGGCGTATCGCCTCTTTCCACAACCGATTCAGGCTGAAGTGGTGGGGTATGCACTTCCGCCACTAGAAATCCTCATCGGCGTGCTCTTGATCGCGGGTTTGTTTACTCGCGTAGCAGCCAGCGCTGCCGCCCTGTTGATGGTGATCTTCATCGTTGGCATCATTTCGGTGTGGGCTCGAGGACTAAGCATCGAGTGTGGATGCTTTAACGATGGCGGGGCGTCCGGTAGTCCAATCAATCCGTATGAATATGCCCGCGAGATTATTCGAGATCTCATTTTGGTGGGCATGGCGATATGGCTTGTGGTGTGGCCACGCACCTTGTGGGCGCTAGATTCAATTGCAAGGCCACACATGCACAAGGTGTATAAACTCATGCAAGATGACGAGGAATAGGGAGAACGGCAATGGGTAAGGGAGATAAGGAAGCGCGCGCGGAAGCTCAAGCACGACTGGCTGCTGAACGTGCCGCTCAAAAAGCTGCTGATCGTCGCCGCTCGTTAATCTTTGGCGGGGCCACCGTTGCCATCGTGGTTGTCTTGGGCATCTTGGTTGGCGTCTCCGTCAGCAATCAGAGCAAGAGTGCATCCGACGTGGGTCCGCTTCCTAAGGGTGCCAATGAAACGACCTACGGCATTGAGGTGGGCGCTGGAGCGATCAACGGTGGTGGCCAATCTGACCTCAACGTTGAGGCTGCCGGCGCGAAGACTCCCGTTTTGGACTTTTATGAAGACTTCCAATGCCCGGCGTGCAAGGGCTTCGAAGATGCCACGTCAGCAGGAGTCAACAAACTCTTGAGCCAAGGAAAAGTAAAGGCTGTTTATCACCCGCTGTCTTTCTTGGATCGAAGCCT
Organism: actinobacterium acAMD-2; assembly: GCA_000754455.1. Taxonomy (GTDB): domain Bacteria; phylum Actinomycetota; class Actinomycetes; order UBA12327; family UBA12327; genus AcAMD-2. Next base: position 12,929 of record JNSE01000010.1, on the reverse strand, counting down.
GAACAACGACTCCTCACTTCGTTCAGCCAATGCATCAGCGTGTGCTGCTGACGAGGGCAAGTACCTGACCTACCACGGCATCGTGTACGCCAACCAGCCGGCAAGAGAGGGCACGGGATACACAGATCAGGAACTCCTGCAGTTCGGAGCGGATGCAGGGATTACCTCCAAGGATTTCCAAACCTGTGTGACCGGATTGAAGTACCAAAAGTGGGTAAAGAACGGCGTCCAGCGTGCAGCGGAAAATGTTCCGGTCACGGCCACTCCCTCGCTGTACATCAACGGCAAGGAACTTGAGCGTCCCATCACGAACGAGTCCATTGCGGCAGCTGTTGCAAAGGCAGCTAAGTAATTCCCACCTGGGGTAGTGAGGATTTAGCGTGAGCCAACCAGGTCACCTGCTGGCTTTCCTTCCTAGCCCTTCGCAGGGAGTGTGGAACCTCGGATTTTTTCCCGTTCGAGGCTATGCGCTTGCCATCATTGTCGGAATTTTCGCGGCCATCATCATTGGCAATCGGCGCTACGTGGCGCGCGGCGGTCAAGCAGGGGTTGTCGCGGACATGGCGATTTGGGCGGTGCCCTTCGGCATAGTCGGCGGTCGGATCTATCACGTCCTTACCTCGTGGGGAACGTACTTTGGTCCCGGCGGTGACCCCTCGCGTGCCATCAAAGTGTGGGAAGGCGGCTTAGGAATCTGGGGAGCAGTTCTCTTTGGTTCAGTGGGTGTGTGGATTGGTGCTCGTCGCAAAGGGCTGCTCCTCCCTCCTATCGCCGATGCCTTGGCCCCTGGGTTAGCTGTTGCGCAAGCGATTGGGCGCTGGGGAAATTGGTTTAACCAAGAGCTGTTTGGTCGACCCACGACATTGCCCTGGGGGCTGCAGATTGATGCGGAATTTCGACCAAACGGCTACACCGATTTTGAGACCTTTCATCCAACGTTTTTATACGAATGCTTATGGTGCTTGGCGGCAGCTGCAGTAGTGGTGTGGGCGGATCGTCGATTCCGGCTAGGTCACGGGCGAGTATTCGCTCTGTACATCGCGATTTATTGCCTGGGTCGTGGAGCAATCGAGAGTTTGCGCATTGACGCATCACCGGAACTGCTGGGATTGCGGTGGAATGAATGGGTCGCGGTGTTCGTCGGGATTGCTGCCTTGCTTTATGTCGTGCTTGTGGGACGATTAAAGCCTGGCCGCGAGGAATCCATGAATCGTAGAGAAGCAGAGGGCGAGGTCGCACATGAATGACGACCTCATTGCGCGCAAGGTGGAAATCCACCATGATCACCGCAATGTGTCTGGCGGATGGTTGCGCCCAGTCGTCTTCGGCGCGATGGACGGCTTGGTTTCTAATGCCGCGTTGATGGCCGGTGTTGCCGGTGGTGGAGCACCACGCTCAACAATTGTTTTGGCCGGGTTGGCCGGGTTGGCGGCTGGAGCGTTCTCTATGGCTGCCGGTGAGTATGTCTCGGTGAAGTCACAAGCAGAATCCGCTCTGGCAGAAATTGAGTCAGAGCGACTGGAATTGCTTAATCGCCCCGAGGCTGAGCTTGCCGAGTTGATTGAGTCCTACGTGTCGCGGGGGGTGCCACGGCCCTTGGCTAGCGAATTTGCCACCGCTATTAGTGCTGACTTTGAGGTGGCCCTAGACATTCACACTCGCGATGAAATTGGCATCAACCCCAACGATTTGCCCTCGGCATGGGTGGCGGCGTTCTCATCGTTTGGGTCGTTTGCTGTAGGTGCGCTCATTCCGCTCTTGCCTTACTTCCTGGGCCTGACCTCAAACGTTTTGGCTATCTCCCAGATCTTGGCCGTTCTAGCGTTGTTTGCTTGTGGAGCCGCGGTTTCACGCGTGACCACGCGTAGTTGGTGGTACAGCGGGCTCAGGCAAGCCAGTATCGGAGTGGCCGCAGGCCTGTTGACCTATTTCCTGGGCACTTTGGTGGGTTCTGGGATCGGATAGACCTCGGTCTAGGGCGTGGTAGATTGGGTCCCTGCTTCGGGCCAGCGTCGTCCCTTGGCTCCCTTTGGAGTACCACGACGAGAGGCCATCATGGTTTCCCCTTTTCCTTCCCCGCAGGGGCTCTATACCGGCACGGACGAGCATGATGCTTGTGGTGTCGGACTCGTAGCCAATCTCAGCGGTGAACCCACGCGTGCCATCGTCGAACAAGCCATCACTGTCCTGGTCAACCTTGACCACCGTGGTGCCAGCGGATCAGACCCCGATTCGGGTGACGGCGCGGGGATCTTGATTCAGGTTCCGGATGAGTTTTTGCGCGCCGTTGTGACCTTTGACTTGCCCGCCGCTGGTAGCTACGCCGTCGGTATGGCCTTTTTCGAAAACGATGATGCCCAGCAAGAAGCAGGAAAAGCCGCGATTGCTCGGGTAGCCGAGCAGGAAGGCCTGCAGGTTTTGGGCTGGCGTGAAGTCCCGGTTACCGAAGGGCTGGTCGGCGCTGCCGCCGCCGCTTCCCAACCACGCTTTTCGCAGTTGTTCGTTGCTGATGCACAAGGTGGACGCAGTGGCATTGAACTCGATCGGCTGGCCTTTTGCTTGCGCAAGCGCGCTGAGCGTGAAGTAGGGGTGTATTTCGCGAGCTTGTCGGCCCGCACCGTGGTCTACAAGGGAATGTTGACCACCTCTCAACTCGAACCTTTCTTCCCTGACCTGTCCGATTCGCGCATGAAGTCGGCATTGGGTCTGGTTCACTCGCGGTTTTCGACTAACACCTTCCCCTCCTGGCCATTAGCTCACCCGTACCGCCTGATCGCACACAACGGTGAAATCAATACTGTTAATGGCAACCGCAACTGGATGCGCGCCCGCGAAGCCAACCTCCGCAGTGACGTCATTCCGGGCGACTTGTCCCGGCTCTTTCCCATCTGTACCGATGGTGGCTCGGACTCTGCGTCCTTTGATGAAGTCTTGGAACTTCTGCACTTGGGCGGGCGTTCACTCCCGCACTCGGTGTTGATGATGATTCCGGAGGCCTGGGAAAACCACGCCACGATGGATGCTGGTCGACGAGCGTTCTATCAGTACAACGCTTCGATGATGGAGCCGTGGGATGGACCGGCGAACGTCGCGTTCACCGACGGATCAGTCATCGGTGCGGTTCTCGACCGCAATGGTCTGCGCCCGGGTCGCTTCTGGGTGACCGACGATGGACTGGTGGTCTTGGCCAGTGAAGCCGGGGTGCTGTCTATTGACCCAGCCCGCGTTGTTCGTAAGGGTCGTTTGCAACCTGGACGCATGTTCTTGGTCGACACCGTTGAGCACCGCATTGTCGAAGACGATGAGATCAAGTCGTCGTTGGCTAACGAGTTGCCGTATCAAGATTGGCTGCACGCCGGTCACCTCAAGTTCGAAGACCTGCCTGAGCGTGAGCACATCGTGTACACCCACGAATCGGTGTCGCGCCGTCAGCAAATGTTTGGTTACACCGACGAGGAATTGCGGATCATCCTCACGCCGATGGCGCTAACCGGTGGTGAGCCCTTGGGCTCGATGGGCACTGATACGCCGATTGCCGCGCTTTCGGAGCGCCCACGACTGCTCTTTGATTACTTCAGTCAACTCTTTGCTCAGGTCACCAACCCTCCGTTGGATGCCATCCGTGAAGAGCTGGTGACGGCACTGGGAAGTCAGCTGGGGCCTGAGGGCAACCTCCTGGAGGCATCTGCTTCGTCATGCCGGCGCATCATCTTGCCCTTCCCGGTGATCAACAACGATGAAGTGGCCAAGATTTTGCACGTCAACAAGGACGGCAACTTGCCTGGTTTTGCTGCCACGCGCATTAGCGGGCTGTACCGCGTTGATGGCGGGGGACAGGCCCTGGCTGATCGTTTGGATGAAATCTGTTCGCAAGTGAGTCAAGCCATTGCCGATGGTGTGCGCTTCATTGTCTTGTCGGATCGTGACTCAGATCGCGAACTCGCGCCTATTCCTTCTTTGCTTCTTACTGCAGCGGTTCACCATCACTTGGTTCGTGAAAAGACACGAACGCAGGTTGGGCTCGTTGTTGAAGCCGGAGACATTCGCGAAGTCCATCACGTTGCCTTGCTTGTGGGGTATGGCGCAGCTGCGGTGAACCCTTATCTCGCGATGGAAACCGTTGAGGATCTTGCGCGCCGAGGCGTGATCGACATTGATCCGGAGAAGGCCGTGGCGAACCTGGTCAAGTCCTTGGGCAAGGGATTGCTCAAGGTCATGTCCAAGATGGGCATTTCAACTGTTGCCTCTTACCGAGGTGCTCAGGTCTTTGAATGCATTGGCCTATCGCAAGAGGTCATCAATCGCTACTTTGTAGGAACCACCAGCAAGTTGGGTGGCGTAGGCATTGATGTCATTGCTGACGAGGTGGAAAAGCGCCATTCAGTGGCGCATCCTCGTAGTGGAATCCAGCCAGCCCACCGTACCCTCAACGTGGGTGGCGAATACCAGTGGCGACGTGAGGGTGAACCGCACCTTTTTGATCCGGAAACGGTTTTCCGTCTTCAGCACGCCACGCGTGCGCGTCGTTATGACATCTTCAAGGAATACACGAACAAGGTGAATGACCAGTCCGAGCGGTTGATGACGTTGCGCGGACTCTTTAACCTGCGCACCGGTGATCGACCAGCCATCTCAATTGATGAGGTCGAGCCGGTTTCGGACATCGTGAAGCGTTTTTCGACCGGCGCGATGTCGTATGGATCCATTTCGCAAGAAGCGCACGAAACTCTTGCGGTCGCGATGAACCGCCTCGGTGGAAAGTCCAACACCGGTGAAGGTGGAGAAGACCCTGAGCGTTACCAACCCTTGCCCGGCGGAGACAGCAAGCGTTCGTCAATCAAGCAGGTGGCTTCTGGTCGATTTGGTGTCACCAGTGAGTACTTGGTCAACGCTGATGACATTCAGATCAAGATGGCCCAGGGAGCCAAGCCTGGTGAAGGCGGCCAATTGCCTGGCCACAAGGTGTACCCATGGGTGGCGAAGACGCGTCACTCCACACCTGGCGTGGGATTGATTTCACCTCCGCCACACCACGACATTTACTCCATCGAAGACCTCGCTCAGCTGATCCACGACCTGAAGAACGCAAACCCGCAAGCTCGCGTTCACGTCAAGCTCGTGGCTGAAGTCGGCGTGGGAACGGTCGCAGCTGGTGTAGCCAAGGCGCACTCAGATGTGATCTTGATCAGTGGCCACGACGGCGGCACCGGGGCTTCGCCGCTGACTTCGCTTAAGCATGCCGGAGCTCCGTGGGAGTTGGGCTTGGCGGAAACGCAACAGACCCTGCTGCTTAATGGTTTGCGCGACCGCGTCGTCGTCCAGGCTGACGGACAATTGAAGACCGGCCGCGACGTTGTCATTGCCGCGCTGCTGGGTGCTGAGGAATTTGGTTTTGCTTCGGCCCCGCTGGTCGTCATGGGTTGCGTCATGATGCGCGTCTGTCACTTGGACACCTGTCCTGTGGGTGTTGCGACGCAGAACCCAGTGTTGCGTGAGCGTTTTACCGGTCGTCCCGAATTCGTCCAGACCTTCTTTGAATACATTGCTGAAGAAGTGCGTGAGATCCTTGCCGAGCTCGGATTGCGCAGTATCGATGAGGCCGTTGGTCAGGCTGAATTAATCGATGCACTGGATGCGGTGCAGTACTGGAAGGCATCCGGGCTTGACCTCGAGCCAATTTTGCATGTTCCCTCGCTTCCAGAAGGCACTTCTCGGCGCCATGCGGTCAACCAAGACCATGGTTTGGACAAGGCTCTCGACAACCAGTTGATTGCCCTGTCCGCTCAAGCACTTGAGTACGCAGAGCCGGTGATTGCTCAGATTCCTGTGCGTAACGTCAACCGCACCGTCGGCACCATGCTGGGCTACGAAGTCACCAAGCGTTATGGCGGCGCTGGATTGCCAGATGGAACGATCGATATCACCTTGAACGGTTCTGCAGGACAGTCCTTCGGGGCCTTTGTTCCGCGGGGAATCACGTTGCGCCTCCTCGGTGACGCCAATGACTATTTGGGCAAGGGTTTGTCTGGTGGACGACTTATCGTTCGCCCAGACGAAAACGCTTCGTTTGATGCAGCCACCAACGTGATTGCTGGCAACGTCGTGGCCTATGGCGCCACTTCGGGCGAAATCTTCTTACGCGGTCTTGCCGGCGAGCGCTTTTGTGTCCGCAACTCCGGTGTCACGGCAGTTGTCGAAGGTGTGGGGGACCATGCTTGTGAATACATGACGGGTGGTCGCGTCATTGTTCTTGGCCCGACTGGACGAAATGTCGCTGCTGGAATGTCGGGTGGTGTCACTTACATTCTCGACCTAGACCCCAGGGTGGTGAATGCTGAGATGGTGGACGTGGAAACGTTGGATGAAACCGATGCCGCCTTTGTTCTCAGTAGCGTTCGCCGTCACTTTGAATTCACGCAATCCACGGTTGCCGAGTCCTTGTTGAAGGATTGGGACGCTTCGGTCAAGCGAATGAGCAAGATCATGCCAAAGGATTACAAGAAGGTTTTGGCGGTCAGCGCTGCTGCTGAACGCGAAGGTAAAGATGTCAACACCGCAATTATGGAGGCAGTCAATGGCTGATCCCAAGGGTTTCCTTAAGACCTCTCGACAGACTCCGCCTCGTCGTCCGGTCGACGTGCGTATTCAAGACTGGAAAGAGGTCTATCAAGACTTCGGTAATGGCCAGCTTGAACAACAGGCGAGTCGTTGCATGGACTGTGGTATTCCGTTTTGCCACAACGGTTGCCCCTTAGGCAATCTCATTCCCGAATGGAATGACTTGGTTCGTCGGCAGGACTGGCAGTCGGCCATTGAGCGGTTGCACGCAACGAACAACTTTCCCGAGTTCACTGGGCGACTGTGTCCCGCGCCGTGCGAGTCAGCCTGTGTCTTGGGTATCAATGTTGATCCCGTCACGATTAAGCAAGTCGAGGTCGAAATCATTGATCGTGCATGGGATGAAGGTTGGGTTCAGCCACAGTTGCCAGATCGTTTAAGTGGCAAGACCGTTGCTGTTGTGGGATCTGGGCCAGCGGGATTGGCCGCGGCTCAGCAGTTGTCGCGTGCTGGTCACACGGTTGCCGTTTATGAGCGAGCAGATCGCATCGGCGGACTCTTGCGCTATGGCATTCCGGAATTCAAAATGGAAAAGCGTCACTTGGATCGACGATTGGCACAAATGGAAGCCGAGGGTGTGCGTTTTCGCCCATCCTCTGACATTGGTGAGTCGGTGACGTGGCCAGACTTGCGTGCTCGCTACGACGCCATTGTTGTGGCCACCGGTGCAACCGCTTGGCGTGACTTAGACGTTCCCGGTCGTGAACTGACCGGCATCATGCAAGCCATGGAGTACTTGCCTTGGGCTAACCGGGTGCAAGAAGGCGACATGGTCGAGCCACCAGTAAGTGCCAAGGGTAAGCACGTGGTTGTTATTGGTGGTGGCGATACCGGAGCTGACTGTGTGGGCACCGCGCATCGTCAAGGTGCGGCATCGGTTACTCAGTTGGAGATCATGCCTCGGCCGGCCGATCAACGTCCTGATGAGGCGCCGTGGCCGACCTATCCAATGTTGTACCGCGTAACGAGCGCCCACGAAGAAGGTGGCGACCGGATGTTCGCTGTGTCAACCCAGCGCTTCATCGGTAATGACGAGGGACACGTCACGGGTATCGAATTGATTGAAGTACGCATGGTCGATGGTCGATTTGAGCCTGTGGCTGGCACTGAACTTCAACTGCCGGCTGACCTGATCACCTTGGCCATGGGATTTGTAGGACCACAGGCTGAAACGTTGGTCACTCAACTAGGCGTGGAACTTGATGCTCGCGGAAATGTTGCTCGCGATGCACAATTCATGTCAACGGTGGATTCGATCTTTGTCGCAGGCGATGCGGGTCGAGGTCAATCCTTGATCGTGTGGGCAATTGCTGAAGGTCGCGCTGTCGCATCTGCTGTGGACGCCTACCTCACCGGTGAAACGAATTTGCCTTCGCCAGTGCGGCCCACCGATCGTCCGCTAGTGGTGTAACTGACGTCGGTTTGTTTGTTGTTCACGCTTTACGCACGCGTCAACGCTGAAGTCGGGTCATTCACGCGCTAAGATGGGTGTATGCGTAGAGCCAAGATCGTATGCACGATCGGACCCGCAACGGCTTCTCCCGAGAAGATTCTTGAGCTGGTCGAAGCGGGTATGGACGTGGCTCGCCTGAACATGAGCCACGGTGACCAGGCCACACATGCTGCAGTTGTCGAGCGAATTCGTGATGCGGCAGCAAAAACGGGCCGCAGTGTGGGCATCTTGGTCGACCTTCAGGGTCCCAAGATCCGTCTGGGCACCTTTGCCGAAGGCTCTGTCCTGCTTCGCGAGGGAGATGCTTTCGTCATCACCACCGATGATGTGGTGGGAACTCGCGATATTGCTTCCACGACCTACTCTGGCTTGGCTGGCGATGTTCAAGCCGGGGACCTCATCCTGATTGACGATGGACGTGTGTGCTTGCGTGCTATCTCTGTTGAGGGCTCCATGGTGCGCACGATGGTGCTCGAGGGTGGTCGAATTTCCGACCATAAGGGCATTAACTTGCCTGGCGTTCCCGTGAGTGTTCCGGCGATGTCGGAAAAAGATCACGACGACCTGCGATGGGCGCTTAAGGCCGGCATTGACTGGGTAGCACTTTCCTTCGTTCGCAATGCGGATGACTTTGATGTGGTTCAAGCTGTCATGACCGAGGTCGGCATCAGTGTTCCGGTGATCGCCAAGATTGAAAAGCCGCAGGCGGTGGACGCGCTTGAGGAAATCGTTGACCGCTTTGACGCGATCATGGTGGCTCGTGGCGACTTAGGTGTGGAATTGCCTTTAGAAATGGTGCCTTTGGTCCAAAAGCGGGCCATCGTTTTAGCTCGTGAGGCCGCAAAGCCGGTGATCGTGGCAACTCAGATGCTCGAGTCCATGGTGTCGATGTCGCGTCCGACGCGGGCGGAGGCCAGCGACGTTGCTAATGCTGTCCTGGACGGCACAGACGCGTTGATGCTCTCGGGCGAGACAAGTATTGGTGCGCACCCCATTGCATCTGTTGAAACTATGGCTCGCATTATCTCTGCGGTTGAAAGCGAAGCTCTGGCGCAGATGGATGCGGTAAACACCGAACCACGCAATAAGGGTGAGGCCATTGCTAGCGCGGCTACCAGCGTAGGCGCAGCGATTAACGCTGAAGCTTTGGTGGCTTTCACACAAACCGGCACTAGTGCGCACTTAGTAGCTCGCTACCGTTCGCCGATTCCGATTTATGCCTTCACTCCCGTAGAAGAAGTGCGCAATCGGCTGACGTTGGTGTGGGGAGTGGAAACATTTCTCGTGCCTCCAGTGGTTCACACGGACCAAATGGTGCGTCAGGTGGACGCTGCGTTGCTCGACATGGGGCGAGTGGAGCGGGAAACCTCCGTGGTCATCGTGGCGGGTAGCCCGCCGGGAATCCCTGGGAGCACCAACGCCATGCGCGTGCACGTCATGGGGCATGCCGTGTCTGAACAGGCCTTGGCCTACCGCGAATAGTGGGGCCAGTTCAGCCTGCCTTCCCGGGGTAGCCGGGCGCACTGCTATCTTTTAATCACTCCGGTGCTGCTGGAGTGAAGTGACATCCTTTAAGGCCCGTCCAGTGAGGCGGGGAAGGAGGTCGGCCATGACGGCTGTCCCTGCTCGGCCCGCGGACTCGTTCCGCGAAGTGCTCGATGCCTCTGATATTTCTCGCGCATTAACGCGAATCGCTCATGAAATCGTAGAACGCAACAAAGGTTGCGATCACTTGGTCTTGCTCGGAATCCCTAGTCGGGGAGTCCCATTGGCGCGACGCATCGCAGCCAAGCTCAGCGAGATTGATAATTCGCACGTTCCTGTCGGTTCCATCGACATCACGATGTACCGCGATGATTTGCGGCTCAAGCCTGCTCGCGCCTTGGCGCACACGGAAGTTCCCCCTGAGGGCATTGATGGCCGAGTGGTCATTCTTGTAGATGACGTGCTGTTTTCTGGCCGCACGATTCGCGCCGCGATGGATGCGGTCTCCGATTTGGGGCGCCCGCAAGCTATCCAGCTGGCCACTCTGGTCGATCGCGGACATCGCGAACTTCCGATTCGTGCTGACTATGTCGGTAAGAATCTGCCGACAGCCCAAAGTGAAGCTGTGCACGTGAAGTTGACCGAAATCGACGAACAAGATTCCGTGGTTTTGGGGGTGGATGCCCAGTGAATACCCACATGAAGGCTCACCTGCTCTCGACCACTGACCTTGATCGCGAAGCCGCCCTGCAGATTCTTGATACAGCCGAGGAGTTAGCTCGAGTCTCGGATATGCCGATTAAGAAGATGCCCACTCTGCGTGGACGTACGGTCGTGAACTTGTTCTTTGAAGACTCGACACGTACTCGCATCTCGTTTGAAGCTGCGGCCAAGCGCCTCTCAGCCGACGTCATTAACTTTTCCGCCAAGGGTTCGAGTGTGAGCAAAGGCGAGAGCTTGAAAGACACCGCACTGACGCTTGCCGCCATGGGCGCGGACGCAGTGGTGATTCGGCACTCAATGTCGGGCGCTCCGCATCGGTTGGCGCACGCCGACTGGATGGATGCCCACGTGATTAATGCGGGGGATGGAACGCACGAACATCCCACCCAGGCACTGCTCGATGCATTTACCCTGCGTCAACACCTAGGTGATCACATCACTGCCAGTGCTGAAGGCAGCACGGGCCTTGATGGGTTGCATGTGGCCATCGTGGGTGATGTCTTGCACAGCCGAGTGGCGCGCTCCAACGTTCACTTGCTCAACACCCTCGGCGCGAAGGTCACAGTGGTTGCTCCTCCGACGTTGATGCCCTTGCACACGGACAATTGGCCGTGCGAAGGCTCCTATTCCTTGGATGAGGTCCTGCCAAACGTCGATGCGGTGATGATGCTGCGCGTCCAGCACGAGCGCATGGATGGTGGTTTCTTCCCGAGTGCCCGTGAATACAGCCAGCGCTATGGCCTGACGGTCCAGCGAGCCGCGACGATGCCCGATCACGCCATCGTGATGCACCCGGGTCCGATGAATCGGGGACTGGAGATCGAGTCCAGAGTCGCGGATTCGCCACGCAGCGTGATTGTTGACCAGGTACGCAACGGTGTCTCCGTACGAATGGCTGTCTTGTACCTGCTGCTTGGCGGCAGCGAATCTGCATTGGGAGATGGTGCCGCATGAGCGCGATCGTGCTGAAGAATGTGCGACCTCTCGGGGGAGCCAATGTCGATGTTTTGATTGATAACGGTGTGATCGCTGCCATTGGCGAGGACCTGCCGGTTGACCAAGCGCACATCGTTGACGGTAAGGGTGCGGTCTTGCTCCCTGGATTTGTTGACTTGCACACTCACCTTCGTGAACCTGGTCGTGAAGATGCGGAAACCGTTGAAACGGGAACGGCAGCGGCTGCGCGCGGTGGATTCACCGCGGTGTTCGCCATGGCCAACTCCACACCCGTAGCTGACTCTGCCGCTGTGGTTGAGCAGGTGTGGCGACTGGGGCGAGAGATCGGTTTATGCGATGTGCACCCAGTAGGGGCTGTATCGGTTGGTCTTCGTGGCGAACAGCTAGCCGAGTTAGGCACTATGGCTGATTCAGCTGCGCGGGTTCGAGTCTTCAGCGATGACGGACACTGTGTATCTGATGCCTTGCTCATGCGCCGGGCCCTGGAATACGTCAAAGCCTTTGATGGCGTAATTGCCCAGCACGCACAAGAACCCGCATTGACCGCTGGTGCCGACATGAACGAAGGCGAAGTCAGTTCGCAACTGGGACTGCGTGGTTGGCCTCGGGTTGCCGAGGAATCGATCATCGCTCGGGACATCATGCTGGCCGAATACGTTGATTCGCGACTGCACCTGTGCCATGTATCGACGGCCGGCTCGGTCGAACTGGTGCGACAGGCCAAGGCGCGCGGAGTGAAGGTTACTGCTGAAGTCACTCCGCATCACCTGTCACTCACCGATGAACTCGCTCGCACTTATGACCCGGCTTTCAAGGTCAACCCACCCTTGCGAACCTCTGCCGATGTCGAAGCCGTTCGCGCTGGCTTGGCGGATGGAACGCTGGATGTGGTGGGAACCGATCACGCACCTCACGCCGATCAAGACAAAGACTGCGAATGGGGCTGCGCATCGTTTGGCATGTTGGGCCTACAAACAGCGCTGTCAGTCGTCGTGGACGCGATGGTTTCCACGGGCGCCTTGGATTGGGCCGGAGTGGCCGATCGCATGTCGATTCGCCCGGCCCAGATCGGCCAGCTGACAGATCAGGGCCGACCTATTGAAGTAGGGGAGCCAGCGAACCTGGTGCTCGTTGATCCTGCCGCCACCTGGGTTGTGGACCCTGAGGAATTGGGCTCCAAGAGCCACAACTCACCCTTCGCCGGTCACACACTGCCGGCCCAAGTTGTTCTGACACTCTTGCGCGGAAAGATGACGTACTCACTACAAGAAAAGGTGGCCCGGTGACTCAGCGTGTTCCAGCACTTCTGGTGCTTGAAGATGGTCGAACATTTACCGGTGTTTCCTTTGGGGCTGTGGGCGAGACCTTTGGTGAGGCAGTCTTTTCCACGGGCATGAGTGGGTATCAAGAAACTCTCACCGATCCGTCGTACCACCGGCAAGTCGTGGTCATGACCGCGCCACATATCGGTAATACGGGCATGAACACCACCGACGAGGAAAGCCGCAAGATTTGGGTCGCCGGGTATGTCGTGCGCGAACCATCGCGCATTGCATCGAACTGGCGTAGCCAGCGCACCCTCGAAGACGACCTAGTTGAAGCTGGCGTGGTGGGCATCAGTCGCATTGACACACGTGCGCTGACGCGTCATTTGCGCGACAAGGGCGCCATGCGGGTGGGAATTTCCACCGTC
>JNSE01000009.1:8738-18102 GCA_000754455.1 actinobacterium acAMD-2 | reverse complement strand
AATGGCAATGAACCCCTTCCAGCACCTCAGCCTGCAGCGCAGACAGTGCAGGCCTCGGCTGTCCTCAAGCCAGCGATCTATCGCGGACCCAAAGCAACCAGCGGCAAGGTCGTCTATCTGACCTTCGATGATGGGCCCTCGCGCTACACGCCAGCAGTTCTTAACGTCCTGAAGAGTTACAACGCGAAGGCGACCTTCTTTGTGATTGGAAGCCAGATTCGTACACGTGAAGCCACGATGCGACGCATTGCGCGCGAAGGCCACTCGGTCCAAGACCACACCTGGCGTCATCCCAATCTCACGCGGCTCAGTTCGACTGAAATCTCATCGCAATTCACTCGCACCAACCGTGCGATCCGTCGCCAAGGAATCCGTCAGCCTGTATGTCAACGTCCCCCCTATGGCGCATTCAACAACCGCGTTCGACGGGTAAGCCAAACGTTGAGCATGCGCACGGTGATGTGGAGTCTTGATGCCAATGACTGGCGACGCCCCGGAGCTAGCGCTATTGCCCGACGCGTCGTGCGTGGGACGAGCAACGGGACTATCGTGTTGATGCACGATGGCGGCGGAAACCGAAGCCAAACCGCCACCGCGCTGAAGAGCGTTCTACGTACACTCAAGGCCCGCGGTTACCGCTTTGAGACCCTGCCTGCCTGTCCTTGACACCTTCGCGGCTCCACGGCGAGGAGTGTGCCGGCGCGCTGCGATTCTGGGCTTGTTTGGGCCGGCGAGGCGTCCGATTTGCAGGAGACCGTGACACCATTAACCCTTCACCATACGAAGCGAGAGGAACCGACGTGCTGTCCACCTGGCAAGGTCGTTCTTTAGTCAAAGAGCAAGACCACACCAGCGATGAGTTCATTGCCTTGGTGGCTTATGCCGCTGCTCTCAAAGCAGACCGAGCCGCCGGCGTGGAAGAGCAACGGTTAGTAGGCCGCTGTATCGCCTTAATCTTTGAAAAGACCTCGACTCGCACACGCGCTGCCTTTGAGGTGGCCGCCGCCCATCAAGGCGCCAGCGTGACGTACCTCTCTCCTGATGGCTCGCAAATCGGCCACAAGGAATCGATCGCCGACACTGCCCGAGTCCTCGGGCGCATGTATGACGGAATTGAATTTCGGGGCTCGTCGCAGGAATCTGTTGAGGAGTTGGCCCGCTACGCCGGGGTCCCGGTCTGGAATGGCTTGACCGACCGTTTCCACCCCACGCAGATGTTGGCGGATGTACTGACCATGCGCGAACACAGTGGAAAGCCGCTGGACCAGATCGCCCACACCTACATCGGTGATGCGCGCAACAACATGGGTAACTCCACCTTGATCACCGGTGCGCTGCTCGGGCTTGATGTTCGCCTGTGCGCCCCCGCATCACTGCAGCCGGAGGAATCCATCGTGGCAACCGCGCGGGTATTGGCCGAAAAATCAGGTGCCCGGATCACGATCACTGACGACCTTGACGAAGGATTGTCTGGTGCCGATTTCGTCTCCACCGATGTCTGGGTGTCGATGGGTGAACCCAAAGAAGTGTGGGCTCAGCGCATCGCCGACCTCAAGCCCTACCGCGTAGACGCCCACCAACTTGAACGGACCGGTAACTCAGCAGTCAAGCTGATGCACTGTCTTCCGGCCTATCACGACCGCCGCACCGAAATCGGTGAGCAGATTCATGCATCCTTTGGACTCGATGGAGTCGAAGTCAGTCACGAGGTTTTTGAAGCCAACGCGCACGTGATTTTTGATCAGTCTGAAAATCGAATGCACACCATCAAAGCGATGATGGTCGCCACCCTTAATCCGCCTGCTCTGTAGAAGCGGAAACAGCTGAGCCCGCCGAGAATCTCGACGGGCTCAGCAAGGGGAAGGAAACCTTCTAGGACAAGCGCTGCTTCAAGCCATCAAGTTGCGCGAACAGCTCCTTGGGGGTGTGCTCACCAAACTGCTCAAAGTATTCCTGAGTCAAGTCGGCTTCAGCCGTCCATGACGCTGCATCCACCTTGAACAACTCGGTGATCGTTTCGTCGGAGATATCCAGGCCATCAAGGTTGAGATCTTCAATCTTGGGCAAACGACCAATCGGGGTTTCGATGGCGTCGACGTCGCCGTCCAATCGACCGATGATCCACGCCAAGACGCGGCTGTTGTCGCCAAAGCCAGGCCAGATGAACTTGCCTTCAGCATTCTTGCGGAACCAGTTGACCTGGAAGATCTTGGGCAACTTGTCCGCCTGAGTTGACTTGCCGACCTTAAGCCAGTGGCCCCAGTAATCAGCCATGTTGTAGCCACAGAACGGAAGCATGGCGAAGGGGTCGCGGCGCAAAGCTCCCACGGTTCCTTCTGCAGCAGCGGTCTGTTCAGACGAAACAGTGGCACCAATGAAGACACCGTGCTCCCAGTCAAAGGACTCGTTGACCAACGGAACGTTCGTGGCACGACGTCCACCGAACAAGATCGCATCGATCGGAACGCCCGCGGGGTCCTCCCACGAGTCGGCGATGATCGGGCACTGGTCGGCTGGAGCAGTGAAACGAGCGTTGGGGTGGGCGGCTGGATCTTCGGAAGCCGGAGTCCAGTCATTACCCTTCCAGTCAATCAAGTGAGCTGGCGGTTCGTCGGTCATGCCCTCCCACCAGATGTCACCGTCGTCTGTCAATCCAACGTTGGTGAAGATCACATTGCCGTGTAACGCAGCAATGGCATTGGCATTGGTGCTGTCACCGGTTCCAGGAGCAACACCAAAGAAGCCAGCTTCTGGGTTGATCGCATACAAGCGGCCATCATCACCAAAGCGCATCCAGCAGATGTCGTCGCCAACGGTCTCAACTTTCCAACCAGGAATAGTCGGCTCGAGCATTGCCAAGTTCGTCTTGCCACATGCGGACGGGAATGCAGCAGCGATGTGACGCGTGTTGCCCTTCGGCGAGGTGAGCTTGAGAATGAGCATGTGCTCGGCCAGCCAACCCTCGTCGCGAGCCATAACCGAAGCAATACGCAAAGCGAAGCACTTCTTACCCAGCAGGGCGTTTCCGCCATAGCCAGAACCGTAGGACCAAATCTCGCGGGTTTCGGGGAAGTGAACGATGTACTTGGTGTCGCTGCAGGGCCAAGCAACATCGGCTTGACCTTCGGCCAACGGTGATCCCACCGTGTGCAAGGCAGGAACAAAGTCGCCGTCTTCGCCGATCAAGTCAAGTGCGGCGCGGCCCATGCGCGTCATGATGCGCATGTTGACAACAACGTAAGGACTGTCGGTGATTTCGACACCGAGCTGCGAAATACGTGAGCCAAGCGGACCCATCGAGAAAGGCACCACGTACATCGTGCGGCCCTTCATGGAGCCGGCAAACAAAGTCTTCAATTCGGTCTTCATCTCGACCGGGTCGCGCCAGTTGTTCGTCGGACCTGCATCGGCTTCATCCAGTGAACAAATGAACGTGCGGTCTTCAACGCGAGCAACATCCTTGGGGTTGGAGCGAGCCAAGAACGAGTTCGGACGCTTGGCTTCGTTCAACTTGATGAAGGTGCCCTGTTCGACCAAGAGAGCAGTCAAGCGATCCCACTCTTCTTGCGAACCATCAGACCACTCAATGCGATCTGGTTGGGTCAGTGCTGCGGTTTGCTCAACCCACTCAAGAAGCTTCTTGTTTTTGGTTGGAGCGTTTTCAAAACCTGGAACGGTCATGTATATCTACTCGCTTTCGCTTGATTACTACCTCGCGGTAGACCTCTAGCGTGCCTTATGCCCTTTCCGAAAAGCCAACCTGGTAGGCGTGATCTTTGCGACACTGTCCGCACTAGGGTGCTGATTAGGCATAGAACCTATGGCCTACGTCACATCAGCCACATCCGTTTCACCTTAGATGGGATCTCGAATGAAACTGCTCATTCTTGGCTGCGGCAATGCCGGGCTCGCAGTGGCCACCCGGGCGAAGGCTCTGGGGTGGGAAGTTGTCGCCACCACGACCCGGGAATCGCGTATCGCTGAAATTGAGCAGGTCGCGGATAAGGGCTTAGTTGTTCGTGGCGCAGACCGGGAAGCTGTTAAGGCTGCAGCGGCGGACTGTGACGCAATTTTGGTCTCTGTCTCCCCGCCCATCATGCAATCACGCACTATTGAAGAGCGCGAACAGTCCTACCGCGATGTTCTCGTTGAGTCATGCAAGAGTTCGGTGCAGGCGTGCCAGCGAGTGGTGTTTATGTCTTCTATTTCGGTTTATGCCGATGGCTTGCAGGGCGATGGCGACCTCATCAACGAAAACACTCCCCGCTCAACATCGGATGAGCCATCCACGATCTATTACTCCCTAGCCGAAGATGCGATCTTGTCCAGCCCAGGTGGCACCGTCCTTCGCCTGGCCGATATCTATGGCCATCCGCGTGACATTGACTTCACCGCTCGCGTAAGGCTCGCCCATGAACACATGGGCGGGTCGGTGTCCTTCGCCGGATCCGGACGCTTGCATCGCGTGCACGTTGAAGACGTCGCTGACGCCCTGCTTTTTGTCCTAGAACACGATCTGACAGGGGCCTACAACTGCGTTCCTGACTTAGCGCCCTCCCCCACGAACAAGGAAGCCTTTGACCGCCTGGCCGACGAATCCGGTCAGCCTCACTTGGAGTTCCGGGGCGAGCTCAAGACCCCAATGAAGCAGGTATCCAGCAAGAAACTGCGCGATGCTGGCTTTGTCTTCCACCACCCAGATGACGTGATCTCCTAACCTCAAGGACCACCATGTTTGCCATTGATCCGAAGGACACCCTTGGCCTCAATGATGCGCAGCTCGACATCATTCAACGGGCCATCGCGCTAGAGCCGATGCCCGTGGACGAACGCATCTCTGATCGAACGTACGAAGCCACCGCAACCAATGAGGCTGGCCGCGTTCGACTGCGCAACTTCACCGATCCCAAGATCAGCCGTCTTACGGCCTACCGCTTCCATCGCGAAAACATGCTCAATGAACATCTGTTCCACATTTGGCCAGCGGAGGGTTTTGACTTCCCGGCGCTCACCACGGTTATTTTTGAAATGCCTCAGGTGTTGATCCTGGGTGCTGACCTCTTGCCGATTGCCGATGTTGTGTTTGATCGCACGTACTACGGTCGCTGGATGCTCGGTTACGCCGAGGTGCTCAAGAAACACTGGCCTGCACTGGTTGAGCATCGCGCGGGACCCGAACCTGCACCAGACCCGTACTTCACCAATCAAATTGGTTCGACGATGTCGGTGTTGATGTATTTGAAGCACAGCGGGCTAGAGCCTGCCCAGGCGTTCCTGCTCGAGCTCACCGAGCACTGGACGACGTTGCATGCGCAGGCCCAATCACGAACGGACGCCGATGCTGCAGCTGTTGAAGCCAGGCGCGTTCAACTCATGACCAAGGCTTATAAAGCCCTCGACTATCACTCGCCCGCATCCGATGGACTTGCCTCAGTGCTGGGCTGGACCGGTGCGAACTTGATGTTTGACCACGTGTTTGGTCCAGACCTTGAAGACCAAGGCCTGGACCACAAACGCACGTATTTGGAAGTAGAAGTCTCACCCGGAACATTCAGCGCTCCGCGTAGCCACTAACTCTTAGCGCGAACGAGTACCTGTTCCTCGCGTTGCAGCAGGAGCAGTTCCACGTGATGACGGACCCTTACGGTGCACTTTCTTGGTTCGTGGCGTCACACCAGCACCAGGGGCCTTCTTGGGACCGCGTGCGCGTGGCTTCGCGGCGCGTGACTCCGCAGTCTTGCCGGACGTGGGTCGATCTGAGCGAGGGCGATCTGAGCGCGGACGATCACTCGTTGGTCGTTCGCTGCGTGGGCGATCAGACTCCGAGCGACTTCCTGCTGACCGCTTAGATGTGCCGCGTGCATCGTCACGACGGGGGCGGTCATCGCGAGAAGGGCGACTCGTTGAACGCGAGTCGTCACGACGGGGCCGGTCATCATTTCCGCGCGCAGGACGAGCATCGCGTGATTCGTAGCTACGTGAGGGACGGGCATCGCGACTCGAACGATCATCGGAACCACGACTTGGACGTGCATCGCGTGATTCGTAGCTACGTGCGGGACGGGCATCGCGACTCGAACGATCATCCGAACCACGACTTGGACGAGCGTCGCGTGATTCGTAGCTACGTGCAGTTCGGTCAGCGCCTGATTCGTAACTGCGCGTGGGGCGCCCACTGCTCGAGCGTGCATCGCGCGCGGGACGGCTACTGGTTCGCGATTCATCGCGTACCGGACGATCATCGCGACGAGCGGGGGCGCCATTGTCGCGACGTGACGGTGCGAAACTGTCGCGACGTGACGGTGCAGCATCATCGCGACGAGGTCGACTAGAACTGGGGCGCGCGTCATCGCGACGCGGGCGTGAGGCTTCACGAGGAGCGCGACTGCGGTCTCCGCTCCTTGATGAGGGACGCGCTGAACCTTGCCCCGAACTGCGCGAAGCGCGGTCACGGCGTGGAGCTGGTTCGGGCTCTTCGACATAAGCAGTGTGAATCAATTCCGCGCGTGGACCGGAAATGTCAGTAATCGCTTCATCGCCGGGCTTGACCGGACGCATGAATGGCTTGATACCGGCCAACTTCATCAATGACTTGACGCTGCCATGTTGTGCAGGTGTAGCCATGGTGACCACGATGCCTTCAGCACCGGCGCGGGCTGTGCGGCCAGAGCGGTGAACATAAGCCTTGTGCTCCTCTGGCGGATCAACATGAAGCACCAGTGCAACATCGTCAACGTGAATTCCTCGAGCGGCAATGTCAGTGGCTACCAGCACACGAACCTTGCCAGTAGAGAAGCGAGCCAGGTTCTTTGCGCGAACCGCTTGAGACAAGTTTCCATGCAGTTCCACGGCGGGAATGCCACTTTCGGTCAAGCGACGAGCCAAGTTCTTGGCACCGTGCTTGGTACGGGTGAAGGCCACAGTTTTGCCTTCGCCGGAAACGAGCTGGCGAATGACTTCGGCCTTCTCGCCACCTGTGACGGAGAAAACATGGTGAGTCATGATCGGCATATCCGAATCATTGGGATCAACTGCGTGAGTAATCGGGTTTTGCAAGTATTTGCGGACGATTTGGTCCACACCCTTGTCCAACGTCGCCGAGAACAGCAGTCGCTGACCACCCTCAGGGGTCAATTCCAAGAGGCGCTTAACCGCAGGCAGGAATCCAAGGTCTGCCATGTGGTCGGCTTCGTCCAAAACGGTGACTTGAACGAAATCCAATTTGCATTGACCGTTTTCAATCAGGTCTTCCAAGCGCCCAGGGCACGCGATGACGATGTCCACTCCGTTGCGGAGGGCGTTGATCTGCGGTCCATAGCCCACACCGCCGTACACCGAGGCAACGCGCATGCGTACGGCCTTGGCCAGCGGCGCAATCACGTCAGCAACTTGTTGTGCAAGTTCACGCGTGGGGAGCAAAACCAAAGCGCGCGGCGAGTACTGCTCGCGAGGCGCAGGTGATTCCAACAAGGAATTGATCAAGGCCAAAGAGAAGGCCAAGGTCTTGCCCGAACCAGTGCGGCCACGGCCCAGGACGTCGCGTCCTTGCAAGGAGTCAGGAAGCGTGGCGGCCTGGATCGGAAAAGCGGTGATGATGCCGTCGAGTGCCAAGCGCTCAACGAGCGCATCTGGTACTCCCAAGTCGGCAAAGCTCGGTTGGGAATTTGTTGAGGCAGGCGAAACTAGGGTGCTTGAGGCGTGCGTAGACACAGTCGTCCTCTCAGACGTGTTGGGTGGCCATTTGCCAAACCCGCTCACGTAACTGAAGGGGAGCCCGTCGTTCTTGGGCTGGGAGCAATCGACCGTTGCGGACCACTGGTGTGACCCGTTCACCATTAAGTATTCACTACAGTCACACCCGTCACACATCTGGGGTGTGATTTCGTGCTTGCCTACCCGCGCAGCCCTTACTGATTACGCCCTATTCTTCGTCAGTGGAATACCGCAAACGTGATCGAGCCCTAGACGTCGTGCGCGGAATCTGCATCGTTTCCATGGTCATCCGGCATATGAGTTACGGGTCATTCCTGGACACCGGGATTCACGCACCATTTTGGATTGACGGAGCTTTTGGCTTTGTCTTCCTCTCAGGATTAGTCCTGGGGATGATGCAGCGAAGTTCCACCGAGCGCACAGGACAACCCAACTATCGCCGACTCATTGACCGTGCGGAACTCCTATTCATCATTAGTTTTGGCCTCCTTACCCTTGCCCTCATCGTTGGGCGAGCTGTTGAGTCAAACTCGGGCTTACCGCAAGCATCTGCGTTTGACGGCTGGTGGAATTCACTGTGGCTGGCGGCTACCTTGCAACTTCCAGCTCGCTACCTTGATATTTTGCCGATGTACGTCGTCTTGCTCATCGCTTCAACGGGAGCATTCGCACTACTGCGACATGCAAAAGTTACTGCGCTAGCACTACTGAGTTGCGGTGTGTATCTCCTCGCGTTGCAATGGCCTTCCCTCACAGTCCTGCCTGCTTTGCAGGAATCACAAGCGGGATTCAACTGGGGTGCGTGGCAATTTCCCTTTGTCATCGCAGCCATTGTTGGCTGGAACTGGAAGCAGTGGCGACTTCGGGAAACACTCCTGACCAAAGCGGCTCTCTACATCAGCGCCGGCACCTTCCTTACCTTGAGCGTCCTTGCCCAAATTCTTGGACGTTTTAATCTCACGCCCGGCGCGCCCATGCGAGCTTGGGCTAGCGACTGGTTCGACAAATACAACATTGGTCCGGGGCGGATCATCTTTGGTTTGGCCGCCATGGTTCTGGCCTACTGGATAACGACCTGGCTACTCGATCGACAATTCCTCACACCCGTTTTGGGTTTCCTGGAAACCTTGGGGGCTCGCAGTCTCGACTCTTTTGTCATCTTGTGTATCGCCGTCATTCTCATCCCCGCAGCCGCTCCTTACTCTCGCGGCGGCCTGTGGGGCAATATCGCATCGCTGACCGTCATCGCGCTGTGTTGGAGCTGGTCCAGATTTCGGGCCAGCAATCGCTGGCCGACTCGTTCCCCATTAGGGAGCGGGAATAGACCACGCTCGCTAGCGCTGAAACTGGAACCACCCTCGAGGAGCGATAATGCAGATCAAGGAACTCGGACACCTGGTCCTCTACGTTCGCGAAGTGGTGAAGATCTTCAATGAGATTGAGCTTTACATTGACATGCCTGGTGTTGATTGGAAATCCAATCCGGCACTGATCACTGCCCCCATTAAGCCTTTAGCCCTCTAACTCGGGACCATTTGTCCCCATTTGGCCTTGTGCCTCAGGTTTTGCCTCCATTTTACCGATAGACAGGTCTAGCGTTCATATATCTAGCGAACGGGGAATCTAATGACAACGGGGCGAGACGACACCA
>JNSE01000009.1:0-8705 GCA_000754455.1 actinobacterium acAMD-2 | reverse complement strand
CTGCCAAGCCACTGGCCCAAGCGCCACTGATTCGGATTCAGCCCTGTTGCGATGGGATCGAGTCGCATTAGATGCGCTACTCCTTCGCGCCGTTATTGACTCAAGCCCCAGCATGATCATGATCCAGGATTATGACGGCAAGTTTCTGTTGGCCAACAAGACCCTCGCTGACCTCTACGGAACTACTCATGAATTGATGATTGGCAACACCGCAGCAGCCTTCAACCCGAATCAGGAACAAGTTCAGCACTACCTTGATGATTTCCATCGCGTCATGGATGCTGGCCAAACGGTTGTCGTTGAGGAAACGTCAACTGACGTATCCACCGGCGAAGTGCGCTACTACCGCTCAGTCAAGGTCCCTTTGATCGGTCCAGAAGGATCGCCACGCATTCTGGTTATCGCTGATGATATTTCCGACCTTCGCAACAAGCAGAATCAACTGGCCGCGATGGTTGATGCTTTAGGCATCTTGAACGAAAAACTTGAAAGTCGCGTCGAGGAGCGCACACAGGAACTTGAGCGCGCCAACATTCAACTAGAAGACCTGGCACGGCGGGATCAGCTCACGGGCCTTCCCAATCGGCTGGCCAGCATTGAGCGCATTGAAGACGAATACAAGCGAATGCAACGCACCCACACGCCCTACCACGTGTTGATGATGGACCTGGACAACTTCAAAGACATCAACGACACGTACGGTCACGCGGTTGGTGATGAAATGTTGGCATCCGTGGCACGTGTTCTGCAGTCAACTATTCGTGAAAGCGACTTCGTCGGACGGCTTGGTGGCGAAGAGTTTATTGCCGTCCTGCCGGGCACCGATCGCAATGGCGCAATCATTCTGGCCGAAAAGATTCGACACGGTGTGGAAGCGTTAGACGGCACTGCTCGGTTGACGATCAGCATTGGCTTGGCATCAGCGGTCGCCCGCGATGATCACGGCTTAACAGCTATTCAACTTGCCGATGAGTACATGTACCGGGCAAAGCAGAACGGGCGCAACCAAATCGCTGCGCCCGACTCTGACTAAACGACTTCGCTGATTTGGTGCTTGAACTCAAATCCAGTTGCGCGGAACTTCTCCGAGGTTGACTGCTGCACCGGAGTGCGGATCTCGCCGCGGAATTCCAGCTTTTCTTGGCCGGTCTTGTCCGCGATCTTGTCCCAGAAGTCACCCACGGTCGGTGCTGGCACGACGCCATCGGGAACGACGTTGTATCGACCTTCCACGTCATTTTCCAAAATGTGGATCACGGCTCGAGCGACATCTTCCACGTGAATGGGGTGGTAGGCATCAGCGCGATCAAAGGGGGTAGATCCACCCATGTATTCGTGGGCCAATTGCACGCGCTCGCCAAAGTCACTGTCTGCACTGTAGATGTCGGGCAGACGCAAGACCGTGCCATGGGCGGCTTGCATTGCTGCATCCTCGCCAGCGGAGAAGAAGATGGTGGATGGCTCGTCGTTAATGGCGCGAGGGGTTGCTTCGGTCAGGAACTGACCGGACTCTTGCGTTCCATCGCCATAAACCGAAATTGAGGACATGAAGATCACGCGATCGTGTGCGGCCGAGGCACTCAAGCCCGACTCAACCAACACCTCTTGATAGATCGGTCCGCGGTCTTCCTTCTTGGCCGAGCGAACTGCGGACGGGCTCACCGAAACGACGATGGCGTCCACTCCCTCGGCGGCAGCCTTCACGCCTTCGCGATCTGAACCAAGGACAACTACCGCCTTGTCACACACTGCTTCAATTTCGGCGACGCGACCTTCCGTCGTTGTCGTGCCGATGACTTCCCAACCCTTTGCCTTTGCCTGCTCGGCAACTTTCAGACCAGCCTGGCCACAACCAAGGATCAAAATCTTCACAGCATTCCTCCGGGAAACCACCTGCGTGGCGAAAAGGGACTTAAGGGTCACGTTAGTGTGCCATAACCACTACCGAATGGCACTGCGTTTGCTAGATGCCGAGAACCTTGGCCTTCGCGGCGGTGAACTCTTCATCGGACAAGACGCCCTGGCTATGAAGGTCAGCCAACTGTTGCAACTTCGCCATCGAGTCGTCGGCGGCCGGGGCTGCTGCCGGGGCGGCTGCGGGGGCCGAGGCTTGTTGGGCCTGGACCTTTTCGTTGTACTGAAGCGCTTGACGTTGTGCGACTCGACCGGACACGGCCGTCGCTGTTCCAGAAATCACTGCGGTTCGTGCTGCAACTCGTACTAAACCCATGACAACAACCTTTCAGAGAAGGATCTTCGGACTAGGAAAGCAATTCTTCGACAGCATTGGCGGGAATGCGAATCTGGTCGATGACGACAGCATCGGCGGCACGAATGGCATCGGTAAAGCGAGATGCCCAGGTGTTTTCAAAAGCAACGAGGAGCGCTGAACTGTTTGCGGGCAGATCCTCGCTGATTTCCTCAGCGTCATCAAAGTCCAGTGCACCAGGTTGAGAAACCTCAACGGCCAAGAAGCTCGGGCCGATCTCGGGGTCAAGGTCGGCGATTTCAAACGTGGTCACCACTCCATCGGAGTCCTTGCTCACGAAGAGCAAGTCAATGATGCGAATGGTCCTGTTCTCCACCAGCTCAAGGATCGCCGGAGCGATCTGACCGGTGAACTTGTTACCTGGAAATCCGATAATGACGACGTCAACTGGACCTAAACCCACAAGAACTCCCTGACTCGACTCAACAATTTCGCACAGTCTATGGGGATCAGCCAATCGGGCGATAGCCCCCTCAGCTCGTGATCATCGTGATCACTTTGACAATCCTCAAAGCCACCGAGGACCACTGGGTTCGCCGGATTCCTAGTGAAAACGGAACACCCTAGGAGTTCCTCCGAGCTACCACGGCACGACCTCTCGGTCTTCCCACAGCAAACCTGTGGGCGAATCATCGGGCCGAGTGGCAAGCCACATGATGGTGTCGGCCCCTTGTTCGGCCGATCGGGGCGCATCGGGCCCACCCATGTCGGTGCGGCAATGATTCGGACACATCGCGTCAACCAGGACTCCGACTGCCCCGCTACGTAATTCAGAATTGAGGTTGCGCGTCATCGCATTCATGCCGGCCTTCGACACTCGATAGGGCGCTAGCCCTCCCCCTGTTCCAGGACCAGTAAGTCGACCTAAACAAGCCGACACATTGATCACGCGACCCCAACGTCGCTCAACCATGCCCGGCACGAAGGTGCTGGTGACGTAAAACGAGCCGTCGAGGTTCACCGACATCACCCGCCGCCACTCCTCGGGCGACGTTCGCAGAGTTTTTGACATGCGCTCGGCCATCACTCCAGCACTATTGACGAGGATGTCAACAGCCCCCAAGGGACCCAGTAGGTCCGGCAGCGCATAAACCGCACGGGGATCTGAGACATCGCAGACAATTCCGATCGCATCGTGCCCATCGGCCTGCAACCCTTCGGCAGCGGCTACAGCCCTATCGCCGTCAACTCCGAGCAAGATGACAGTCGCGCCCGCTTCGGCAATACCTCGCGCGGCGGCCAGACCGATTCCGCGGGTTCCGCCAGTAATGAGCGCTACGCGTGACTCAAGCAACATTGTCCTATCGTCCCACGCCCCAACGGCTAACTCCACACGAAAAAAGCGCCTTGCCCGAACAGGGGCAAAGCGTTTTTTGTGGAGGTGCCGGGATCCGTCGTCACCCCCACGGGGTAACTCCTCCCGATTCCCGAGTCAACTCCACACGAAAAAAGCGCCTTGCCCGAACAGGGGCAAAGCGTTTTTTGTGGAGGTGCCGGGAATCGAACCCGGGTCCTTCGGTACCGGAGCAGAGCTTCTCCGGGCGCAGCCTGCTGCGCTTTTCTTAGCCCCGACGATCACACAGGCAAGTCGTCGACAGGCTCAGTCACTGTTTGATGTCCCTCACCACTGCGTGACCCAGCGGTGAAGTTGAGCTTCCTAGCGACGCCAGATCCCGAGCCGGAAGCACTCTCGGGCTGACGGGCTTACTTAGAGCTCTCGCCTAGGCGGCGAGTGCGAAGCCAGTGCGCGTGTTATCGGCACTTATTGGTTTACGGCACATGGTTCACGAGATCAGTACCGAATTCCTCGGCCCGCTTCCTCTGCATCGACATCCGAAGTCGAAACCGTTCACCCCCCTGTTTAGTTATGACCCTATGGTACGCCACGCGTCAGACATATTTCTCACGCACGACCACGAAGCGCTGTGTACAACAGATTAGGCGCTTGGATTGTTCCGCCGAGCATCACTAATGGCACGAGCAGTTTCACGCGTAGCCTGACGTTCAGCCAACGCCTGACGCTTGTCATGGATCTTCTTACCTCGGGCCACACCAATTTCAACCTTGGCTTTGCCGTCCTTGAAGTACAGGGACAGCGGCACAATCGTGAAGCCCTTTTCCTTCGTTTTTTGAATCAACTTGTCAATCTCATGTCCGTGCAACAGGAGCTTGCGGGGGCGCCGAGGTTCGTGGTTGTTCCAGGTGCCTTCGGTGTATTCGGAGATGTGTACACCGTGCAACCAGACTTCGCCATCCTTGATCGCGGCGTAACCATCAATAAGCGAAGCGCGTCCAGCCCGCAAAGATTTCACTTCAGTGCCGGTCAACATCATGCCGGCCTCAAACGTGTCCTCAATGGCGTACTCGTAGCGCGCCTTCTTGTTTGAGGCAATGAGTTTGCGGCCCTGTTCCTTGGCCATTAGACGCGCAAATACTTCCGCAGCGTGAGGAACGAAACCAAAGCTGACAGTCCCGCACCCAAAAGAATCAGAATGGGAATGACGGCGAACACCGAGTCCCAGCCGATGAAGGTGGTGAACTTAAAGCTTTCGGCCAACCGCTGATCAACGAAGAAATACTTCACCCCAACGAGTCCCGTGGAAGCAATGAGTGCGCCTGCGAGTCCAGCCAATGCTCCTTCAAGCAAGAACGGCAACTGGATATAGAAGTTTGACGCGCCTACCAGTCGCATAATTCCAGTTTCGCGACGACGGCTAAACGCTGCTACGCGAATCGTGTTCCAGATCAACAAGGCAGCTGCCAAGAGTTGGAAGCAGGCGATCACAAGTGCAAAAACTTGCAGCCCGTTGAGCAACTTGAAGAACCGATCGAGTAGCGCGCGTTGGTCCTGCACTTGCTCCACGCCAGGACGACCCTCAATGGCGCTTGCCACGATGACGTATTGCGTTGGATCCTTCAGTTTGATGCGATAAGACTCGGGCAACGCATCAGCAGTCACGTTATTGGCGATAGCCGAATCCTTGAACTGCTCCTTAAAACGTACGAATGCTTCTTGCTTGCTTTCGTAAAAGACGGTCTCGACCTGTGGCAACGACTTGAGGTCCTTACCCAATTGTGAGCGCTGAGCTGCTGTGATGTTTTGGGCGCGGCCACTAGTGGGATCAATACATGGTGAAGCATCGCTTTGATCGCTACACAAGAAAACTGATACCTCGACTTTGTCGTACCAAAAGTCCTTCATCGTGCTGACTTGAGCGCGCATCAACAACCCCGCACCAAATAACGCCAAAGAAATCGCAACGGTAACAACCACAGCGATGGTCATCGTGAGGTTTCGGCGAAGGCCGATAGCCACCTCAGAGACTACGAATTGGGCGCGCATGAGTTCCTTACGAGTTGTTGGGACGGTTCAGATCAACGGGCATAGCCGTAGACGCCACGGGATTGGTCACGAACAAGGTGTCCACCATCGAGTTCAATCACACGTTTACGCATCTGGTCAACGATGGCCGCATCGTGAGTAGCCATGATGACGGTCGTGCCCGTGCGATTAATTCGATCCAGCAACTTCATAATTCCGACGCTGGTGTTGGGGTCAAGGTTTCCAGTGGGCTCGTCGGCGATTAACAACATGGGCTTGTTCACGAATGCGCGGGCAATAGCAACTCGCTGTTGCTCGCCACCAGAGAGTTCGTCGGGGCGGCGATCTTCCTTGCCTGCCAAGCCCACGAGCTCGAGCACCTCAGGAACGACCTTGGCGATCTGGTGCTCGGGCCGACCAATAACTTCCAATGCGAATGCGACGTTCTCCGCGACCGTCTTATTGGGAAGCAAGCGGAAGTCTTGGAACACCGTTCCCACCTGTCGCCGAAGGACAGGAATCTTCCACTGACTCAAACGGGAGAGGTCCTTACCCAGGACATGAATGCGGCCATCGGAGGTCTTTTCCTCACGAAGGACGAGTTTCAAGAAGGTGGACTTTCCTGACCCAGAGGTTCCTACTAAGAAGACAAACTCGCCTTTTTCAATCTCCAGCGAGACATCGTCCAGCGCCGGCCGCGTCTGGCCGGGGTAGATCTTGGTGACGTCATCAAAACGAATCACGGGCACATCCTCGGGGAAGTGAGTCAGACCCTCACTTTATGCCGATTCGCTGACCGAGGCACGCACGGCACGCCTGAGCCGTATTTTGCTAGCCCAGTTCGGCGAGAATGCGCTCGAAATCTCCACCGGCACGGGCATCGAGTAGGCGTTGGGTAGCCAATTGAGCCCATTCTTGCCACATAGGCGTGTGTGCACCGGGGTCTTTGGCCATGGCCACCCAGACAGCCCAGGCTTGGGCTGCCAAATAGGACCAACCCTCAATCGCGGGTGCAGCGGACACATCGGCGTAGTGGCAGGAAAACTCGATGATCTCCTCGTGGGAAAGGTTGAGCGCGGCTACTGCGTGACCGACCTCGTACCAGGCATTTCCGGCACCGGCGTACTCAAAGTCAACAAACTTCACGCCCCTTGGCGTAGTCACGATGTTTCCTGGAACAGGATCTCCATGAATGAGGACCATCGGCTGGGCGGAACTGATGCGGCCGAGTTGGTGAGCGATCACATCTAGCTCATCCATGTCCAACACTGCTCGAACCCATTGCGGAATATCGCTATGTCCCTTGATCGTCGCCAAGTAGTCCGCGCGCGTCATCAACGGATCAATTCCAGAAACTACCTCGGTGACTGGTTGACCATGAATGCTCGTAACTGAATGAATTTTAAGTAACGCTTGAGCAAGTTCTGGAAGAAATGACTCGCGCAATTGCGGTGCGGTAGGGACTGATCCGTCTAGCCACTTTGTCAAAATCAAGCCACTGGCAACATGACTGCTGACAACTTCAGGGCCAACCCCTATTGAAGCTGCAACTGTTGTTGCCACGTCTTCATCGCCAAGAAACTGGCGACGATGGAGGACGAAGTCCGCTGAAGCAGTCCTGACGCGCCAGGCTCGGCGACCACGACCGCCATCGAGCACCTCGGTGGCCAAGATCGAGTCCGGGGCGATGCCTAGGGCGCGCGCATCCTCCAGAACTGCTGGATCGATGGCCGGTGCACCCACAACTTCCAGGGAAGGAGCGTTATTAATGATCGTCATTACGCTTAATCACTCCCCTTCTCCATGATGGCTTCTACGCGCCTATTTACCGCGTCCAGCGTGGCTCGGATGACTGCTTGACGAACATCCTCACGAACAACACTGGAGCCAGTGAGGCGATACATCGTTCCACCCTCACGCAGCCGAACAACGACAAGGGCAACCTGCTCCGATTCCACAGGCGCAACTTCAATGCATTCCAGCTCAACGGTTCCGCCGTCGGCTAGATAGCCACTTACGGCGGTGAGGGTGGACTCGGCGACTGCTCGATGAACAGAAACTGGATCCAACGCTGCGGTAGCGCGACCCACATAAACGCTGGGGCCTATCCCCAACGTCACCGTAGTTGTGACGCCATCGGGCGAAGAAACCAATTGCAGTCGACGAATCGACAATCGCTTGCGGGCATTCCGTGTAACAGCGGGGCTGACGATCTTCACCCGTGGCGGCGCCTGGGCAGCAATGTCAGGGAGTGCGGCGACAGGAGGCAACAACGTCTCGGGTCGATCCCGATAGCGAGGAAGGGCGTAGCCAGAGTCAATTGGAGCTTCGGCACGGAAAGCTAGATTGCGAAACTCGGCTTCGCGACGGGCGATCTCCTCTCGATCATCAAGACGCAAGTCCTCGGGGGCCACATCGTCAATGACTTCCACTCGATCAGGATCAACACCTAACCCAAAGCGTTCACGCAGGACCTTGTTGACTTCCATGGCAACACTGATCTCGTCGGCCTCATCACTGAGAGCCAACTGCAACGTTCCAACGCCCTGAGGATCATCAATGATCTTGGCTGCAGCAACGCCATCAACCTGGCGCAGCGCCTCAACAAGATCAGTGGGTGGATTCACCCTTCAATTTTCCGCCAAGGACGGCCAGCAGGGCATGACCCGATTGGACTATCTGCTCCTCCGTTTGGACTAGGCCGAATGGGTTAACCGCGCAGGTCCCGTCGGTTAAACAGCCACGCTCCCAGGCACAAAACTGCCAGGGCCGATCCCACGAGGACTCCACAGTCGCCCCAGTCAATGCCGTTGCTCAGTGGCTGGCTGCTGCTGTACCAGCGCCAGGGACTGAGGGGACGTAGGCGCCCAAGCCAGTCAATGCTGCGGCCCAGCGACTCAATTAAGAATCCCAAGGCAAAAACAGCACTAGCTAAAGCCACGCCTAATCCCTTACGCCCACTCGCTGCTCCGGCTGCCAGGGCGAGGAATCCCGCGAAAAGCACAAAGACAAAGAGGTGAAAACAAATAGCGAACAGGTCTGCAAGGCCCACAGTGATCGATACCCACGGACCGACAAGAGCGATAGTGCCAAAGACCCCGAAGAAAACCATGA
>JNSE01000008.1 GCA_000754455.1 actinobacterium acAMD-2 | reverse complement strand
AGTGCACCATTGCGCAAGGGTGATCCACTGCTGACCTTTGGTTCGCGTCGCGACCGACCGTTCATCCCCGGTATCCCGATGGGAATCATCACTGAAGTCAAAGGCGCGGCTGGCTCACTCACCCGCACAGCGGTGGTCAAAACCTATGTCAACTTCTCTGCACTTGATGTAGTGGGAGTTGTTGTTGCGGTTCCCGCCCGTGACCCGCGTGATTCTTTGATTCCCCGATCGCCCACACCAGCACCCACGGTGACGATCACCTTGACGCCATCATCGACGGCTAAGCCCACGCCGACTCCATCAGTTACGCGCGCACGTACTCCGCGGCCGACACCAACAGGGACGTAAGTGATGTCCGTTTTTTGGGGTCGATCTCTGGTGGCTGCCGTCTGGGTGATGGCAGCGGTAGTGCTTCAAACGGTTGTCTTGAGTCAATTGGGATTGCCGGGAGCCACACCGGATTTGATCGTGGTGCTGGTCGTCGGCTGGGGACTATCGCGCGGATCGCTTGAGGGAGTCATTGTCGGGTTTGCCGCCGGTCTGTTTCTGGATGTTATGCCGCCGGCAGTGGGAACCTTCGGGATTTGGCCTTTGGTGTTAGCGCTGGTGGGATTCCTCACGGGGCTGTTGGCCGATGACAGCCAGGGGTCCTCGCTGACCCCACTCCTGGTCGTGGCCGTGGGCGCATTGTCGACTTTGGCGCTCTATGCGGGGGTTTCCCAACTCGTTGGCGCCCGAGCCTTCAGCTGGTCACAGATTTATGGACAGGCGTTAACCCAAGGTCTTTATGCTGTCTTACTAGCGCTTGTTGTTCTACCCGCACTTTCTGCCACATTGCGGTGGGTCGAACCCTCTTCCCCGCGCTACTAGCCGGACAAAGGAGGGAACCGTGAGCGATCGTTCGCGACTGCGCCTCCTTGTCCTTCAGGTGCTCATTGTCTCATTGATGCTGACGCTTTTTGGTCGATTGTTCTTCCTTCAAGTGGTGAGCGGTGAGCAATACCAGCGAGCCGCCGCGGACAACCGAACGCGAGAAGTGGTCACACCGGCAGTTCGTGGATTGATTCTTGATTCCCAGGGCCGGCCGTTGGCGCAAAACCGAACCACGATTGTGGTGTCTGTCGATCGCACTGCAGTCGGTAAGCAAAAAGATGATGGCGCAGCAGTCATCAAACGCTTAAGTAAGACGCTAGGGATGAGAGAGAGCAAGGTCAAAGGTTCGCTCACGCTTTGTGGCAGTAAGGGTGCAGCCAAAGCACCTGTGTGCTGGAACGGTTCGCCGTATCAACCCATTCCCATCGCAAAAGATGTTTCCACTGACGTGGCGTTAAGCATCATGGAGCGACGTGAGTTGTATCCCGGAGTGACGGCCGAACTGTCGACCGTGCGCGATTACCCAGCCCCAGGTGGTGCAAAGTCAGCACACCTATTGGGATATCTCGGACCCGTCAGCGATAAGGAGTACAGCGATGGGTCCTCAGGATTTCGCCGAACCGACCTCATCGGGAGGGCCGGCCTAGAAGCCACCTACGACACCTATTTGCGCGGCATTCCAGGATTTAAGTCCTTGGCGGTGAACAACGCTGGTTCCGTCACAGGAACCGTGGAGACGCAGGATGCAACACCGGGCGACTACGTGGTGACCAACCTTGACGCCCGCGTTCAGTCCGTTGCTGAAAAGGCACTTAAGACTCAGATCATGGCGGCACGTGCTGGAAAGACGTACAACTGTGATGGAGGGTGTCGAGCAGACTCTGGTTCGGTTGTAGTGCTCAACGCTAAAACTGGCGCAGTGGTAGCAATGGCGAGTTACCCCTCCTATGACCCGAACGTCTGGGTCGGGGGAGTCTCGCAAAAGGAATACCGAAGCTTGACCGATCCGAGTTCCAACACTCCGCTGTTGTCGCGCGCATGGGCCGGCGAGTACATCCCCGCTTCCACGTTCAAGGTCATTTCAACTGCCGCAGCTGTTCGAGCCGGAGAGAGCGTCAATTCGCTTTATGAGTGTGCACGTGAATACAAGGTGGGAAACTTAACCAAGAAGAACTTTGAATCTGAAGCTTTCGGGCCGATTACGATTCGTCGCGCGATTGAAGTCTCGTGCAACACGGTGTTCTATGGCTTGGGCTATGACGCATGGGTGCGTGATGGCGGTTTGTCACCGAAGGCTGGGGGAGCTGACGAATGGTTCGTAAAGACAGCTCGCGATTTCGGATTGGGTTCGTTGACCAACGTTGACTTGCCTGGCGAGCGCCCAGGCCGTGTGGTGGATCGGGCCGACGTCCTTAAGCGCTGGAAGGACAACAAGGCCACCTACTGCAAGCGGGCCAAGACGGGCTATCCCGAGATCGGCGATCGCACGCGTGCTCGTCTCCTGACGGCCTTTGCCAAGGAAAACTGCGTAGATGGTGGGCAGTACAAGGGTGGTTTCGCTGCTGACTTTGCCATTGGCCAAGGCGAGACCGCGGTCACGCCACTGCAGATGGCCACGGTGTACGCAGCTATCGCTAATGGCGGCACGTTGTGGGAGCCCCAAGTAGCCAAGGCTGTCATTTCTCCATCAGGAAAAGTGGTTAAGAAGTTTGAGCCGAAGGCAAACGGGAAAATCCCCGTCGACAAGGCAACGTTGCAATACATCCAACGTTCACTACGCGGGGTGGCAACAAATGGAACCAGCAAGGGCCTATTCAAGGACTTCCCTGTAGCAGTGTCAGCGAAGACCGGTTCGGGTCAGGTCACGGGCAAGGACGACACATCGTGGTTTGTCTCCTATGCGCCGTCAGACAATCCGCAATATGTTGTAGTCATGATGGTGAGTCAGGGTGGCACCGGTGCTGGGACGAGTGGACCTGGTGTGAAAAAGATTTACCAGGCCTTGTTTGGTGTGAAGGGATCGTCGGCCAGTCCCTCCAAGTCGGTGCTCCCGGGTGGACGGTTGCCGACGGCGCTTCCCACCATTGGCAAAGATGGTTCGATCAAGCGTCCGGCGGTGGCTAAGCGATGAGTCTGGGCTATCCCTCCACTGATGTGTATCGCCGGCGAAGTTCGGTTGACCGGGCTTTTGATCGCGATTCCACGTTGCGTCGGCTCGACTGGGTGTTGATGGGCGCGGTTCTCGCGCTGTTGTTCGTGGGAACGCTGCTGGTGTGGTCCGCAACCCGTCAGAGGCAACTGGACTTAGGGCTGGACCCACAAGGCGTGCTGAAAAAGCATCTGCTCAACATCATCATCGGCATTTCGTTGGCAGTCCTGACCACTTTGCTGGATTACCGGATGTTGCGCGCGTATGCACCGCTGGTTTACATAGCTTCAGTCCTGGGGCTGTTGGCCGTTCTGTCGCCGTTGGGCTCAACAATCAACGGCGCGCACTCGTGGATCATCTTGCCAGCAGGTTTTAGTGTTCAGCCCTCGGAATTTGCCAAGGTTGCACTCGTAGTGGGCGTCGCCATGCTCTTGAGTGAGCGCCGCGATGGCGAATCAGCGCCATTGCTCAGTGACCTTGGTTTGGCAGTGGGGTTTGCTGCGATTCCGTTGCTCTTGATCATGCTGCAACCTGACCTTGGCACGGCGATGGTTATCGCCTTCATCATCTTAGGGATGCTCGCGGTCGCCGGCGTGCCAACAAAGTGGATCCTGGGGATGGTGGGTGCGGCCGGAGTCCTCGGTCTGATCGCCATCAAGGTTGGCGTGCTCAGCACCTATCAAGTCAATCGCTTTGCTGCCTTTGCCAATCCATCGTTGGATCCTCGAGGCGTGGGTTACAACACCGGACAAGCGCGCATTGCGATTGGCCAAGGCGGGTTATCGGGACAAGGGCTGTTTAAGGGAACGCAAACCAATGGCAAGTTCGTCCCCGAACAGCAAACTGACTTCATCTTTACGGTTGCTGGTGAAGAGCTCGGGCTCATCGGCGCAGGCATGATCATTGTCTTGCTGGGAGTGGTCTTGTGGCGCACGATTCGTATTGCCCGTCGTGCTGAGGACCTGTTTGGGGTACTGGTTGCTACAGGAATTGCGTGTTGGTTCACGTTCCAGGCCTTTGAAAATATTGGAATGACCCTGGGTATTACGCCAGTAACGGGATTGCCCTTGCCCTTTGTTTCCTACGGGGGGTCAGCCATGTTTGCCAACATGATGGCAATTGGGCTGTTGCAGAACGTGCACCTCAAACGCTACGTCTAGCAGGTTCTGTCCTTGCCGGTACAGTTGATCCATGCCTGGTGCTTCGGTCTTCCCTCAGTTAGAAGCCTTACTTCCCTTTGTCACTAAGCCCATTCAGTACGTCGGTGGTGAGCTCAATAGCACGATCAAGGATTGGGATACCTGCGATGTCCGCTGGGCGTTGATGTATCCCGATGCCTATGAGGTGGGACTGCCCAACCAAGGCTCAATGATTTTGTACGAGGTCCTCAACGAGCAAGAGGGCATCTTGGCCGAGCGCACCTACGCGGTATGGCCAGACCTAGAAAAGTTGATGCGCAAAAACCACGTTCCGCAGTTCACTGTTGATGCGCACCGCGCGGTGGGGGACTTCGATCTCCTCGGTCTGAGCTTTAGTACTGAACTGGGTTACACCAACATGCTCACGGCATTGGATTTGGCGGGCATTCCCATGCACGCGATTGATCGGGGAATTGATGACCCCATCGTCGTGGCTGGCGGACATGCAGCGTTTAACCCCGAGCCCATCTCACGCTTTGTTGATGCCGCCGTCCTTGGCGATGGTGAAGAAGCGGTCCTCATGATCAGCGCCATTGTGCGTCAATGGAAGAGCGAAGGCCGTCCAGGCGGTCGCGAAGAAGTCTTGTTGCGCTTGGCGGAAACCGGAAGCGTCTACATCCCGGCTTTCTATGACGTGGACTACCACGACGATGGACGGATTCGTCGTGTTACGGCTAATCAAACTCGTGCGCCATGGCGAGTGTCCAAGCACACCGTGATGAATTTGGATGAATGGCCTTTCCCCAAGAAGCCGCTCGTGCCCCTGGCTGAAACTGTCCACGAACGCATGAGTGTCGAGATCTTCCGTGGATGCACCCGCGGATGCCGCTTCTGTCAGGCCGGAATGATCACTCGTCCGGTCCGCGAACGCAGCATCACCGGTATCGGTGACATGGTGAAAGCTGGCCTAGAGGCCACCGGCTATGAAGAAGTCGGCCTGCTGTCCCTCAGTAGTGCTGACCACAGTGAGATTGCCGAAGTCGCCAAGGATCTGGCTGATCGCTACGAAGGAACCCAGACCGGATTGAGCCTGCCATCGACTCGCGTTGATGCGTTCAACGTGGACTTGGCCAATGAATTGACGCGCAATGGTCGTCGCAGTGGATTGACGTTTGCTCCCGAAGGCGGAAGCGAACGCATTCGCAAGGTGATTAACAAAATGGTCACCGAGGAAGACTTGATTCGCACCGTGACCACGGCCTATGCCAATGGTTGGCGCCAAGTCAAGCTGTACTTCATGTGTGGGTTGCCTACGGAAACCGACGAAGACGTATTGCAAATCGCTGAAGTCGCTAAGCGTGTGATTGAAGCCGGCCGCGAAGCATCAGGCATGAAGGACATTCGCTGCACGGTTTCTATCGGAGGATTTGTTCCCAAGCCGCACACACCATTTCAATGGGCGGCTCAACTTGATCATGAAGCAACGGATGCTCGGTTGCACAAACTGCGTGACGCAATTCGCGCAGACCGTCGTTACGGCAAGTCCATTGGTTTTAGGTATCACGACGGCAAGCCAGGAATCATTGAAGGACTGCTTTCCCGAGGAGATCGCCGGGTGGGAGCAGTCATTGAGCAGGTCTGGCGACAGGGAGCTCGGTTCGATGGCTGGAGCGAGCACTTTTCGTACCAAGCCTGGGCGGATGCTGCGCATGAAGCCTTGAGTGATGTGCCCGTTGACTTGAACTGGTACACCATTCGCGAGCGCGGTGAGGACGAAGTTTTGCCGTGGGATCACCTCGACAGCGGGCTGGACAAAGAGTGGTTGTGGCAAGACTGGCAAGAATCCATCAGTGGGGCAGAGGTCGAAGACTGCCGATGGACTCCGTGTTACGACTGCGGTGTGTGCGATCAAATGGGCACCAGCATTCAGATCGGTCCGACTGGGCAGCGCTTGCTCCCCGTCACTGTTGTCGATCCCACCCCGGTGCTTGCCACGGAGGCGAGCTCGTAGATGGCTCGTCGCCCTGAAGGTCCACCACCGCCACCCACTGTTCAAAAAGTGCGTATCCACTACACCAAGCGCGGACGCTTGCGTTTCTCCTCGCACCGAGATTTTCAGCGCGCGTTCGAACGCGCGATTCGTCGCGGGAATATCCCCGTTGCTTTTAGCGCAGGTTTTAATCCGCACCCCAAGGTCTCGTATGCCAACGCTGCGCCGACGGGCGTAGCCAGTGAAGCCGAGTATGTGGAAATTGGCCTGGCCATGCGTTGTGACGTTAAGCAATTGGCCGCGGTTCTCGATGAGTCGTTGCCCACCGGATTTGATGTTTTGGAAGTTGTTGAGGCCAAGGAAGGCTCGTTAGCCGACCGACTTGAGGCCTCGGCGTGGTTGATTGAGTTTCCTGGGTCTGACCCAGCAGCGGTTGATGCCGCCGTGGCGGCTTTCTTGGCGGCCGACGAGGTCCAGGTGCAGCGCATGACGAAGAACGGGATGCGCCATTTCGATGCCCGCAGTGCCGTCGTGACATTGGGGCCAGTACTGGCCGGTTCCCCTGATTGGCAGGTGGCTGAGCGTGCCGTGGGCGCGATACCGGCGGGTTGTGCCATACTCAAAGCAGTCGTACGCCACACCACTCCGGCGGTGCGACCCGATGACGTTATTTATGGTTTGCGCGAGATTTCGGGCCTGACGCCCTCGAACCCCCCACGGGTGACGAGGTTGGCGCAGGGTCCGCTTGACACTCAAACCGCAGTGATCGCCGATCCCCTTGATCGCGATCGCGATGTCATCACCTCCACCAGCTAACGCTGGCGAAGGAACCCATTGGCTTCCCCTGGCCTTCAACGAAGGACCAGGGACTAATCGCCCTCGCGGCGATCGGCGTTACCGCAGTTAAGAGCGGACAACGATTCGTAGCGAGGCATGACAGGAGACCCGCCCGGATGCTCGACAACGAGCCGACCGGTGCTGGTGAAATTACCG
The DNA here is from genome assembly GCA_000754455.1 of actinobacterium acAMD-2. Lineage (GTDB taxonomy): Bacteria > Actinomycetota > Actinomycetes > UBA12327 > UBA12327 > AcAMD-2. The sequence continues at coordinate 11,171 of JNSE01000008.1, read as the reverse complement.
GCACCCCCACCCGCAAATCTGTAGTTGCTGCCTCAAAGAAGGCACCACCGAAAAGGACGATCACCAAGAAGGTGGTCGCCACCGACGAATCTGACACCGCGTCAGCGGCGCCCGAAAAGGTTGCGGCTAAAAAGGCCACCGCCAAAAAGGCTCCCGCGAAGAAGGCAGCGGCCAAAAAGGCCACTGCTTCGGACGAAGGCGTAGCTGACACTGCTGTTGCCAAGAAGACGGCAAAGAAGGCCTCCGCAAAGAAGGCCTCCGCATCTGCTGAAGCAGACACTTCTAGCGACGCCAGCGCAGCTTCCCCCGCGATCCCGGCGGTCTTGTTCCAGCCCCCACCCACGACAGCTGCACCTCGTACCCGCAAGCGCACTCCTGCCAAGGCTGATGACGAAGCCGTTGCCACACCAGCGCCCAGTGCAGACGATGATGAAGAAGGTGACGAAGACGGTCCACGTCGCCGTCGCCGCCGCGGTGGTCGTGGTCGTCGCGGTCGTGGTGCTGAGGGCACGGACGGCGCCGAGGGCACCGAGTCCGATGAAGCGACCTCGTCGTCTACCGATGGCGCTGATGCAGACGAAGCCGATGGCACGGTCCGCCGCCGCCGTCGTCGCTCAAGTGCTGAAACAGAGCCCAGTCCCGATGACCCGCCCAACACCGTGGTGCGCGTTCGTACTCCGCGAGCCAAGGCCAAGCCCAAGTCTGATTCGGATTCGGACAAGGGATCGGTACGCATCGAGGCCAAGCGTCAACGTCGACGCGAAGGTCGCGAAGCTGGTCGTCGACGCCCACCAGTACTGACCGAGTCCGAATTTTTGGCACGCCGTGAAGCTGTAGAACGCATCATGGTGGTTCGCCAGGTAGAAGACCGCACCCAGATTGCAGTTTTGGAAGACGGCGTACTCGTTGAGCATCACGTCACCCGCGAAGAGCACGGCTCCATGGTGGGCAATGTCTTCTTGGGTCGTGTTCAAAACGTTCTGCCTTCGATGGAAGCCGCATTCGTTGACATCGGACGTGGCCGTAACGCCGTGCTTTATGCCGGCGAAGTCAACTGGGATGCTGCCGGACTCGATGGCCAACCCAAGCGCATTGAATTTGCCTTGAAGTCAGGCGATCCAGTCTTGGTTCAGGTCACCAAGGACCCGGTGGGTCAAAAGGGTGCACGACTGACAAGTCAGATTTCGTTGCCGGGCCGCTACTTGGTCTACGTTCCCGATGGTTCGATGACCGGCATTAGCCGCAAGCTCCCTGACACCGAACGCTCACGCCTGAAGAGCACGCTCAAGCGCGTGGTTCCTGAGAACGCCGGCGTCATTGTTCGTACCGCCGCAGAAGGTGCGAGCGAAGAAGAATTGGCTCGCGATGTCGAGCGCCTATCGGTTCAGTGGGAAGAAGTGCAGGAAAAGGCCAAGACCGCTTCGCCTCCTAGCCTCTTGTATGGCGAGCCCGACATGACCGTTCGCGTGATCCGCGACATCTTCAATGAGGACTTCAAGAAGGTCGTCATCAGCGGAAGCGATGCTTGGCAGGTCGTCGATGACTATGTCGCCTCTGTTGCCCCTGACTTGCGCGATCGTCTGGAGAAGTGGACCGGCTCGAAGGATGTCTGGACCGAATTCCGCGTTGACGAGCAGTTGGTCAAGGCTCTAGACCGCAAGGTCTACCTGCCATCGGGTGGCTCGTTGGTCATTGACCGCACCGAAGCCATGACCGTCGTTGACGTAAACACCGGTCGTTTCACCGGCCAAGGTGGAAACCTGGAAGAAACCGTCACGGCCAACAACTTGGAAGCTGCGGAAGAAATTGTTCGCCAGCTCCGTTTGCGTGACATTGGCGGAATCATCGTCGTGGACTTCATCGACATGGTTCTTGAGAGCAACCGTGACCAAGTTTTGCGTCGACTGCTTGAGTGCCTTGGCCGTGATCGAACCAAGCATCAAGTCGCTGAAGTCACCTCCCTTGGCCTGGTGCAGATGACGCGTAAGCGCATTGGACAAGGCTTGATTGAGGTCTTCTCCACTACGTGTGATCACTGCAATGGTCGTGGCATCAACGTCTCGATGGAGCCCATCGCTGAAAAGCGTGCCGCCTTGCCGCCAGTGGTCAAGCACAAGGATGCGTCCAAGGACGTCGCCAAGGTCGCCGCAGCCTCTAAGCGGACCGCGTCTGGCTCTGCTGGTGATTCCTCGGACAGCGCGGAGGCACCAACCTCGGATTCAGGCTCAGTCCCAGCCCCGGTGAGCGAGACCACCTCGGTGGATTCGCCTGCACCGGCAGAGGCTGACAGTTCTGCTCAATCAGCCCCAGCGGCAACGCCGGTTGAGGCAGCACCCGTTCTTGAGGCCAGCCCCCGTGGGCGCAAGCGTCGGGTGGCTACCAAGCCAGCCGGCGACCCCTCGATTCCGGTCACCTGACCCTGCTCGGCACGCTTCATCAGGCAACGCGTACCCTTAACACCTGTGCGCGGGGGTCCGCGCCTGATGAGCGAGCCGATCTTGTTGGCTCACTCACCACCCCAAGTTAAGGAGTTCCGCGGTGTACGCGATTGTCCGCGCCGGAGGCCGTCAAGAAAAGGTCGCTGTTGGCGACGTTCTTGAGGTTGACCGTTTGCAGGCTCAGTCTGGCTCAACTGTTGAGTTGAAGGCTCTGCTTATCGTCGATGGCACCACGATTACCTCTGAGGCTGCTGCTTTGGCCAAGGTCAGCGTTACCGCTGAAGTCCTTGATCAGACCAAGGGCCCCAAGATCGACATCTTGAAGTACAAGAACAAGACCGGATACCGCCGCCGTATGGGTCACCGTTCCAAGCTGACCCAGATCCGCGTCACCGGTATTGAGACGAAGTAGGTGTAACCATGGCTCACAAAAAGGGCGCGTCATCCACGCGCAACGGTCGCGACTCCAACGCGCAGCGCTTGGGCGTTAAGCGTTTCGGTGGACAGCTGGTAAACGCTGGCGAGATCATCGTGCGCCAGCGCGGCACCCACTTTCACCCAGGCTTGAACGTTGGCCGTGGTGGCGACGACACGTTGTTTGCGTTGCAGCCAGGCGCTGTTGAATTCGGAACCCGTCGTGGTCGCCGAGTCGTCAACATCGTTCCCGCGGAGTAATTACAGATCTCCACTCAGAATTTGATGAAGAGCGGGCCGGTCGGATGACGACTGAGCCCGCTCTTTTTATCCCTTCCCATTGAATCCGTGCACAGCAGACCAGTCAGGAGAGTGCGATGACGAGCTTCGTTGATCGCGTCGTCCTGCACGTTGCAGCCGGCAATGGCGGCCACGGATGCGCTTCAGTACACCGCGAGAAGTTCAAGCCGCTGGGTGGTCCTGACGGTGGTAACGGTGGCAACGGTGGCGATGTGGTCCTCGTGGTTGACCAAAGCGAACCCACCTTGCTCGATTACCACCGTTCTCCGCACCGCGCAGCTACATCCGGCAAGGCCGGTCATGGAAGCCATCGCAATGGTGCTGAAGGCGATGATCTAGTGCTGCCTGTTCCCGACGGCACCGTGGTCTTTGACGTTGATGGCAATCAATTAGCGGACCTGGTCGGTCCTGGCGCTCGGTACGTCGTCGCCAGTGGTGGTCGTGGTGGCTTGGGTAACGCATCCCTTGCTTCGCAACGACGTAAGGCTCCAGGCTTTGCCCTCTTGGGTGAGCCAGGCGAGTCCTGCGATGTGGTCTTGGAACTGAAGTCCATCGCCGATGTGGCATTGGTGGGCTATCCCAGTGCGGGCAAGTCAAGTGTGATCGGCGCGCTGTCTGCGGCCAAGCCAAAGATCGCTGATTACCCGTTCACGACCTTGGTTCCTAACCTTGGCGTAGTCGAGGCCGGAAGCGTTCGCTACACGATCGCTGACGTTCCCGGTTTGATCCCTGGTGCCAGCGAAGGCAAAGGCTTAGGGCTGGAGTTCCTGCGTCATGTCGAGCGTTGTGAAATCTTGGTCCACGTGTTGGATTGCGCGACGCTGGAAAGCGATCGCGATCCAATCTCGGACCTAGACACGATCGAAAAGGAACTCGAGCAGTACGGCGGTTTGACTGATCGTCCTCGCATGGTGGCGCTGAACAAGATCGACGTGCCGGAAGCCTTGGAGTTGGCCGAACTCGTTGAGCCACTTCTGCGCGAGCGCGGCTACGAAGTGTTCAAGGTGTCTGCGGTTTCTCGTGAGGGATTGCGCCCTCTGTCGTTTGCGATGGCTGCTGCCGTGGATCGCGCGCGAGCTGCGCGCCCGATGGCCAATGTCGAGCGAATCGTTTTGCGTCCCAAGGCTGTTGACGACAGTGGCTTTGAGATCGTTCGCGAAGGCGCAGCGTTTCGGATCAAGGGTGAGCGGCCTGAGCGCTGGGTTCGCCAGACTGACTTCAGCAATGACGAAGCCGTGGGCTACTTGGGCGATCGCCTGGCGCGACTCGGCGTCGAAGCAGCCTTGTATGAGGCCGGCGCTACGGCAGGATGTGAAGTACGCATTGGTAAGCAAGACAACTCAGTGATCTTTGACTGGGAGCCCACGATCGAAGCGGGCGGTTCGACACAGATCACTGCACGACGAGGATTTGATGAGAGGTTGGAGGGTCGGTGAGTTCGGATCGCGGTTTTGTCACGAGCGCTAAGCGCATTGTGGTCAAAATCGGTTCGTCATCGATTACTTCTGCGCAGGGCGGGCTCAATGTCGCCGCGGTTCAGGACTTAGTTCAAGCCCTCGTGAGTGTGCGCCAATCCGGAACTGAAGTGGTCTTGGTGTCATCCGGTGCGATTGCGGCCGGATTAGCACCCCTTGGCCTAAGTGAACGCCCGAAGGATTTGGCTACGCAGCAGGCAGCGGCCAGTGTGGGACAAGGACTCTTGGTTCACCGCTACACCGACGCTTTCGCCGAAGCTGGTTTTACGGTTGGGCAGGTTCTGCTCACGGTTGATGATGTGGGCCGCCGGGCGCATTACAAGAACGCTCAACGCACCTTGAACCGCCTTCTTGAAGTGGGTGCGATCCCCGTTGTGAATGAAAACGACACGGTGGCCACTGACGAGATTCGCTTTGGGGACAACGATCGTTTGGCTGCCCTGGTGGCTCACTTGGTGCAAGCCGATGCCTTGATTTTGCTTTCGGACGTCGATGGCCTGTATGACGCCGATCCCAGCACGCCCGGAGCGCAACTGATCTCGGACGTGGTCGATGCGGCCGCCTTAGATTCTGTTGAGCTCGGGGGAGTGGGATCACGCGGAGTCGGTTCAGGGGGAATGGTCACCAAGGTTGAGGCCGCGAGGTTGGCTACCAGCGCCGGGATTCCCGTCGTTTTGGCCAGTGCGGTCAAGGTCAAGGAGGTGTTGGCCGGAAGTACAGATGGAACGTACTTTCATGCCTCCGGGCAGCGGCGCGCAACCCGGTTACTGTGGCTGGCGCACGCCACGGATGCTCGCGGCCAACTCATTTTGGATGCTGGAGCGGTCAACGCGATTGTGAATTCTGGATCATCGCTCTTGCCCGCTGGGGTGACCGGCGTTGTGGGCGAATTTGAGGCTGGTGACCCCGTCGAACTGGTAACTGCAAATGGCGAAGTGATCGCTCGAGGTCTAGTGGCCTATGACGCGCATGAGATTCCGGCCCTCTTGGGGCGTTCAATCGCTGAAATCGCGACCGAACTCGGTGAGGGTTATGGCCGCGAACTCGTTCACCGGGATGATTTAGTCCTTTTGTCGGACTAGTGACTTAAGTCCTGATCGATGGTGCATTCGTGACCATTGACTAGTCGTAAGGCCCTATACCCGAACTGGTTGATCAGGGATTCTGTGGCTAAGTGCCTGATGTCAGGCGCTGATTAATACTTGCAGACACGGGTGGAGCATGGAGCAGTCGGAAGCACGGCACATGTCGCGTCAGCGGTGGGGGCTGGCCATCGTGGGTTTGGCTATCGCTGTTCTCGGTGCGATCGCTATCTTGTGGTTTGGGCAATCACAAAGGCTTGATCCCATCTCATCGCGGGATGGGGCTGCGGGATCAAATGCTCAGTCCTCTCTGCTCTTGGAGCGAATTCGTCAAGAGCCGACCTACTCAGGTGCATGGATTGACCAAGATCAAGTTTTTCAGGTTCGCTTAAGCGAAGGAGCAAATACTGCTCCCATTGAATTGTTGTTGGCCGATATCAAGCATCACGTTGTTGCCGATCGGCTGTATACCCACGAAGAGCAATTGGCGGCCCTGGCCAAGGTTGATGATGCGCGATTCATGGTCGAAAACGGAATTGCTTCGCTGGGACTTGATGAGCAAACCGGAAATGTAGAAGTCCTCGCCATACCCGAGCGAATGGCGGAGGCGGAGCGCGCAGTAGCTCGACGACTGCCCTCAGACATCTTTTTCGTGGCGCCTGGCCACATGCCTCAAACGGCAGATGGTCTGGATAATCATCGAGATGTATTTCCCATAGCGGGGGCAACGAGTATTCAATTAAGTGCTGCTCCCGGAAGTAAGAAGCGTAAGCAGTGCACCACCGCGTTTGGAATGCATCAGGCGTCAACAGGCAAGTACTTCCAACTCACTGCGGCCCATTGCACTGAGGGTTGGGAGGGCGCTTGGACTGGGACGGGGTGGAGCGCAAGTCTGCCCTTCCAGTCCAACCCCATTGCGTACGACGCAGTAGATGCCGCGCACGTAAAGTTCACTTATTACGTGGGAACCAACGTGGGGTATCGCGATAGCTTGTGTGCAAGTAGTCAGCCCGCACATCGCTTATGGACGTGTGGCCCTGGAACCGTTGAGTATGCATCCGTTGGTGATTACGCCGGTGACATCTCTGTCCTCAAGGTTCGTCGAGCGCAGCCATGGATTTGGGTGTCCAACACGAAGCGCGCTCCGGTGTATTACAAGCAGACAAAGCCGCTCATCAGTGGAGATGCGTCGTTATGTGCTGCTGGTCAAACGACCCCGACTTATTGCGGTCTCTGGGTCACGGAGCCCAACGTGTCAGTGCTTTATTGCGACAACGAGGAATGCCTCAAGAAGCCCTCGTGGAACAACATTCACCTGCTCAAAGGATTAACGAGGGTGACAAAAGCCGATGGCCGCTGTTCCAACCATGGGGATTCTGGCGGCGCGGTCTTCAGGTATGTCACTGGACCTAATGGGCAAAAGGGCGGAGTGCGCGCGGTAGGTGTGATCAGTGGCATCAGCGACGACGCTCACTGCACGGTCTATTTCACGCCGGTGGCGAAGGCTGAACGACTTTTCGCATCCTCGATCTTGTTGCAACGGTAACGGCATGAATCGATCATCGTCGGAGAGGGAAATGAATTCACGGGTGAGAGCCTTGGCACGGCTGTTGCTAGTCGTGGCGTTCACAACCAGTGCTGCACTCGTAATCGGCGGACCTGTCGCAGCTGCAGTTTTAGCCAAGTACGAAGGCGGTGATTGTCCAGTCGAGCGCCCGCAGTCAACGGAGCGACTGGGCGCTGAGATACCAGGCGATGAGGGGGCGGTGGTGCTCAAAGATGGTTTCGCTCCCATCACACCAGTTGGAATGTGTGTCTATCCAGATGCGCAGTTGACCTGGAAGGGAACATCGGGCAGCAGTGGAGACATCGTTGTTCCGGTTGATTCGACGGTGCTCCCGCCGTTGAGTGCCCCACTTCCGGATGCTATGTATTTTGTTCTTTTGGGTGATGCTCCGTCGGGTCAGACGCGAGCCTTGACGGAAGTTATTGACTTCGGAACGTCGGCTGGTGGCGGTGACCCAACACCAACTCCTACAGCGATCACCTCAAGTACAGATGCCTCTCTCGCTGATTCGGGTGCTAGTTCGATTCAGCTGACGTTCCTGCTGGGTGTGTGTTTGGTGGCCGGCGGATGGTGGCTCGTGCGACGCAGGCGCCTGTCGGCGTAGGACTACCGCATGGTTCATGGCTATGCGCAATGCCAGGTGTCACCACTAGGTGAAATGTTCAACCTTTTGACCACAAACACGGCACGATGTCGGGATGAACTCTTTGATGATCCAGCCAGCCAACTGGCCTGCGGCTATTGCCTTTTTCGTCCTCGGCCTGATTTTTGTCGCAGTGCTCAAGGCGTACCTGCGCGGCAAGTTGGTGTGGCGGTACGACACCAAGGCGGCGTGGCTTCGCGCCTTTGCCGCGTTCTCATTCGCTTGGTCATTGGCCATGGCATCAGGGACTGTGCCCACCATCATGGAGAACCCGTGGATTTTCCCTGGGCAAACCAGCGACATCTATTGGATCGTGTTCACCATTGTTTTGACCATTGTCGTCTTTGTTGGTTACTGGATCATTTGGCCCATCGGAACATTGCCGCACGGCCGCAAAATCGTATTTCCTGACACAGTTCTGTTTGGCATCTTCTGGGGCGTGAGCGAAGGATTGTTCTTCGGCTCGGTGTGGATCTTGGCTCGCCGCCTCTGGACGAATGTATTGAGCTCGCATCCGTTGATCAGTGACTACGCGACGTGCTTCACCGTCATCATCTTGCTGTCGGCTTTCATCGGAACGTGGCACGCGTTGTATTGGGACATCCACATTTCGCCGAATCACAACATCATCGAGTGGAACATCAAGAAGGTGCTGCTTGCTCACAACCCGAACCTGATCCTGGGGGCCATCTACATCACGATGTGGGAGAACCTCGGAATTTGGGTGACACTTCAGGCCTTTGCCCTGCTGGGTTCCACGCTGGCGATGCCCTTCCCGACCTGGCGTTATCCACACCCGGTAGACCCCACTGGGCCAGCGATGGGGTCCCCGACCGATGAACCTGTCGATATGTCCGGTCGCACGGTGATTGTTACCGGTGGTGCGAACGGAATGGGGGCGATGGCAGCTCGCTTGTTGGCTGACCAGGGAGCACACATTGTCATCATTGATAAAGATGATCCGAATGCTCGCGCAAATGCCGCGACCATCGAATCGGCAACTGGTAGTTCAGCCGATGTCATCGTGGCTGACTTGTCCGACCCCGCGCAGGTGCGTTCGTGTGCAGAGCAAGTTTTGGCACGTTATCCACGCATTGATGTTCTGCTTAACAACGCGGGCATCTTCACCGAGGTGTATCAGGAAACGGCAAGTGGAGACGAGCTCACTTTGGCTTCCAATCACTTGGGTGGATTCTTGTTCACGCAGCTGTTGTTAGGTCGCCTTCAGGAATCCAAGGCACGCGTGTTGTTTGTCAGTTCTGATGCGCACCGTCAAGCCATGAAGGTCAATTGGGACGACATCAACGGTAAAGATTTGTGGAAGGGCAAAGAGCGCGTCCCCAACGCCGGCTTTGTTCAGTACAACGTCTCCAAGCTCTTTGTGGCATCAGCGGCGATTGAGCTGGCTGAGCGCACCAAAGGCACGGGCATGACGGTGAACACGCTGGCTCCAGGAGCACTGATTCCCACGGGAATTTATGACGATGCCACTGGCCCGATTCCGATCTTGATCAAGTACTTCCGTGGTATTGGAAAGATGGGCGCTTTGTTGATGCGAGCCAATTGGCTCAAAGTCAGGAATTGCGCGATCAGATCTGGGCGTGGTCCATGCGTCAGAGCGGGTTGAGCCAAGGCGTGAGTTCCTAACACCCGTCGGCACTGACCTGCGTTGGTCTAGGTGGGCTTAGTCTTAGCCCATGACCGATAGTGAGTTGCTGGCGATTCGTCAGGTATGTGAGCAGGCCCGTGAAGCATCGTTTTCTTTGGCATCGACTAGTCGTGCCGTCAAGGATGCAGCTCTGCGCACGATCGCTGATGCCCTGGAAGCTAACGCCTCGACCATCGTGACGGCTAATGCCACCGACTTAGATCGCGCGCGCGCCGATGGCACCTCGGATGCATTAATCGACCGACTGACTATTACGCCGGATCGCTTGAAGGCCATTGCTGACGCGCTTCGTGAAGTGGCCGAATTGCCGGACCCCATTGGCGAAGTCATCCGCGGTTACACCCTCCCCAACGGTTTACAGATCCGGCAACTCCGTGTCCCATTGGGCGTAGTGGGCATGATTTATGAAGCCCGCCCTAATGTCACCGTCGATGCTGCTGGCTTGTGCTTGAAGTCTGGCAACGCTGCGCTTCTGCGTGGATCGTCCTCGGCCTATGACACCAACGTCGCTTTGGTTGCGGTCATGCAAGATGCGCTTGAGGCCGCTGGTTTGCCCCGCCATGCCATCCAGTTGGTTCCCGGTACCAGTCACGAATCTGTGAAGCACCTGATGCAAGCTCGCGGTTTGGTTGACGTGTTGATTCCGCGTGGGGGAGCGGGCTTGATTAAGTCCGTCGTTGAAGGTTCGCTTGTGCCGGTCATCGAAACGGGCGTGGGTAACTGCCACGTCTACGTGGATGCAGATGCAGACATCGACAAAGCCATCAATATCTTGATCAACTCCAAGACCCAGCGCGTAAGTGTGTGCAATGCGGCGGAAACCCTGCTGGTTCATGCTGATGTCGCTGCGGAATTTTTGCCCAAGGCCCTAGTCGCTCTCAAGGACAAGGGCGTCACCATTCATGGGGACGCAGTCATGGCGAACTTTTGTTCAGAAGTCGGCATTGATTTCGCGCCTGCGACCGAAGATGACTGGTTTGCTGAGTATTACTCACTGGATCTGGCAGCAGGCGTCGTGAAGTCCATTGACGAAGCGATCAGCCACATTCGCCGGTACACCAGCGGCCACACCGAAGCCATCGTCAGCGATAGCTTCACCGCGACGCAGTACTTCGTGGCTCAAGTGGATTCGGCGGCCGTGATGGTCAATGCCTCTACTCGATTCACCGATGGTGGTGAGTTTGGTTTTGGCGCGGAAATTGGCATTTCGACCCAGAAATTGCATGCTCGCGGTCCTATGGGTCTTGCGGAACTGACTTCAACGAAATTTGTCGTGACCGGTGACGGCCATATCCGTGGCTAGTTGTTTAGACTGACCTGACAACACGTTCTTATCTAGGGAGTTCTCCATGGTGTCGATTTTGGCGCAAGCCTCCGAAGGGGCGGAGAAGTCCTTTCCGTTGTCGCCCGTTGGGTTTGGCCTCGTCGGCCTTGGCGTTTTGCTTCTTGCCCTGTACCTGGTGACTCGAATCAACCCCGATCGCTAATCGCGCGCTCATGCGTATTGGGGTGTTGGGTGGCACCTTCGATCCACCACACCTTGGGCACCTCGCGGTAGCCCGAGACGTTGCCGCGCAACTGCA
>JNSE01000007.1 GCA_000754455.1 actinobacterium acAMD-2 | reverse complement strand
GTTGCCAACAGCACCCTCGGTCACCTTCACGTTGTACGAAAGCGTGCGCGCAATGCCACCCGCAATGGGACCGGGGTTCCACGTGAGCTTGGTGGTTCCAGCAGGACAGCCGTTGGCGCCGGTTCCTGCGACTGCAGGTTCAGTCGTACCAGCTGTGGGGACATCGTAACTTTGGAAAATCACACCAGCCGGAACACAGTCAACGATGATGCCGTCGTACAGCGTTGGACGACCAGAGGTATTGCTGGCTCGCAATTGGTACTTGATGACCTGACCACCCACCACAGTTCCCGTGGAGTTGTTGGTCTTAGCCAACGAGGGAGAAGGCCGAATAACGGTCACGGAGGCGGTCGCCGTCTTGTTCGGCAGGGCTGCACCGTTTGGCGTTGCCCTCGATCCGTACAAGGCGGAGTTGGTCTTCACACTGGTGCTGGTGCTAGCAGTGGCCTTGCCCACAACAGTGACTTCGAACAAGTCATCCGTTGAACTGTTGTTGGTGTACGTCGTCGGGAAGCTCAGCGCGCCATTGCTTGCATTCAGGCTGACACCGCTGGGCAAAGCAGCGGTTGCCGGCGAACTGCCATTGGCCGCAAACCGGGCTGAAGCACTGATGAATTGGATACCGCTGGGCAAGACTTCAGAGATAGCCCCGTTGTAAATGCTGGTGCGAGCCGGAACAGTGAAACTAATTCGATACGTCACCGTTTCGCCATTGACCGCCTCGGTGAGCGCAGAGTTATTGGTGTCGGTAATACCGGTGGCGATCACCGCCTTCTTAAGAAACACATCAACCAAGAACACGTTGGAGGGATCAAAGATCGCCGGGATGAGTTGATCCTGGACCGCAACCGTGGTGTCCACATTGCTCAACGGGTAGTACGTCGTTGACGTATCGCTTTGTTCGTTGAAGACGTCGTACGACCTGACGTGAGCCGTGTCAACCAGGTCCGCACCGGCACGAGAGGGCGTCGGAATTGCCACCTCATAGGTCATCGTTCGCGATGCGCCGGGCAGGATTTGATCCTGACTTCCACTGCGTGCAGTCCAGCGAATGGCGCTCAGCGTCGCGTTGTCGCTGAACGTGGGGTGGTTGGAGTCGCCTGGGTTGGTGCACTCACCAGTGGGTGCACCCGTAGTTGCGCTGACTGCTGAGATTGACGACACCTGCGCACACGTAATCCCCGGTGCCAGCACGTCCCACACATCAAAGCCACGAATCGGTGCGGCATTTCCGTTGGCATCGGTGCCGGCATTCTTTAGGTCAACACGGAACTGGACCTGGTCACCTTGTTCGACGGCTTTGTCGTCCACGTTGTTAGCGGCCCCAGGTACCGGGTCAATGGAAGCTACGGCGCCGACAGTATCCGTGATCTCAGCGATGCCCTTAGTAATGGTTAAGGGCGTCACCGGTGCGATGCCAAACCCGACGCTGTCGCGGTAAGAAACCGCTGCGCCAGATGTTGACTCCGATCGCATCTTCATCAAGTTGTCGGTCAGGTCAACGGAGGTCTCGTCTGCAGCGCGCTGGACTATCGCGCCGATGTAGGCCTTAAATGTCGCACCCGCCGGAACAAACTTGGCTGCACCAATGGTGTTACCCAGCGTCCAGGTGGGGAAGGCTGTATCAGCTGCGGCCGCAGCTTCGTTAAACGTCACCGCATAGGACGGCGCCACAACCGTGGACTGTGAACCTGCTTCATAAACCGTCCCGTCGGGCAGCACATCGTTGATGACCACGTTGCGTGAATCGGTGGAACTCGGGAACGTCACGCTTAGTTCAAAACAAATGCGCGAACCCTTAGCAAAGATGAAGTCACTGGATGAATAACCCGGTTCCGTTGGCTTGACGTAGGGACCCGTTCCACACACATAGGGGTCTGCGGCCGGCTTAATCTTTTTGACAACCGTCAGCGAAGACGTGGTCAATCGAGCAGACGAGATGTCACTGACCGTTTCCGTACCGGATTCACCGGTCCCCGCGATGGGCGTGGTCGTTCCCGTCAAGGCAGCGTTATTGACCACTGCATCGCCAGCCACCACTGGATCACCGTTGCTGAGGTAGTTCGCCAACATTCGGGCCTTAAACGTCACCACGGCAACGCCATCAGCGTTGACTGTGAGGTCGTTGAAGGTGATGGCAAAGGTGCCGTCGGGTTGTTGCGTGATGGATGAGTAGCTTGCCCCCGTGGGGTTGCTTCCTGCTACCGGTGCGCAATCACTGACAGAGCCTGTGGAGTAATTCACCGAGCTGGACAGCGGACACATGCCATCGGGCAACGTGTCGGTCAAGGTGATCGCCGAACCATTGACGTATTCACTGACTCGAACGGTCAACGTGAATGTGGCGATTCCACCAGCGGTAAATGACGACGGTGAAACACTCTTTTGCATGGAAATGTCTTCGGCGGTCACCGTTGAAGAACCCGAACTCGACACGCTCGTCGATGCTGATGGTGCAACGGGTCCGGTGTAAGTGCCCGAGACGCGAACGATGTTGGTCAACGATTTTTCTGTTGCAGTTTCGCGAACCGAGGGACCGGAGTTGTTATTGAGATTCGCAGTCTGGTTCAAACTCGTTGCCGTCGGCGTTCCGCCGGTGAAGGTAGCCGTATTGGCCTTCAGCGGAATACCCGCGCGATATTGAATTGTCTTGATCGCGCCAGCGGCCAGGTTTCCCAGCGACCACGTGACCTTGGTGTAGATGCCAGCTGGATAGGTGATCGCACCTTGGGCCGGTGGGTTTGTCACCGTTTCTACCCGAGTAGGTGTGGGGCAGGAAGCGGAAGCGATGGTTGGCGTGCTGGTTAGCGACGGGGCGCCTGGGTACTCAACTCCTGTGCTGTTATCGACTCCTCCACAACCGAGGAATTCCATGCCGGCCGGGATGTAATCCTCAACAACCACCGCATTGGTGGCGTTCTTATCGTTATTGGTGACCTTCAGGGTGTAAATCGTGGAATGCGTGTGGACCCCGCGCAGCAGCTCGCCTTCAGGACTGGGCTCGCTCTTGGCGACAGTAATCGCGGTGACTTGAGTAGTGGCCGGCGCTGTTTGCGCACTACTTACCGCGGCGTTCGCAATCGCTACGCCCTGGGCATCAAACTTCGGCAATAGTTTCGGATCAGAACTCGCATACGCTTCGCCAACAGAATCGAAAGACCAACCCACACTCAAGGTTGCCGGATCCGGCGTAGCTTTGAACGAAAGCGCAAAGGTACTGCCGACTTGGACGTCAGCGACGTTGGACCAAATCAAGGTTTGTTGACCAGTGAGCGCATCACGAATAATCGTGGGCTCGCCGGCTGACGAAGGCGAGGTGCTTCCGGCTTTGTAGGTGACTCCGGTCGGCAGGACCGTACGAGAGGTCACGTTGTATTGGGGCACTGCCAAGGCAATGTCAGGGTTGCTTGCAGTCAAAGTAAAAGCGGCGTCCTGTCCGACCAGGACCGAGCTCGAGACCTGTTGGCTCACCGCGATAGACGGACCGATCGCGGCCGCCGATGTGGCACCGACCGTCAGGAAACCAGCTACGACGCTGATGGTGACAAGCAAGGCCAACGTGGCGCGACGATGCGCACGCGCAAACAAACCCATGGACTGGCCTCTCACGAATTCACCGCGGGGGAAGGGGCAAACGCTGATCCCTAATAATACCAACCCATTACGCCTCAACCCCCCACATTTGTGCACAAATTACGGAACAGGATGCCACGCGTCGTACCGCAGGAACCCCGGCCGCCACGCCATCAGCGCCACAACTCCCACGATGCACAAAATTCCACCGCTGACGACGGCCGTGCGGACATCGAACCAGTCGGCAATCGCACCTGCGCGGAAGTCACCAAGATAGGGACCACCGGCTACTACCGCGATTAAGACACCTTGGAGCCGACCACGCATCGCATCGGGAGTGGCAGCCTGCAACATCGTGTTTCGAAACACCGCAGAAACCATGTCGGCAGCTCCTGCGATAGCTAAGAAGATCAAGCCCAACCACCACTGCTGCGTTAATCCAAATAATGCGATTGCACCGCCCCACACAATGATGGATGCGACAACTGCTAGCCCTTGGCGTCGAATACGAGTGAACCAACCCGAGGCAACGGCGCCAACGATTGCCCCAACAGCGGGTGCGGCAAATAAAAGCCCACTCAAGGAAACATTGATGGGCCCGAATCCCACCACTGCTAGTCCATAGAACGCTAACGGAATCGAAGCAAACAAAACACGCTGCATGCCAAAGACCATGGCCACGATGTCGACATAAAACGTCATGGACAAATTCTTTCGGCCCTTGAGATAGCGCAAGCCTTCAAGGACGGAAGCCAGACCCGCTTTATGGTCGTCATCCGCATCAGGCACTACTGGCGGCAACCGCCAATAGGCGTACACCGCGCCCGCAAATGACAAGGCATCAACGAGGTACGCCCAGCCAAACCCATAACTCTTTGCAATCGTGGCGCCGATCACCGGACCTAGCGTGAACCCAATGTTCCAAGAAATCTGAGCCAGGGCATTGGCTGCTGGTAGAAGTTCCGCTCCGACCAACCGCGGAATGATCGCCATACGTGTGGGTTGAGCAATCGCCGAGAGCCAGGTCTGGCCAGCAATAAGTACGTAATAGGGCCACAACAAACGCAAGTCGGAGTAGGCCATCCCCGCGAACACCAGGGAAAAACCAGCTAGCCCAGTGGTTGTCCAGTAAGCCACTGCTCGCCGATCGCGCGCGTCCGCAATCGACCCGCCATACAGACCACCGATCACCATCGGCAGAAAAGCCACCGCACCCACAAGACCTGTTGCCAAGTTTGATCGACTGATGTCAAAAATTTGCAGCAGTAAAACAACCGCCGTCATTTGCGTGCCGATTTGCGAAACCAACTGAGCAAAGAAGATCCGCCGGAAATCTACAGAAACTTTCAGCGGCGTGATGTCAGCGAGAATGGTCGAGCGCCATCGACTCAATCGCGAAGTGCTCACGGGCTCAATCGTTCCAGCACCCACGACCCATCAAACAAGCGGTAGCGCAGGCGGTCATGCAGCCGGTCATTACGGCCATGCCAGAACTCCACCGAGACCGGAACCACGCGCAATCCACCCCAAAAGTCCGGGCGAGGCACGTCAATGCCCGCAAAACGCTCTTCAAGCTCGGCCCACCGGTGTTCAAGTTCGCTTCGTTCAACCACTTGCGATTGATGCGAAGCCCACGCAGCAATTTGCGAGCCTCGCGGTCGCTGGGCGAAGTACTCCACACTTTCAGCGTCGCTAACTTTCTCCACCGCTCCAACCACTGTGACCTGTCGCTCAATATGGTGCCAAGGGAAAACCAAGCTTGCCTTGCCTGTGGCTAAGGCTTCTTGGCCTTTGCGCGAGGTGTAGTTCGTGTGCAGTACGAAACCTCGATCATCAAAACCTTTGAGCAAAACTGTTCGAGCGCTGGGTTGCCCCTCACTACTCACCGTGCCAAGGACCATCGCATTGGGTTCCAAGATTGCATCCGGAACAGCCAAGACGTCGTCAAACCATCGCGCAAATTGCTCAAGCGGGTTGCTGGCCATCTGAGATTCCAGCAATGGCACATCGGCATAGGCACGGCGCAGTTTGGAAAGGTCAGCCTTGGTCACTTCATCGTTGTATCACGCATCTACCTGGTCTGGGGAACTCCAGCGCTGACCGGCCAGACCCGCCCCACGTGAGCCAGGCCACACCGGCGAGAATAGGGGCTTCATCCACCATTATTTGGAGCCTTCATGTCTGACTTCGTGCCCGGGTTAGAAGGCGTTGTCGCGTTTGAGACGCAAATCGCCGAACCGGACAAAGAAGGCAGTTCGCTGCGCTACCGCGGAGTGGATATTGAAGACCTCGTCGGCAAGGTCAGCTTTGGCAATGTATGGGGATTACTCGTTGATGGCGAGTTCGGACCTGGCCTTCCGCCGGCTGAACCCTTCCCCTTGCCCGTTCACTCCGGTGACGTCCGCGTTGATGTCCAAAGCGCCATCGCCATGTTGGCTCCGTCGTGGGGCTTAAAGCAACTTCTCGATATCGATGATGCGGAAGCCCGCGACAACTTGGCTCGCGTTTCCGTGATGGCGATGTCTTACGTCGCGCAGTCGGCCCGCGGCATCGGCAAGCCCATGGTTCCGCAAAGCGAAATTGATCAGGGCCACACCATCGTTGAACGCTTTATGAAGCGCTGGCGCGACGATCCCGACCCCGCCCACGTACAGGCTGTCGACTCGTACTTCGTTTCCGCCGCCGAGCACGGCATGAATGCCTCCACCTTTACTAGCCGCGTGATCGCATCAACGGGAGCCGACGTTGCCGCAGCGATCTCGGGAGCGATTGGCGCGATGAGTGGCCCGCTTCACGGTGGAGCACCCTCACGCGTGCTGCACATGATTGAAGGTGTCGAAGCGCAAGGCGATGCGCGTGCCTACGTGAAGCAACTCTTGGACAACGGTGAGCGCTTGATGGGATTTGGCCACCGCGTGTACCGCGCCGAAGACCCCCGTGCGCGTGTCCTTCGCCGTACGGCCCAGGAATTGAACGCCCCTCGCTACGAAGTCGCGGTTGCCCTGGAGCAAGCCGCTCTCACCGAGTTGCGCGAACGCCGACCAGACCGTGTCCTAGAAACCAACGTTGAGTTCTGGGCCGCCATCGTCTTGGACTTTGCCCAAGTGCCCTCGCACATGTTCACCGCAATGTTTACCTGTGCGCGTCTTGCTGGTTGGAGCGCGCACATTTTGGAACAAAAGAAGACCGGTCGACTCGTTCGACCATCTGCTCGCTATGTCGGACCAGGTCCACGCCACCCCGAAGCTGTTGACGGCTGGGACCCTGCCCTCATCGCTCCTAAGTACACGATCTAAACCCACCCATACGAAGGATCACTGCTCACTATGACTACCCCCGAGATCGTCATTCCTGCCGAACTACTGCCCGTCGATGGTCGCTTTGGTGCAGGTCCTTCCAAGGTGCGTCCTGAACAAGTCAGCGCACTTGCCGAGGTTGCCGGAAGTTTTCTCGGCACTTCACACCGCCAAAAGACAGTGAAGAGTCAGGTGGGTCGAGTGCGTGCCGGACTGCGTGACATGTTCTCCCTCCCCGACGACTACGAAGTAGTCCTCAGCAACGGTGGGTCGACGGCATTTTGGGACGTTGCCACTTATGGATTGATCCGCGACCGTGCACAGTTCCTGACCTTTGGCGAATTCGGATCGAAGTTCGCCAAGGCCACCAAGGACGCACCGTGGCTCGGTGAACCAACCGTGATCAACTCTGATCCCGGAAGCGCCCCTTCGTTCCAGGCCGAAGCCGGTGTGGACTTCTACGGCACCCCACACAACGAAACTTCAACCGGTGTGGCCATCCAGCCCACGCGCGTTGTTGGCGCTGACGCGGATGCCTTGATGGCATTTGATGCCACCAGTGGTGCCGGTGGACTTTTGGTTGACCCTGCCGAATTTGATGTGTACTACTTCGCCCCACAGAAGTGCTTCGGATCTGATGGAGGTGTGTGGTTCGCCCTGATGAGCCCCAAGGCCATCGCGCGCGCCGCTGAAATTTCAGCCACCGGCCGCCACATTCCCGCGTTCCTTGATCTGTCCACCGCCATTGAAAACTCGCGCGCGGACCAGACGTACAACACTCCCGCCCTTGCGACCATTTTCATGATGGCCGAGCAGGTGGATTGGTTCAATGCCAATGGCGGACTGTCGTGGTGCAACGAGCGCACGGCAGAATCATCAGCTCACCTCTACTCATGGGCCGAAGCCAACCCGTTGACTTCGCCATATGTCACCGACGCTTCACTGCGCTCACAGGTCATCGGCACCATCGACTTTGACGCCAGCGTGGACGCTGCCGAGATCGCCAAGATCTTGCGGGCCAACGGAGTCGTGGACACCGAGCCGTATCGCAAGCTGGGCCGGAACCAACTGCGCGTGGCGATGTTCCCCTCCATTGAACCGGCCGACGTTCGCGCTTTGACTGGCTGCATTGATTACATTCTGACCAAACTTGGCTGAACTTGACCGTTTGCTCTAGCGCAACTCATGCCTGAGACGACACAATCAGACTTCCATCTGATGGGTAAGACCTTGGGAGTTCGTTATGACGCAGACCAGCGGTAGCCCCTTACCGTCAGCCATGCCATCAGCGGCTGCACTTGACGCAGTGCGGGCGATGAAGACGGGTATTCCCACTCCGCCACCAGCACCAGCACCAGCACCGACGCCCGTTCCGCCAACTCCTGCACCCGAAGCTCCAGCACCGCCAGTCCAAACGCTGCCACCACCCGTGCCGGTCGAACAACTTCCACCACCGGTTGCTACCGAGCAGCTTCCGCCACCGTTGCCCACCGAACAACTTCCGCCACCCGTGGCAGCGGCGGCACCTCCGGTTGAAGCGCCGGCACCTGCTCCTGCGCCCACTGAGGAATTTCGACCCCTCACCCCACCACCGGTTGAGCCAGCGCCCACACCAGAACCCTTCGTCGCTCCCGTCGCTGAGGTCGTGGAAGAAGAGATCGCTAATCCGCTCTACGACGAGATCGTTCACGAGCACGAAATCCAGGAAGTTCCGTGGACTGGCCCTTATGACTCCCTGCGTGAGTACATCCGCGCGATGGAAGCGACCGGAAACCTCGTTCACGTCGCTGAAATGAACCAGGACGAATACGAGACCACGGCCTTTGTTTACCGCTCCATTGAACGCTTGGGCTATTGGAAGGCTCCGGCCTTGCTCGTTGATCGAGTCAAGATTGATGGCGAATGGGTTGAAGGTCCGCTCTTGGCCAATGCCTTCGGGCCGTGGGCATCGGAAGCCTTGTGTCTCGGCCTACCGATGGAAGAAATCACCGACAACCACGAACAGATGTATCGCAAGACGCTGGACCTGGTGGAAAAGAAAATGGGTTTTGGCGGCCTGGCCAAAATTGATCCTGAAGTGGTGGATGCATCCGCAGCCCCGGTGAAGGAAATCGTCTTGACTGGCGATGACATTGACCTGACCAAGTTTGCGTTCATCCAAACCAACCCAGCCGACGCCGGTCGCTACATGACGACCGGTTCCGTGATCATGCTTGACCCTCAATTGGGAACGAACGTTGGTACCTACCGCTGCCAAATCAAGGGGCCGCGACAAATTGGGGTGAACCCGGAACCCACCCAGGATGGGTGGCGCATGATCATGGCCGCCAAGCAGCGCGGCGAAAAGACGATGAAGTGTTCCATCGTCATGGGCGCCGATCCCCTGGTCTTCACCGCATCGTCGACGAAACTGGGCGGCCCCATGGGTGGCGACGAGCTCGCTCTAGCTGGTGGGTTGCGCGGTAAGCCTGTTCAAGTCGTCAAGAGTGAGCACTCGGACATCATGGTTCCGGCCCACGCAGAAATGGTCATTGAGGGTGAAATCCCGCTTGACGAACTCTTGCCAGAAGGTCCCTTCGCAGAACTGTACGGATACCTCGGACGCGCCAAAGAAGAAAACTTCTTTATGAACGTGACCGCGATTACCCACCGCCCAAAGCCGATCATCGTGAACGCGTACACCGGGATCGCGCGCGCGTACTGCACTGCTCCTGTCGAAGCCGGTTTCCGTGCGCAATTCCGCCGCTCCGTCCCAGGCTTTTTGAACATGCACATGCTCCTGCAAGCTCTGGGTGTCTACATCGTGCAAATCAACAAGACCAGCCCAGGCCAAGGGATCTCCGCTGGCCTGGCTGCATCATCTTCCTCAGGTTTGGCCAAAGTCGTCATCGTCGTCGACAAGGATGTCAACATCTACCGACTTGACGACGTCATGGCATCGCTGGGATCACGCTGGCAGCCAGTACCGGGGACGGTCTTAATCCCACAAAGCCAGGGAGTACCCCTTGACCCGTCGGCACCCAAGCGTGGCCTGACCTCTCGAGTCATCATTGATGCCACGAGGCAATTTGAATCAGAGGGTGGACCCGCGACACTGGCCCCAGTCTCGCGCGAACTTCTCGAAGAACTCGCACCCAACGCATTCCCCAACATCGATGCCAAGTGGGAAACCTTTTTCCCCACAAACAATTAGGGACACTTCGTGCAGTACACCCAACTAGGCCGTAGTGGCCTGAAAGTTTCGCGCCTGATTTTGGGCACCATGAACATTGGCTGGACGACACCGGCTGATGAAGGCAAGTTGCTGCTTGACCGCAGTCTCGAGCTCGGCATCAATGTGATCGACACCGCGAACATGTACGGCGGGCCCAGCGGTCCCGGTGCGACGGAAACGATCATCGGTGAATGGTTCGCCCAAGGTGGCGGCCGACGAGAAAAGACTGTGTTGGCCACCAAGCTCCACAACGTGATGGCACCTTTTGGCTCACCCGAAACTTGGCCAAATGAATCTAAGTTGTCGGCCCTCCACATTCGCCGCGCGTGCGAAGCTTCACTCAAGCGATTGCAAACCGACTACATCGATCTCTACCAAATGCATCACGTGGATCGCAACACTCCGTGGGAAGAAATCTGGGAAGCCTTCTCCGTTCTTCGTCAAGAAGGCAAGGTCTTGTACTTCGGCTCGTCCAACTTCGCTGGCTGGCATCTGGTGGAGGCACAAGCCGCCGCTAAGGACATGGGCATGTTCGGGCTGGTCAGCGAACAGTCGATGTACAGCCTGTTGCGCCGAACCGTCGAACTGGAAGTCCTCCCTGCCTCCATTAAGCACGGTATTGGCGTCATCCCCTGGTCACCGCTGACCGGTGGCTTGCTCGGCGGAGTTTTGCGCAAGGAAAAGGAAGGTCGCTCGGCTGGAGCCATGGTGTCTGCCGGGCTGAAGATCTACGGTGATGCGATCGCTGCCTACGAAAGTTTCTGCGACGAACTCGGCCACGATCCAGCCGATGTGGCGCTGGCGTGGTTGTTGCATCAACCAGGCGTAACCGCACCGATCATCGGCCCACGCACCATCGCGCAACTCGATAATTCACTGCGTGCGCTGGACATTGTGCTGGACGAATCAGCTCTGACCCGACTTGATGAGATTTTTCCTGGCCCGGGTGGTGCTCCAGAAAACGGAGTGCGTAAGAAGCACTTTGCACCTGAGGCTTACGCCTGGTAACTACTTGGTCAGCGACAAGACGATGACAGCGACGACCATCAATACTAGGGCTGCAACAGTGATGAACCTGCGCGATCGGGCGGTCACGTTGTTTAGCCTAGTCAACTCCACACATGCCAACGTCGCGCGATTACCTCGCTCGTCGTCTTAGGAGTGACCCAGCTCCTCCGTTGCGGCAATGTCCACAGAGGACTCCTGAACCTCAACAGCCTGTACTTCGACGATTTCGTAACTGACCTCGTCAATGATTAACGGCTCAGCGGCTTGTGCGATCGGCTGAATTTCGGCCTCGCTGTGGGCTCCGCAGCCGTAATCCAACGCCACGATGTGTCCATCACTGGGAGCCAGGGCATTGGCACACACACCAAAGGCTTGTCGCAAAGCCCCGCCAATGGGAACGACAAAACCACAGGTCGTGCAGCGCGCGGGCGCGGCCTGGGCCATCGCAGCGCGCGGACCAAAGTCGCCGGCATACCAACGGTCAACAGCCTCGTTGCGACCCACGTCGCTCAAGATCCGTTCGCGGCCTAGTCCCAATTCCCAAGCAGGGGGGTTGAGCGGATCGGTTAATTCCTCAGGCAAGGTCTCGTCGAGACCGGTAAAACCGGGAACCAGTCGTGGATCGTCTTCGCGGGTGGGAAGGACATCGCCAACGCCCAAGTCGCCCGGCTGCAAACGCTCGCTCCACGGCACCCAAGCTGGGGGCAAGATCGCATCATCACCGGGGAGCAAAACCACGTCGTCGATCGTGGCTGCAGCGGCACCAGGAACATGCGAGAGCGTGACTGCCCAACGCCATCCTTTGTAAGCAAAATTCAAGCAAGCAAAGTAATGCGTGACGACATGTTCGGAATCAACGAAATATCCGTCATGCGCACCCACGCGATCGGCGCCTTCGACACCTTGAGCAGCCAACACCGCAAGTTTGACCGCATCGGCGTTAGTGCACGCTGGGTCGGCTTTGGGCTGGGCTTGGGTTGATGTCACGCCCCTACGGTATCTGCCTGCCGGTGGGGCATGCCGGAGCGGGATGGCTCTAGGTTAGGGATGTGCGAGTACTCCTGATCTGTGCCGTGGCTGAGGAAGCCCGCGCCAGCGTGCGGCGCCTGGGACCAACAAAGAAAGTAGCGATAGGGCCCTACCCCCATTGCGTCACCAGCGATAGCCGTCATGCCAACGTCCAGTTCACCGCCATGGCTGCTGGCATCGGAGAAGCGGCGGCGGCCAGCGCCACTGCGACAGCGCTAGCGCTTGACCCATCCATTGACCTGGTCATCAATGCCGGCATTGCCGGTGGCTTTGCACCCCGTATCGGAGTCGGCCATGTAGTGATTGCGGATCACATCGTGGCCGCTGATTTAGGAGCTGAAGAATCAGGCTCTCCTGGATCACTCATTCCGCTTTCGGCCATGGGTTACGACGGTGGTGACATCACCTGTGATCCAGCACTCGTGCGTCGTGCAGCGGCCCTGACCGATGCGCACGTAGGAATGATCTTGACGGTAAGCACGATCACCGCGAACGAGGAACGCATCGATAGTTTTGTTCGCACCCACCCCACTGCATTAGCTGAAGCTATGGAGGGGCACGGCGTTGCCGTCGCAGCACAGGCTCATGGCAAAGCGTTCTTGGAGCTGCGCACCATTTCTAACCCAGTCGGAGTGCGGGATATCGGGTCGTGGTCCATGGATGAGGCTTTTGACGCACTCAGCAATGCGATCTACACGCTCCTGTACTCCCCCGATTCAGATCGACTCGTGCAATGAGCACGCACCCACTGACGATCGCGCACTCACCGTGTCCCAACGACACGTTTATCTTCCACGCGTGGTCACATGGCTTGTTGCCGCAAGCACCAGAACTTCACGTGACCTTCGCCGATATTCACTTAACTAGCAAGTGGGCAAGCGAACGCAGTTTTGATCTCCTCAAAATCTCCTCGGCTGCTTTGCCGCTCGCGATCGAGGCGGGCTACCAACTCGTTCCAGCCGGTGGTGCGGTCGGACACGACTGCGGGCCGCTCTTGCTTTCGGCCAGCCATAAAACGTCGGCAGCCGACCTTGCCGGAGCATCCCTTGCTATTCCTTCGCGTCATTCGACGGCGTACCGCCTCACCCGCAAGTGGGCGGAACACCACCTTTCCTCCGGATTTGGTGAGGTGACCGAGGTTTTGTTTAGCGACATCATGCCCGCGGTTGTCAGCGGTGACTTCGACGCCGGATTAGTGATCCACGAGGCGCGATTTACCTTTGAGCGCTTTGGTCTCCACCAGATCGTTGATCTAGGCCAGTGGTGGGAGGAACAAACTGGGCTTCCCATCCCCCTGGGAGCCATCGTGGCTCGCGATGATGTGGTCGCTGAGCACGGAATCGATGCGTTGGCCCAGTGGTGTGCTGATTCGGTGAACTACGCCTGGGAACACCCCGATGCTTCTCGTGACTACGTCGCCGAACATGCAGATGATATGGATGCGGATGTTCAACGGGCACACATCGCGTTGTACGTGAATCAGTTCAGCGCGGGACTCGGCCCTAAAGGCATGGCCGCGTTTGATGCGCTACTAGCTGACTAGTCGAGGTCGTCAGCGACACCGCGAAGCAGTGTGGCGATCTTGCCGGACTGTGCTGGTGTGGGTCGTCGCCCATGGCGCAACCCATTACCGAGGCCATCGAGCAACTTAATCAAGTCTTCAATGATGGCAGCCAGATCATCAGGGTCTTTGCGCGAACCTGTTGAAACAGAAGGCAACGGCTCGAGGAGTCGCACCGACAATGCTTGTTCTCCACGTCGACCTTCAGCCACACCAAATTCCAACTTGGTCCCGGGCTTAATCGTCGTGACGCCAGCGGGCAGGGCAGACTCATGCAAGAAGACGTCGCCGCCTTCATCATTAGCGATGAAGCCGAAGCCTTTTTCTTGGTCGTACCACTTGACCTTGCCGGTTGGCACGTCACACCCCTGATCTGTTTATATCGGACTCACAGGATAGCCCAGACCGACCCGAGGCCGGACATGAGCGGGGCGAG
Source organism: actinobacterium acAMD-2 (assembly GCA_000754455.1). Taxonomy (GTDB): domain Bacteria; phylum Actinomycetota; class Actinomycetes; order UBA12327; family UBA12327; genus AcAMD-2. The sequence goes on along the minus strand of JNSE01000007.1, from coordinate 5,220 downwards.
TAAGGTAGTGCGGATGTCCAAGCCCACGCCGCCCGAGACGATTTCGCCAGAACCCACGCAGGGACGCCCCCGCAGCCTGGCTGATGATCTGCGCCGTCGTGATGATCGGGCCCTCACCCAATTACTGCGACTGCGACCAGACTTACTTAACCCAGTCCCCGCAGATTTACGGGCCCTTGCCGCACGGGCCACCGGCGCACCGTCCATGGCGCGAGCCTTGGATCACTTCGATGCTTTTTCTCTAGCCGTTGCTTGCGTAGCCGCCCAGCACGATGACCCCATCGTCACCGACGATGTGATCACTGCCGTGACCGAACGGGAACCACACGTAGACCCCGATCGCATTACGCGCACTCTTGACCAGTTACACGAACTCGGATTGACCTGGGGATTGCCGGCCTACATCGCCATGGTGCGTGGATGTCGCGACATCTTGCTGGCTCAATCAGAGGAGTTCATTAACTCGGCGCTTGCCCAACCCGAACTCGATGATCCCGCGGACGCCGTCGTTCGAGCGCCGCAACAAGTAGCCACCTCTGCAGCGCAAAATGCATTAGAAAGCGTGCGCTTGGTTGAGGCGTTGTGCCGACTCTGGACAACCCAGCCGCCCAACGGCCTGCGCACTGGTGGATTAAGTGCGCGAGACCTGGCTCGCACCGCTGACGAGCTTGATGTTGACCCGACTACGGCGGCTTTGCTTGTTGAAACTGCTTACAACGCCGGTTTGATTGCCAACGATGGCGCTGCGGACTCCATTTTCACCACCACCACCAACTTTGATGAGTGGGAACAGAGCGATACCGCCACTCGATGGGTGACATTAGCTCGCGCTTGGCTACTCACCGACCGCGTTGCGGGCCTGGTGGGAGCGCGTGATTCCAAGGACAACAAACTTGCTGCTCTGTCTCCTGACTTAGAGCGCAGTTACGGCATCTCGTTGCGCCTTGCCGTGTTACAAGAGCTGGCAAGCCTGGCCGACCACACCTCCGTGAGCGATGCCACGTTGATCGCGCGCCTTGACTGGCGACGACCACGTCGTGTGGACCCGTCAAAGCATGCCTTCATCATGTGGACAACTCATGAAGCAGCCACCCTTGGTGTCACTGGTCTTGGCGCGCTGTCTCCTCACGGAGTAGAGCTCATCACCGACCCAGCAGGAACCAACGATGAAGACTTGGTGGTTGCGGCACTCACGGTTAGCCTTCCGCAGCCTGTTGACCACGTGATCTTGCAACCAGACCTGACTGCGATTGCCCCCGGCCCGCTTTTACCTGAATTGGCTAGGGAACTTTCCCTTCTAGCTGACATTGAATCAACGGGGGGTGCAACAGTTTTCCGATTTAGTGAAAATAGTTTGCGCCGCGGGTTTGATCAAGGTCGCGACGCCGCCACCATCTTGGACTTCATCACCAAACTGTCGCGCACGCCCGTCCCACAGCCACTCGAGTACGCCATCGCGGACTTAGCCAAGCGTCACGGTCAACTTCGTATTGGCAATGCGGCCTGCTACATCCGATGCGAAGACAACACCTTGCTGGATTCGGTCATGGCCGCGAGTGAGACACAGTCACTGATGTTGCGTCGCATTGCTCCCAGCGTGGTGGTGTCTTCTGCCTCGCCCACTAGCGTGATCGATCGTTTGCACGCTATGGGTTTGACTCCCACCGCTGAAGGCCCCGACGGTGGCGTGGTCATTACTCGCGGAACGGGTCGTCAACCAACCGCTCACCGGCCCGTGGTTCGCCTTCGTGATGAAGCCGGGCCCAATGAACGACTGTTGGTCGCTGCCGTCAAGGCCTTGCGATCTGGCGAAGACACCGAAGGCCGGACAAATACTGAGGAAGTCTTGCCTACCCGACCGCTGCCCCCGCGTACTCCACCAGCCAAAACGGTTTCTATTTTGCGCGCCGCTATCGACGAAGGTGCGGCTTTGCGCATCGGCTATGCCAGCAGCAATGGGTCGACCGTTGAACACATGATTGACCCGGTGCGCGTGAATGCCGGACAAGTTACCGCCTATGACCATCGCGGCGGCGACGTACGTACATTCACCATCAGTCGAATCGCTGGCGTTGAAGTCATTGACCCTGGTTCACTTCCAACTACCGAGCAGGTGTGAGCATGACCGAAGGACCGCTGATTGTGCAGAGCGACAAAACCTTGTTGCTTGATGTAGATCACCCCTTGTCACAAGAGTGCCGTCACGAAATCGCACCTTTTGCCGAACTTGAGCGTGCCCCTGAGCACATTCACACCTACCGCATCACCCCACTGGGATTGTGGAACGCTCGCGCTGCGGGCCATGACGCCGAACAAGTCATCGACTCTTTGCTGAAGTACTCGCGCTACTCAGTGCCGCACGCATTACTCATTGATATCGCTGACACCATGGGCCGCTACGGGCGATTGAAGTTGCTCAAGCACCCAGCCCACGGTCTAGTCCTTGAATCCACCGATCGCGCTGTGCTTGAGGAAGTTCTCCGCGCGAAAAAGATCATTCCTTTAGTCGGCAAGCGCATTGACGAAGACACCGTCGTCGTGCACCCCAGCGAGCGCGGCCAGATCAAGCAGATTCTGCTCAAGTTGGGGTGGCCAGCCGAAGACCTCGCCGGCTACGTTGATGGCCAATCGCATCCCATTGAGCTGGTGCAAGAAGACTGGGAACTACGCGCCTACCAACGCGAAGCCGCAGAAAACTTCGCTAGCGGTGGCAGCGGAGTCGTCGTGCTTCCCTGTGGCGCCGGAAAGACCATCGTGGGCGCTGCTGCCATGGCCATGACCAAGGCCACCACCTTGATCCTGGTCACCAACACCGTGTCGGTTCACCAATGGCGACGCGAGCTCCTTAAGCGCACCACCTTGACCGAAGACGAGATCGGTGAGTACTCCGGTGCAAAGAAGGAAATCAAGCCGGTAACGATTGCCACTTATCAAGTCCTGACCACTCGCAAGAAGGGTGTGTACGCACACCTTGATCTCTTTGATGAGCACGACTGGGGCCTGATCATGTACGACGAGGTGCACTTGCTGCCCGCACCCATCTTCCGTTTCACCGCCGACATTCAGTCCAAGCGTCGCCTGGGTTTGACGGCCACGCTCGTGCGTGAGGATGGTCGCGAAGGCGATGTCTTTTCTCTCATCGGCCCCAAGCGCTATGACGCACCCTGGAAAGACATCGAAGCCCAGGGTTACATCGCGCCGGCTGACTGTGTGGAAGTACGCGTAACCTTGCCCGAACATGAGCGCATCGTCTATGCAACCGCCGAGCGCGAAGAGCGTTACCGTCTTGCGGCTACGACCAAAATGAAGGAAAAAATCGTTCAGGCTTTGGTCAAAGAGCACGCCAACGACCACATCTTGGTGATCGGGCAATACCTTGACCAACTCGACAGCTTGAGTGAGTCGCTAGGCGCCCCTCTCATTAACGGTTCGACTCCCGTCAAAGAGCGCGAGCGCCTGTATGAAGCCTTCCGGACAGGTGAAGTGCCCTGCCTGGTCGTGTCAAAGGTCGCCAACTTCTCCATTGACCTGCCCGAAGCCAACGTCGCGATTCAGGTATCGGGATCTTTCGGGTCTCGTCAAGAAGAAGCCCAACGGCTAGGCCGGATTTTGCGACCGAAGTCCGACGGTCGTGGAGCACGCTTCTATACCGTGGTTTCCCGCGACACCGTTGATGCCGAGTTCGCTGCACACCGCCAAAGATTTCTTGCCGAACAGGGATACGCCTACCGCATTATTGACGCCGATGATGTGTTGAGTCCGAAAGCTGAATGATCACTAATGAAAGACACAGCCCGAGATGAGAAACTGTCTCATCCCATTCTCAAGTGGGCAAATCAAACCCACAACGTCGAGTTAACCCTCTACGGCTCGATCACCTTAGTTGCCGTCATCATTGCGGTTCGCATTGAACGTAATGCGGAGACGCCGCTTGGACTTATGGTGGCGATCTGGGCGACCGCTCTAGGACTTTCCATTGCACATGTGTTTGCCGTCGCCATGTCTCGACGCATCGCCTCTCCCATACCGATTCCTTTAATGACCTACATCCGAACGTTCAATCGGTCATTGCCGCTGCTCATAGCCGGAATCGTTGCTACAGCTGGTGCGCTTATAGGTACAGCAATCAATCCAACCGTTACTCTCGCGGCTCGAGGAGCCGACTTCGCCTTGAGTGCCCTGTGTTTTTCGGTAGCCTGGCTTGGCGCCACTGCACATGGACTGCCCACACGTCGCAAGCTGGTCTTTGCCTCAATCATCGTGATTGTTTTGGCAGTTGTTACCCAAATCAAAGTTCTTATTGGGATCTAGTTTTACCGGTGTAACAAACCGAAAGCAAACTCTCGGTTGCCCTTCACGTCGCGCAGTGCGCCCCACAGTAAGCCCATGTTTTCCACCAGTGCTGCCTTGCTGAGGTCGCCGATGTCGTGAGCATCAAATCCCATACTTGTAGCCAACTCGAGGACACTCCCCTTGGCTTCCGCATCGTTGCCGCACACCGGCATGAAGGGTGCAACGCCGGCAAACTGTGGGCGATCCATGTGTTCATAACCGATGACGTTGAAGCACTTGACCACGTGTGCCTGCGGAATCAAGGACTGGACAAACTCACCACCGCTGGAAAAATCAGAAGGACTAAAACCAGCCGGCCATGCACGGCCAAAGGGGTTGGTTGCATCGATCACCAGCTGTCCTTGGCCAATTCCTAGCTGAGGAACAATCTCGCCAGTGGCCACAAACGGAGTAGCCAGGATGACCGCATCGCATCCTTGCGCACTACCCGCGAGCGCCACCTCGTTGCCAGCCTCGGGTGCGCGACGAGCCAAGCGCACCCGGTGGCCCAGCGTCGTTAATGCAGACTCCAGCGAACGACCAACCTGACCTGCCCCCACGATCGTGAATTCCACTTCAGCTCCTAGCGGTTGATTCCAACAGCGATGTTCACCAACGTGACTAACTGCGAGTCTTGCGGGCGCGCAGCCCCGAGGCAATCAATCGAGTCATCAATTCGTGCGAAGACACTAACTGGGCACCCGCGGCGACGAGATCATCCAACTTCGATTCGGGAAAGTCATAGTGATCGCGATCAAATCCACGTTCGGGGATTCCCAGACCTTGCGCAAAGGCATGCAACTCATCTAACGACTCATCACTGACCAGGTGACCCCACAACATTCCGTGGGCGGGCCACTTCGGTGGGTCAACCAGGATGGTCATGCT
>JNSE01000006.1 GCA_000754455.1 actinobacterium acAMD-2 | reverse complement strand
TCTACGGACTTCCAGCAGCCGTGCTAACGCTCGCACTCGCCACTCTTTTGTCTGAGCTGTACGAACGCAGAACCGCCTGGAAAGTCTTGTTTAATATTGGCCAGCACTCATTGTGTTTAGGCGCCACCTGGATCGTCATGGTGATTTCGGGGCATACGCCGTCTCTACAAGATCCGACGGTGACCTTTAATGCGGATGATGTGTTGTGGATGCCTACAACGTGGGCGGTTTTCTTCCTTGTTAATCACCTCTTAATCGTGGGTGTAAGCGCCGACACGTCGATGACGTTCAAGGAAGCCCTTCGCGAGGACCTGTCCTATTACATCCTGACGTTGTTCGCAGTTCTTTCCCTAGCGCCGATCATTGCGTTGGTCGCAGTGACGGTGTGGCCCATGCTTTTTCTCTTCCTCGTGCCGCTATGGGCCGTGAACAAGGCGGCCTCGATTTCGCAGGAACGCGACTACGCGTCACGACACGACATGCTCACGGAGCTTCCCAACCGCACCATGATGCGTGATGAGTTAACGGAGGCAATTGATCTTGCCAGTCGCACGGGCGCTCGGGTTGGCGTGCTCTTGATGGACCTGAACTTATTCAAGGAAGTCAACGACACGTATGGTCATGCGGTGGGTGACCGCCTGCTGACGATGGTGGCTGGTCGTATCAAGGCTCAAGTGCGACCAGGGGACTTGGCTGCTCGATTGGGTGGAGACGAATTCGCGGTCGTGTTGCCTGGGGTGGAAGATCACATTTCAGCGGTGCGGATTGCCCAGAGAATTCGAGAGTCCATTAGCCGGCCATTCACCATGGATGACGTCACCGTCACCATCGATGTCAGCATCGGCATTGCCCTCTACCCAGACGATGGCACCCAAATTGACCCGCTCATCCAAGCAGCAGACTCGGCGATGTATGTGGCCAAACGCACTGGGACCCGCATTGAAGTCGTAGGGATAGATCGCGGTGAAGCGCACGGGTAACGCGCCCCTAAGATAAAGGCCTCAGCCCTCGCCGTTTCAGGAGTGTTCCATGTCAGCCATTTCGCGCGATGATGTTGCGCACTTGGCCTCGTTGGCTCGCATCGAACTGACGGAGCAGGAACTCAACGATTACGCCGGTCAACTTGATGTGATCTTGACGGCTGTAGCCAGTATTTCTGAAGTGGCCGCTGACGATATTCCTCCCACCACCCATGCGGTGCCTGTGGTCAACGTGTTCCGCGACGATGTCGTGACCCCATCGTTGGACCGAGACTCGGTGTTGGACCACGCACCTGCTGCAGAAGATGGTCGCTTCCGGGTGCCACGCATTTTGGATGAGGAGTAGTCGTGTCTGATCTCATTCATGCCAGCGCGGTTGAACTGGCAGCCCAGATCGCCAATAAGACAGTCAGTGCGATCGAAGTCACCCAGGCGCACCTTGACCGCATCGCGGAAGTCGATGGTCGCGTCAATGCGTTCTTGCATGTAGATGCTGATGGCGCCCTTGAACAAGCTCGTGCAGTTGATCACGCAGTGGCCTCGGGTCAGGCTTTGAGTCCCTTGGCCGGCGTGCCGTTGGCGTTGAAGGATGTGTTAACTCAAACCGGCGTTCCCACCACCGCTGGTTCGAAAATCTTGGAAGGGTGGCGCCCGCCCTACGACGCCACGGTGGTTGAACGCTTGCGCGATGCGGGCGTCGTGATTTTGGGCAAGACCAACATGGATGAGTTCGCTATGGGTTCATCCACCGAAAACTCTGCGTACGGGCCCACGCATAACCCGTGGGACTTGGAACGCATTCCCGGTGGTTCATCGGGTGGCTCTGCTGCCGCAGTTTCTGCCTATGAGGCTCCTCTGGCGATCGGCACTGACACCGGAGGGTCGATTCGTCAGCCAGCAGCTGTCACGGGAATTGTTGGCGCCAAGCCGACTTACGGTGCAGTCTCGCGTTATGGGCTGGTGGCCTTCTCCTCGTCGCTGGATCAAGCCGGTCCCTTTGCTCGCACGGTGGTTGACACCGCGTTATTGCACTCGGTAATCGCAGGACACGATCCGCGGGACTCCACATCCATCAAGGAACCAGTCCCGGATGTCGTCGGTGCTGCAAAGTCGGCAGATGTGTCGAACATGCGCATCGGTGTGGTTCGCGAGTTGTCGGGTGAGGGCTATCAGCCAGGAGTGCAGGCGCGTTTTGATGAAGCGGTGGAACTGCTTCGCGCACAAGGCGCTGAAATCGTTGAAATCTCCTGCCCATCCTTCACGTACGCCTTGGGTGCCTACTACTTGATTGCTCCGAGTGAGTGCTCGAGTAACTTGGCACGCTTTGATGCCATGCGGTTTGGCTTGCGTACCGATGACAACGGAGAACTCAGCGCCGAGGATGTCATGCGGCACACTCGTGCAGCAGGTTTTGGTCCAGAAGTGAAGCGACGCATCATCTTGGGAACGTACGCGTTGTCCTCTGGGTATTACGACGCATATTACGGCCAAGCACAAAAGGTGCGCACTTTGATTACTCGCGACTTTGAAGCCGCTTGGGCCAGTGTGGACGTCTTGATTTCGCCCACGACTCCGACCGAGCCGTTCCGTATCGGTGAGCGCGTCAATGATCCAGTTGCTATGTACAAGGCCGACCTGTGCACCTTGCCATCGAGCTTGTATGGCGGTCCGGCGATCAGTGTCCCGATTGGCTTGGGCGATGAGAACCTTCCGGTGGGCTTGCAAGTCATGGCACCCGTGATGGCCGACGACCAGGTGTATCGCGTGGCCGGAGCGGTGGAAAAGGCCTTGGCTCAGCAATGGGGCGGTTTGCTCTTAGATCAGGCGGTGGCCCTATGAGTGCACCCTTGATTGATTTCGACGAGGTCATTGCCAACTTCGATCCTGTCTTGGGATTAGAGGTCCACGTTGAACTAGGTACCGCATCCAAGATGTTTTGTGGTTGTGCCACCGAGTTTGGTGCCGAGCCCAACACGCAAGTGTGTCCCACCTGTCTGGGTCTACCCGGTTCGTTACCTGTGGTCAACGGCACGGCTGTTGAGTCCGCGATTCGGATCGGATTGGCGCTGAACTGTTCTATCGCTTCGTGGTGTCGGTTCGCGCGCAAGAACTATTTCTATCCAGACATGCCCAAGAACTTCCAGACCTCGCAATACGACGAACCGATTTGTTTCGAGGGCTACCTCGATGTAGATGTCGAAACCGATGAGGGAACCCGAACCTTCCGGGTGGAAATCGAACGAGCCCACATGGAAGAAGACACGGGAAAGTCCTTGCACGTGGGCGGTTCCACAGGTCGAATCCATGGCGCCGATTTCTCGCTGGTGGACTACAACCGCGCGGGCATTCCCTTGATTGAAATCGTGACCAAGCCCTTGGAAGGTGCCGGAAAGTACGCACCGGAAGTCGCCAAGGCCTACGTGGGTGCATTGCGCGACCTCCTACGCGGCCTAGGAGTTTCTGATGTCAAGATGGAACAAGGCTCATTGCGTTGCGACGTCAACTTGTCGTTGCGAACCTCACCTGACGCGCCGCTGGGTACCCGCACCGAAACCAAAAACGTCAACTCCTTGCGTTCAGTCGAGCGCGCCATCCGCTACGAAATGCAACGCCAAGCCGCACTTCTCACCGACGGCACCGCGATCATTCAAGAAACTCGGCACTGGCATGAGGACACCGGAGTCACCACGAGTGGTCGGGTGAAGTCCGATGCTGAGGACTACCGGTACTTCCCTGAGCCTGACTTGGTCCCGGTCGCACCGTCTGCGGAGTGGATTGAGCAACTGCGTTCCCAACTTCCTGAACCTCCGGCTGAACGCAGTAAGCGATTGCGCGAGGAGTGGGGGATCAGCGAAAAGGAAATGCAGTCGGTCATTAACGCCGGCGCTCTTGATCTTGTTCTAGCCACGATCGCCGAAGGCGCGGATCCGGCTGCTTCTCGCAAGTGGTGGCTAGGAGAGTTAGCGCGTCGCGCCAACGATGAAGGCGTGGAGTTGGAATCGCTGGCGATCACCGCAAAGCAGGTTGCGGATCTAGAAGGACTGGTTCAATCAGGTCGGCTCAACGACAAGTTGGCTCGCCAGGTCATCGACGGTGTGCTGGCCGGCGAGGGCGAACCGGCGGCGGTAGCTGACTCTCGTGGTTTGCAGATTGTTTCGGATGACAGCGCTTTGCTTGAAGCCATCACCGCTGCCATCGAGGCCGATCCCGATGCTGCACAAAAGATTCGAGATGGCAAGGTCGCCGCTACGGGTGCCTTAGTGGGATCAGTGATGAAGGCCACGAAGGGCCAAGCCGATGCAGCGCGCGTGCGTGAGCTCGTTCTCCAAGAACTAGGTCAGTAACGCTCGCCCACCGGGGCGGGCAAGGCCTGAAGTTCGGCTAGATCGGTTGCATCCAATGCCACATCCAAGGCACCGATGTTTTCCATCAGGTGACTCAATCGTCGAGTTCCTGGAATTGCCAATACATGGGGGCCAGTGGTCAAAACCCACGCTAAGGCAATCTGGCCAGCAGTAGCACCCTTGCGTTGAGCAATGTCTTGCACTGCATCCACGATTCTTTGGTTTTGTTCGGCTGCTTGAGTGGTAAATCGCGGATTGGTTGACCGAAAGTCACCAACTTCAAAGGTGGTGTTCTGGTAAGCACCGGTCAGGAAGCCCCGGCCGAGGGGCGAGTACGCCATGAAGACCGCGTCATGAGTTTCACACCACGGGACGACCGTGTCCAGGTGGTCCTGGGTCCATAGCGACAGTTCACTTTGAACCACGTCAACATGCTGCTGTGCGTTGCATTCGTTGAGCTGCTCAACACTGACTTCGGACAGGCCAATGCTTCGGACTTTGCCGGCTTGCTGCAGTTCAGCAAATGCTCCCCAGGTTTCCAAGAGCGGAACGTCAGGGTCTAGGCGGTGCAGCAAGTACGCATCAATGACATCAAGACCAAGGCGGCTTAGCGCATCGTCACACGACTTACGTACGTGTTCCGGAGTGCCGTTGCGCACTACCTTGCCGGGTTCGATTTCGACAGCACCGCACTTAGAGCTGATCACCACTTCATCGCGACGCCCAACAATGGCGCGTCCGATGAGTTCCTCATTGATATAGGGGCCGTACACATCGGCGGTATCAAAAAGATTGATTCCGTTGTCGATCGCGGCATTAATCACCTCAATGGAGGCGTGATCGTCACGACCACTGGGCGTATAGAGCCACGACATGCCCATGCAGCCCAGTCCGAGCGGGGAAACCTCACGGCCGGCTAGTGATCGCATCTTCATGCCACACACCCTAGAGGCATGACCCCGGTGATGGTGATCCTCGTTATTGTGCGGATATGACTTTGGTGTGTATTCCGTGGAGTGAGCCGGAGGTGGTGGCCTCAGTCATTCCTGCTGGCGTGGATTGGGTGACCTATGACGGAACCGGAGAGGTTCCGCGCAGTGCTGAAGTGGATTTCTTTGTCCCGCCCTACATGGGCGCAGATCACACGCTTCAGGTGATGGAACACATGTCGTCTTTGAAGGCGGTGCAAACCCTGACCGCTGGCGTGGACAACGTGTGGGCTCACTTGCCGTCGGGTGTGACCTTGTGCAATGCCAAGGGCGTGCATGATGCGAGCACGGCTGAGCTCGCCGTTGGATTGACGATCGCTTCGTTGCGCAAGTTCCCCGAGTTTGTACGCGCGCAAGAGTCCGGTGATTGGCTATACGGGCGATACGACGCTTTGGCCGATAAGTCAGTGCTCATCGTGGGTTTTGGCAGCGTGGGCGAAGCGCTGGAGCAGCGCCTCATTCCGTTTGAAGTCACCATCATGAAAGTGGCGCGCACCGCGAGAGCGGGAGTGTCTGGGTTTGAGTCCCTTGCGCAGTTGCTGCCTCAAGCTGATGTCGTCGTCTTGACTGCTCCATTGACCGAGCAAACCCGGGGACTGGTGGACTCTGAATTCATCTCCGCGATGAAAGAGGGTGCCTTGTTGGTTAACGTGGCTCGTGGCCCGGTCGTCAATACCGAGGACCTACTGGCGGCGGTGAAAACTGGTCGCATCAGGGCCGCGTTGGATGTGACTGATCCGGAACCGTTGCCCGCTGACCATGAATTGTGGCGCACACCCGGTGTATTGATCAGTCCACACGTGGGTGGAAATACCACTGCTTTTCTGCCGCGGGCGTATCGTTTGGTGCGCGAACAGTTGCAGCGTTACGTGGCCAACGAACCCCTGCACAACATCATGACCGCTCCGTGAGAGGAACCTTGTGAATAAGTTTGACCCCACTCCTAATCGTGATGACATCACGCGCGGACCGGATGCCTACAAACGCGAAAACGTTAAAGTCACGCCCGCCCGCATTGGCCTCATCGTTCTTGCCGTGATCACCTTCCTGTTCATCGTGCAAAACAATGAGCAGGTGCCCTTCAAGTTCCTGTTCGGGATCATCGACACTGACATTGCCCTGTGGCTCTTGCTAGTGATTTCGCTGGCCTTGGGCTTTGGTTTGGGCTATCTGACCAACGTGATGCGGGGGCGTCGCAAGACCTCTGCCAAGTAGTATTTGGTCATGACTGAAACCCCGGACATCAAGCCCCGTAGCCGTGAAGTAACTGATGGACTCGAGCGCGCTGCTGCCCGTGGCATGCTGCGCGCGGTGGGAATGGGCGATGAGGACTTCCTCAAGCCACAAATTGGGGTGGCCAGTAGTTGGAACGAGATCACTCCCTGCAACCTCAGTCTCGACCGCCTGGCTAAGGCTGCGAAGCAGGGCGTTTTTGCCGGTGGTGGATTCCCCATGGAGTTCGGCACCATCTCTGTGTCCGACGGTATTTCGATGGGTCACCAAGGCATGCACTTTTCTCTGGTATCTCGAGAAGTCATCGCTGACTCCGTAGAGACAGTGATGGAAGCCGAGCGCATTGACGGCATGGTGGTGCTAGCAGGGTGCGACAAGTCACTTCCTGGAATGTTGATGGCAGCAGCCCGCCTTGATGTGGCATCGGTCTTGCTCTATGCGGGTTCCACACTTCCCGGTCGCTACAACGATCGAGATGTCACGATCATTGATGCCTTTGAAGCGGTAGGTGCATGCGCGCGTGGCCTCATCACGCGTGACGAAGTCGATGCCATTGAACGCGCAATTTGCCCCGGTGAAGGTGCCTGTGGCGGTATGTACACGGCCAACACCATGGCATCTATCGGTGAGGCCTTGGGAATGTCGCTGCCGGGCAGTGCTGCACCGCCCGCAGTGGACAGCCGTCGCGATGGATTTGCGGTGGCCTCAGGTGAAGCGGTGGTGGAGATGCTGCGACAGGGCTTCACTTCTCGCGACATCATGACCAAGCCGGCTTTTGAAAATGCCATTGCGGTTCTGATGGCCCTTGGGGGTTCGACCAATGCAGTCTTGCACTTGTTGGCGATCGCCAATGAAGCTCGCGTGGAACTGAGCTTGGATGACTTCAATCGCATCGGCGACAAGGTTCCGCACCTGGCCGACGTCAAGCCCTTTGGTCGCTTCGTGATGACTGACATCGACCGCGTCGGTGGGGTTCCCGTGGTGATGAAGGCGCTGCTTGATGCCGGCCTGATGCATGGCGATGTTTTGACGGTGACGGGCAAGACGATGGCCGAAAACTTGGCACACATTGCGCCGCCCGACCTCGATGGTGAAATCTTGCGCGCGATGGACAAGCCAATTCACCGCACGGGTGGTCTGTCCATCTTGCACGGATCGTTAGCTCCCGAAGGTGCCGTTGTAAAGACCGCTGGTTTTGATGCTGAAGTCTTTGAAGGCACCGCACGAGTCTTTGACGGCGAACGCGCTGCCATGGATGCACTGGAAGAAGGCACCATCTCCGCTGGAGATGTGGTGGTCATCCGTTACGAAGGACCCAAGGGTGGTCCTGGCATGCGTGAGATGTTGGCTATCACGGCTGCCATTAAGGGTGCCGGCTTGGGCAAAGACGTCTTGCTCCTGACCGATGGTCGTTTCAGTGGGGGAACCACGGGACTGTGTATTGGCCATGTGGCACCCGAAGCAGTCGATGGTGGCCCTATTGCCTTTGTCAAAGACGGCGACAAAATCGTGGTCAATGTGGCCGATCGCACCCTTGATGTGGTCATCGACGAGGCCGAGCTCCAGGCTCGCAAGGCCGCTTGGACCGCTCCTGGTCCCAAGCATGAGCGGGGAGTCTTGGCCAAGTACGCCAAATTGGTGGGTTCCGCCGCCTACGGAGCCGTCTGCCACTAAGCAGGTGGGTTCGTTGTGCCTAGGTCTTGACGAATACACTGTTGATGCGTCAGGCTGGTGGGGTGTTGAAGACCATTGTTGTAGTTAGCGGGCGTGTCGTCTGACCGAGCCGTCAACCGACACGCGCCCCTCGCCGACCTGACGGTCCGAGGGGTTTTGTTTTATCCCTCACCTCTTCCCCCGAAAAGGACCGTTAATGACCGAGCAGTTGACCGGAGCCCAGAGCCTGATCCGCTCATTGGAGTTCGCTGGTGTCGACACCGTCTTTGGTATTCCTGGCGGCGCTGTCTTGCCTGCGTATGACCCCTTGATGGACTCGGCCCAAGTTCGCCACATCTTGGTCCGCCACGAACAAGCTGCCGGTCATGCCGCCGAAGGTTATGCCACCGCCACCGGCAAGGTCGGCGTGTGCATGGCCACCTCTGGGCCTGGTGCAACCAACCTGGTGACCCCGTTGGCCGATGCGTACATGGACTCCGTTCCGTTGGTGGCCATTACGGGCCAGGTGCCTAGCTACTACATCGGCACGGATGCATTTCAAGAAGCTGACATTCGCGGGATTACGATGCCGATCACTAAGCACAGTTTCTTAGTCACCGATCCGGCCGATATTCCGCGCGCAGTGGCCGAGGCATTTCACATCGCCGGCACTGGACGTCCAGGTCCTGTGTTGGTCGACGTGACCAAAGATGCTTTGCAAGCACAGACAACATTTAATTGGCCTGAGGTCCTCGACCTTGCTGGCTACCACCCCGTGACCAAGCCACATTCCAAGCAAGTGCGCGAAGCCGCAGCGATGATCGTGGCTGCCCGCCAGCCCGTCCTGTACGTCGGCGGCGGTGTGATTAAAGCTGGGGCCCACCGTGAGCTCTTGGAATTAGCGGCCCTTACCGGCATTCCGGTGGTGACCACGCTAATGGCACGCGGCGCATTCCCTGACTCGCACCCACAGCACCTGGGTATGCCCGGCATGCACGGAACGGTGGCCGCTGTTGCGGCGCTTCAAAAGTCAGACCTGCTCATTGCGCTCGGATCTCGTTTTGATGACCGAGTTACTGGTCAAATCGACAGCTTCGCCCCGTATGCACAGATCATTCACGCCGACATTGACCCAGCCGAAATCGGTAAGTTGCGTCATGCGGACGTTCCGATTGTGGGGGATGCTCGCGAAGTAATCGCTGAACTGGTTCTCGCTATCAAGGCTGAGCATGAGGCTGGTCACCATGGTGACATTGGTGGCTGGTGGAAGCAGTTGGAAGATTGGCTGGAGGTGTATCCCCTCGGATATGCGCCAGCACCTGACGGCGAGCTGTCACCGCAGTATGCGATTGAACGACTGGGAGCTATTGCCGGTCCCGAAGCGATTTACACCGCAGGTGTGGGTCAGCACCAAATGTGGGCGTCGCAATTCATCAAGTACGAAAACCCGCGCACGTGGTTGAACTCTGGTGGCGCCGGCACGATGGGTTATGCCATCCCCGCGGCGATGGGGGCCAAGGTCGGTCGCCCCGATGCCACCGTCTGGGCCATTGATGGTGACGGTTGTTTCCAGATGACGAACCAGGAACTGGCCACTTGCTCGGTCAACGACATTCCGATCAAGGTCGCGTTGATCAATAACGGCACGCTGGGCATGGTGCGCCAGTGGCAGACCTTGTTCTACAACGAGCGTTACTCAGAGACTGACCTTGGATCCAAGAACATCCCAGACTTCATGAAGCTAGCTGATGCCTACGGTTGCGAAGGTATTCGTGTATCGAGCCCGGATGATGTTGATTCGGCTATCGAAAAGGCCATGTCGATTAACGACAAGTCAGTCGTGGTCGAGTTCGTGGTTCACCAAGACGCAATGGTGTGGCCGATGGTTGCGGCTGGCACCAGTAATGACGACATCTTGGCGGCTCGCGATGCTGCTCCGCTCTGGGATCGAGAGGACTGACATGAGCCGACACACGCTTTCAGTATTAGTCGAGAACACCCCTGGTGTTTTGGCTCGAGTGTCTTCGTTGTTCTCTCGCCGTGGATTTAACATTGATTCCTTGGCTGTAGGGCCAACAGAGTCTCCGGAAGTTTCACGAATGACGATCGTGGTCAACGTTGAGGACCTTCCGTTAGAACAAGTGACCAAGCAGCTCAACAAGCTGGTCAACGTCATCAAGATCGTTGAACTCGACCCTGCAATGGCTGTTGAGCGCGAATTGATGTTGGTCAAGGTGCGAGCCGATATTGAAACCCGCTCGCACATCCTCGAAACCGTTCAGCTGTTTCGCGCCAAAGTCGTTGATGTGTCATCTGATGCGGTGACCATCGAAGCAACCGGCAGCGTGGACAAGTTAGAAGCCTTGCTGCGCGTCCTCGAGCCGTTTGGGGTCAAGGAACTTGTGCAATCAGGCATGGTGGCGATCGGCCGGGGGGCGCGCTCCATCAGTGATCGCAGTCCGCGTACCGTAGACCCGACGTAAGTAGCACGTCCCAACACATCAGGAGAGTTAGACCGTGGCTGAAATGTTTTACGATAAAGATGCAGACCTGTCGATCATTCAAGGTCGCAAGGTAGCCATTTTGGGTTACGGCAGCCAGGGCCACGCGCACGCGCTCTCCCTGCGCGACTCCGGTGTTGACGTTCGGGTGGGGTTGCCAGAAGGTTCGAAGTCGCGTGCCAAGGCAGAAGCCGAAGGAATGCGCGTCGTCACTCCTGCTGTCGCAGCTGCCGAAGCCGACTTGATCATGGTGCTCGCACCAGACCCCGCACAGCGTCGTCTCTATGCCGAATCGATTGAGCCCAACCTCAAAGCCGGGGACGCGATCTTCTTCGGCCACGGCTTCAACATTCGTTATGGCTATATCAAACCCCCAGCCGACGTTGATGTCGCCATGGTCGCCCCCAAGGGCCCAGGGCACCTCGTGCGCCGCGAATATGTTGCTGGCCGAGGTGTTCCTGTTTTGGTCGCCGTTGAACAAGATGCAACAGGTAATGCGTGGGAATTGGCTCTGTCCTATGCCAAGGGCATCGGTGGATTGCGTGCCGGTGGCATCAAGACCACCTTCACCGAAGAGACTGAAACCGACTTGTTCGGCGAACAGGCTGTTCTGTGCGGTGGCGCATCTCAGCTGGTGATGTATGGCTTCGAGACGTTGATTGAAGCCGGTTACCAGCCAGAGGTTGCCTACTTTGAGTGCTTGCACGAGCTCAAGCTCATCGTTGACCTGATGTATGAAGGCGGCATCGCCAAGCAGCGTTGGTCCGTGTCAGACACCGCGGAATACGGCGACTATGTCTCGGGGCCACGCGTGATTGACGAGAGCGTGAAGGCCAACATGAAGGCTGTCCTCACCGACATCCAAAACGGTGCGTTTGCCGAACGCTTTATCGCGGACCAGGACGCTGGCGCTCCTGAGTTCAAGGCATTGCGTGCCAAGGGTGAGCAGCACCCCATTGAGGCCACGGGTCGCGACCTTCGTGCCCTGATGTCGTGGGTTCAATCCGGCGACTCGGACTACGTTGAAGGCACTGCCACGCGCTAATTCGCGCAGGTATTCCCCATGGGTTCGCTCGTGGTGGCCTTAAGTAGGATGGGTTTATTCGCGTACGTTTCCCATCCGCTAAGGAATCTCAGTGTCCAAGCCTGTCGTCCTGATTGCTGAAGAACTCTCGCCCGCCACGATCGAGGCTCTGGGTCCTGATTTTGAGGTGCGTCACTGTGACGGCGCTGACCGTTCGCAACTGCTCAGCAGCATCGTTGATGTTGACGCAATCTTGGTTCGTAGTGCCACCCAGGTGGACGCCGAAGCCTTGGCCGCTGCCACGAAGTTGAAAGTAGTGGCTCGCGCAGGTGTGGGTCTGGACAACGTTGACGTCAAGGCAGCAACCCAAGCCGGCGTCATGGTCGTGAATGCACCTACCTCCAACATCGGCTCCGCTGCGGAATTGGCGGTGGCCTTGCTCTTGGCAGCAGCGCGCAACATCCCGCAGGCCGACGCTGCTTTGAAGAATGGACAGTGGAAGCGCAGCAAGTACACCGGCATCGAAGTGGCAGACAAAGTCGTAGGCGTGGTGGGTTTGGGCCGCATTGGCATCTTGGTTGCGCAGCGCTTGGCCGCTTTCGGCGTGGAGTTGATCGCGTATGACCCTTACGTTCAGCCCGCCCGTGCCGCCCAACTGGGTGTTCGCATGGTGGAACTGGACGAATTGCTCACCACTGCGGACTTCATCACCGTTCACCTGCCCAAGACGCCCGAGACCGTTGGCTTAATTGGCGCTGAAGCGCTGACCAAGGTCAAGCCCAGCGTGGTTATCGTCAACGCAGCGCGTGGTGGCATCGTGGATGAAACCGCTTTGTTTGAAGCCTTGCGTGATGGTCGCGTGCATTCAGCAGGTGTGGACGTGTTTGCCACTGAGCCCTGCACGGACTCGCCTCTGTTCACTTTGGACAACGTTGTCGTGACGCCGCACCTGGGCGCTAGCACCGATGAAGCGCAGGAAAAGGCTGGCATCGCCGTCGCTAAGTCCGTCCGCTTGGCCTTGGCCGGCGAGCTGGTTCCGGACGCGGTCAATGTTCAAGGTGGATCTGTTCCTGAAGACGTTCGTCCGTTCTTGCCGTTGGTTGAGAAGCTGGGGCGCATCGCCACCGCGCTTGCTGCTGGCATCCCTGCCACTGTTGAAGTCGAAGTACTAGGTGAAATCAGCGATCAAGACACTGCGGTGCTCGAGTTGTCGGCACTGAAGGGTTTGTTCGCCGACCTGAGCGATGAGCCAGTGTCTTACGTCAACGCGCCACTGTTGGCCACCGAAAAGGGTGTCGATGTTTCCCTGTCATCCTCGCCAGACAGTCCTGACTTTAGAAACTTGGTTCGGGTAAAGGCCGCACTTGCCGATGGCACGTTGGTCTCCGTGGCGGGAACATTGGCCGGTACCCGTCAGCGCGAAAAGATCGTGGAAGTCAATGGCTTCGACGTGGATGTCCTCTTGGCTGAACACGTCGCGTTCTTCACCTACGCTGACCGCCCAGGAGTGGTGGGCTACTTGGGTGGAATCCTGGCTGACGCCAAGGTCAACATCGCGGGCATGCAGGTCAGTCGGCGCGCTGAGGGCGAGCAGGCGTTGGTCGTCCTTACTATTGATGAAGCTATTGATGCTTCTTTGGTCACGCAAATCGTTGCTGGTGTTGGTGCTACTACCGGTTGCACCGTTGATCTGATCGATGCTTAATCTTTCTTATCGAAAGGCAAACTCGTGAGTAGCCCGATTTCTTTAGCTATCGCATCGGGCGATGGCATTGGTCCCGAGGTCATGCCCGAAGCTTTGAAGGCTTTGGATGTGGTTTCGGCACAATGTGGGCTGACGATCAAGCAAACCGAATTTGATTTGGGTTGGCGCCTGTATGACCGAACCGGCGAGATCCTTCCCGATTCGGTCATCGATGAACTGCGCGAGCACGATGCCATTTTGTTTGGTGCCGTGGGGGACCCTCGGGTTCCGCCAGGTCTGCTTGAGCGGGGAATGCTCTTAAAGTTGCGCTTCACCTTGGATCATCACGTCAATTTGCGCCCCATCAAGCTGTATCCAGGAATGCACACTCCTGTCGCGGGCTTGACTCCCGAGCGTTGTGACATCGTGGTCGTACGTGAAGGCACTGAAGGCCCCTATGTCGGTGCGGGCGGAGCGATCCGCGTCGGAACCGCTCAGGAAGTGGCCATCGAAGAGTCAATAAATACCGCTTTTGGCGTTGAGCGCGTTGTTCGCGATGCATTCGCGCGTTCTATGAAGCGTCGACGCAAGCTAACACTGGTGCATAAGGCCAATGTTTTGACTAATGCCGGAGCCTTGTGGCAGCGGATCGTCAATGAGGTAGCCAAGGAATTCCCTGATGTTCAGGTGGAGTACCAACACGTTGATGCTGCCGCCATGTTCTTTATTACTGCGCCGGAAAAGTACGACGTGATTGTCACCGATAACTTATTTGGTGACATCATCACCGACGTTGGTGCCGCAGTTGCGGGTGGAATTGGCTTGGCGGCATCGGGCAGTATCGATGCCAGCGGAGTCAACCCCTCCATGTTTGAACCCGTACATGGATCGGCTCCCGATATCGCGGGCCAGCAAAAGGCGGACCCCACGGCAGCAATCTTGTCCTTAAGCATGTTGCTGCATCACCTCAAGCTTGAGGAAGCCTCGGCTTTGGTTGAAGTCGGTGTCGCCAAAGATCTGTCACAGCGTTCTGAGTTCGGGGCTCGTACGACCGCTCAGATTGGTGACGCAATCGCCGCCAATATCGCTGCTGCTCGTTAGGATTACCGTCATGACTTCGAGCACCATTGCCATAACCCGTTCTGTTTCGCCGCTACCCGATGATCAGCGTGAAGCAATCTTGGACAATCCCGGATTTGGTAAGTACTTCACCGATCACATGGTGCAGATCAAGTGGACCGTGGACCGTGGCTGGCACGAAGCCGAGCTGGTTCCCTACGGCCCGATCACTATGGACCCTGCCACGAACTCGATCCACTACGGTCAGTCGGTTTTCGAAGGCCTCAAGGCCTACCGACGCGTCGATGGATCCATCGCCACGTTCCGACCATTGGAAAATGCCCGGCGCTTTCAGCGCAGTGCTGCCCGGTTGGCGATGCCTGCGCTTCCAGAGGAACTGTTCCTTGCGGCCATCGAGACCCTCGTCACGGTCGATCAGGAGTGGGTTCCTGACGACATTGAAAAGTCGTTGTACTTGCGACCCTTCATGTTCTCCACCGAGGTCGGTTTGGGTGTGCGTCCGGCGAATGAATATCTCTTCCTCTTGATTGCATCGCCTGCTGGCGCCTATTTCCCCGGTGGAGTCAAGCCGGTCGATGTCTGGCTTTCCAAGGAATATGTGCGCGCGGCTCCAGGGGGAACCGGCGAAGCTAAGTGCGCGGGCAACTACGCCGCCTCATTGCTCGCTCAAGCTCAAGCCATCGATAACCAGTGCGACCAGGTGGTGTGGCTCGATGCGATCGAACGCTATTGGATCGAGGAGATGGGTGGCATGAACTTGTATTTCGTTCATGGATCCGGCGAATCGGCTCGAATTACGACACCGCCGTTGACTGGATCGTTGCTTCCGGGAGTGACGCGCGAATCGTTACTCCAGGTAGCCAAGGATTTGGGTTACGCCGTTGGTCAAGAGCGAATCAATGTTGATCAGTGGCGCGAGGGGAATGCCTCGGGAGAGATCACTGAAGTCTTTGCCTGTGGAACCGCGGCAGTGATTACCCCTGTTGGCAAAGTCAAATCAACTGATGCCACGTGGGAAGTAGGTGCCGGTCAATCTGGGCCGGTGACATTGCAACTGCGCGATGAACTCTTACAAATCCAGCATGGCTCGCGTCCGGATCCGCATGGTTGGATGTATCAAATCGTTGCTTCATCGGCGTAATTCCCAGCATCACCTATTGACAGGAGTCAGTGAGTGCGTATCGCTCGCTTTGCATTCGAAGGTGTCGTTGGCTACGGGGTAGTTGAGGGTTATCCCACCGGCCCACTTGAGGCCCTAGAGATCGCGATCATCAAGAACCATCCCTTTGGTGAGATCGAATTAACCGACCAGCGGCTACCCCTGCCGGCGGTTCGATTACTGTCGCCGGTTTTGCCGTCAAAGGTCTGTGCCTTCGGCCGCACATACGCCGAGCACGCAGCGGAATTGGGAAATGAGGTGGCGAAGGAACCCTTGATGTTCCTCAAGCCCTCAACCTCGGTGGCTGGACCCGGCGATGTTATTCGGTTGCCGGAACTGTCTAGTGATGTGCAGCACGAAGCCGAGCTAGCCGTGGTGATTGGCAGTTTGTGTAAGGACGTTGTTGCTGAACGAGCTCATGAAGTGATCTTGGGTTACACCTGCGCCAATGACGTCACTGCTCGCGATCTACAACGCAGTGATGGTCAGTGGAGTCGCGCGAAGGGCTTTGACACGTTCTGCCCATTGGGCCCGTGGGTTGAAACAGCATTGGACCCTGCTGATCTCGCCGTCTCATGTCACATTGATGATCGGGTGGCTCAAGACGGCCGCACTAGCGAGATGGTGTTCTCAGTGGCCGACCTTGTTGCGTACACATCGCGCATCATGACGTTGCTGCCTGGCGATGTGATCTTGACCGGCACCCCTGCTGGTGTCTCGACATTGCACGCGGGGGACACGGTCGAGGTGCGTATCGAAGGCATCGGTTCGCTGATAAATTCAGTGTCCAACTAGACAAGGTGATGACACTGTGACTTCCGGTTCCTTGAACCATCCGCTGGATCCCTCGGTCCGCGTTCGTTTTTGCCCTTCCCCAACCGGCAATCCACATGTAGGTCTTGTGCGAACGGCATTGTTCAACTGGGCCTTTGCTCGACACAACGGTGGCACGTTCGTTTTTCGCATTGAAGACACCGATTCCGCCCGAGATAGTGAAGAAAGCTACGAAGCCTTACTCGACACCTTGTCTTGGCTCGGGTTGGATTGGGATGAGGGACCGGTAGTTGGTGGTCCGCATGCTCCTTATCGTCAAAGTGAGCGACTCGAGATTTATCGCGATGTTGCACGCCAATTGCTCGATGCAGGATTGGCTTATGAATCGTTTTCCACCCCGGAAGAAGTCGAAGAGCGCCACGTCGCCAAGGGTGAAAACCCCAAGCTCGGTTATGACAACTTTGATCGAGACTTAAGCCACGAACAGCGCGCGCAGTTTCGTTCGATGGGGCGCGATCCTGTACTACGCCTAAAGATGCCGGCCGAGGATTTGGTTGTACAGGACCTTATTCGTGGGGAGATTACCTTTCCGGCTGGCTCAATCCCGGACTACGTGATTGTTCGCGGCAATGGTGAGCCGCTGTACACCTTGGTGAACCCAGTTGATGATGCATTGATGGAGATTACCCATGTACTGCGTGGTGAAGACCTCTTGTCTTCGACGCCTCGCCAAATTGCCATGTATCAGGCATTGGCTCAGATTGGCGTGGGATCGGGCGCGACTCCCACCTTTGGTCACCTGCCCTATGTGATGGGTGAGGGCAACAAGAAGCTCAGTAAGCGCGACCCCGAGTCAGCGATTGACTTCTATCGCGAGCATGGCTTTATCCCTGAAGGCTTGTTGAACTACCTGTCCCTCCTAGGGTGGTCGTTGAGTGAGGATCGAGACATCTTCTCGATTACCGAAATGGTTGAGGCCTTTGAGATTTCGAGAGTCAACGCCAATCCGGCACGATTTGATCTAAAAAAGGCCGAATCCATAAATTCTTCCCACATCCGCGAACTTGACCCCGCGGATTTTGCTGTGCGAATTCAGGACCGCCTGATCCTTGACGGTGTGATTGCGGCTGAACCCTCTGCGCAAGAGCGAGACCTCGTAACCAAAGCCGCACCCTTGGTGCAAGAGCGTATGGGGTTGCTCAGTGAGGCCGCGCCCATGCTGGGTTTCTTGTTTGTCACTGACGCTCAGTTTGCCTTTGATCCGGCCCCGGCCAATAAGGCCCTGGGGGAGGTCGCCCACCCAGTGCTCGATGCCGCCAAAGAAGCCTTGGAGGGATTGATGGATTTCACGACGGAGACGATTGAGCACGCGTTGCGAAGTGCGCTCATCGAGAAGATGGAACTCAAACCCAAGACTGCCTTCGCACCGTTGCGTGTGGCGATGACGGGGAGATTGATCTCGCCACCGTTGTTTGAGTCGATGGAATTATTAGGCAAAGAAACCTCCTTGGCTCGCCTTGCTCGCGCAAGGGAATATCAACCCTCGTGACATTCGGTTCTGAGACAGACACTTGGCGGATGCCTGAGCCGCCAGTGGATGTTGACCGACCGTATCTTCGGCTCCTTCGCAATTCGACCTATCGCTGGTGGAAGCCACTCGTTGGATTGGGCTTGTTCTCCTGGACTTATCTGAGCGTGATCGCGGTATTAGTGATCATCCCTGGCGTTGCCTACGTTTCGGTCAAGCAAGATATTGATTTCCTCACAGACCAGGGCTCGCCGCTGGTATTCCTGATCACCAATATCAGTTTGGCTGCCCTGATCCCGTGTGCCATGTTTCCTGTATGGGCGGTCCATCGGATGGACCCTCGCTTCCTGATCTCAGTGGCCAAGCGCTTTCGCTGGAATTGGTTTTGGCGCTGCGTGGGAATATCGACCGCTGTGGTTATCGGTACGTATGTGCTGGCCAGTGTCTTGCCGGTGGGGGCAGAGAGTTCCTCAGGAGCCAGCCGAAGCTCGCTCGGAACGTTTGCTGGTCTTGCATTAGTGGTTGTGCTCACGACCCCACTTCAAGCTGCTGGCGAAGAGTTTGCTTTTCGCGGGTACCTAGGTCAAGCGATCGGCGCTTGGGTGAGATTTCCTGCCGTTTCGATCGTCATCACGTCACTGTTGTTTGCGCTGGCTCATGGTGGGCAAAGTGCGCCACTGTTTTTGGATCGTTTCGCCTTTGGTCTGGTTGCTGGCTTCCTAGTGATACGCACCGGTGGCCTAGAGATCTCAATCGCGCTGCACACGGTCAACAATTTCGTGGCGCTTTTGGCGGCAGCGGCGTACTCGGACTTCTCCGAGCAGTTGACCTCGCCAGATGCCCCGTGGTCCCTCGTGTTGATTGACCTAGTGCAGATGACCATCTTCGTCGTAGTAGCTGAGGCGATGCGAAAGCGCTGGATTAGTCAGGGTCTTTTACAAGTTAGCGGGGGTGCGAGCAGCCGACCTGAGGGCTTGTAGACTGTGGACTTCGCTGCTCGTTGGCGAACCCATGGGGTATGGGGTAATTGGCAGCCCAACTGGTTCTGGTCCAGTTAGTCTAGGTTCGAGTCCTGGTACCCCAGCGGTGAAATGGTCTGGTGAATCGGTACCGTTTCCACCTCTCACATGTGTCCGCTGTACAGATGCATGCCTTGGCCCCGTTGTGTAGCGGCCTAGCACGCCGCCCTCTCAAGGCGGTAGCGCGGGTTCGAATCCCGTCGGGGCTACCAAGGAAGCGATCCCTCGTGGATCGCTTTTTTGTTGGTCCAGTTAATCGTTACTGGACGCGATCGCTTCGGAGATGGCTCGTGCTGCCTGAACCACTGCGTTGCCATGCAGGCGACCGGGGGACTTGGACAGCCTCTCCAGTGGACCGGACACACTGATCGCACCGACTACCCGACCAGTGGGTCCTCGCACGGGTGCAGAAACCGAGCCCACCCCGGGTTCACGTTCACCCACTGATTGCGCCCAGCCTCGGCGCCGGACGCTGGCTAGTACGCGTG
>JNSE01000005.1 GCA_000754455.1 actinobacterium acAMD-2 | reverse complement strand
TAGCCGTTCTCAATGCTGAGGGCACGTTGGCGGGCGTGATGGACTTGGATCGTTTGGTTCTTGGTGGGCATTCCGGTGGCGGAACCGTTGCGTTGGAATCGGCCCGGCGGACGTACTTCCCGGCATTGCGCGCTGTAGTCGCCTATGCGGCTCACACTGTTCCGGCTCAGGTTCTCGGTCACCCGGATGGCACGGTTCTTGAGTGCGCTTCTGATATCCCGGCCCTGTTGATGGCAGGCACCGAAGACGGAACGATGAAGCGCAGTGCAGCTCGGTACCCAGGGCAAGACCCGGCCACCTTCAACCCGATCATCATGACCTTTGAGCAGGGGATTCCCGCCGGTCGCAATGATGCTTGGTTTGTGCAGTGGGAGGGCGCCAACCATTTTGGGATGGGCTACCCGTTGGATCCCACTTGTGCGCGGGGATTTCTCGACAGTGAACCAACAACCGATCCGGCACAAACCCGAGCGGATCTCACAGCGCTCGTCGTCGATTTTCTTGATGCGTATGTCCGAGCCGATGTTGGCGCAGTAACGGCCTTAGAAAAGTTCCAGATTGATCCCCCTAGCACCGTCAAAGAAGTGCGTCGTCGATAACCAACCCCGGTTACGACACAAGTCAGGAGAAATGCCATGTTGAAAAACTTCTGGTGGCCCGTGGAGATTGCCAGCGCGGTCACTCATCAGCCTTTGCCGATGACGGCAGTCGGGCAGAAGTTCGTGCTGTGGCGCGATGGGGAAGGCAAGGTCCATTGCCTCAATGACATGTGTGTTCACCGCGGCGGTTCGTTCGGGGTTGGTTGGCTGTCGGAGGACAAGAACAATGTCGTGTGCCCGTACCACGGTTGGGAGTTCGGTGGCGATGGTGCCTGTACCAAGATCCCCGCACACCCACAGCGTGGCATTCCTAAGAAGGCGCGTGTTGATTCATATCCAGTGGTGGAACGTTACGGCCTGATCTGGGCTTTCCTAGGCGACCTTCCGGAAGACGAGCGGCCACCGCTGCCCGAGATCCCCGAACTCGAAGACCCTCGTTTCAAAAAGGTGTACGGCGAGTTCTGGTGGGACGTCAACTATGAGCGAGCGTTGGAAAATGGGATGGACCCATCGCACGCGGCCTATGTTCACGGCAACCGATTCGGCGATCTTGATAATCCGCAAATCCCAGACTTCGAAGTGCAAACCACGCCGTGGAGCGGGCTCTCGACCATTTCGCTGTACCCGCCGTCAACAAACTCCAAGGGCACGTGGGGACGCAAGTTCCGTAAGGCGTTGCCCGAAGGCGAGACCAAGCACCTAGCGGAAACCCGCGCCGGGTTCTTCATGCCTAACATGAACTTGTTGAGTGTCCCACTGCCCTTTGGTGAGATGGTCTTGTTTGATGCGCACGTGCCGATCTCACAGAACCGCACGCGCACGATCTACATCGGTTTGCGCACCTTCTTGAAGAGTGACTGGGGGGACAAGGACACCCACAAGCGCATTCAGTACATCTTCAAGCAGGACGATGACGTGATTCGTGTTCAGCGCCCGGAGATGATTCCGTACAACCTCTCGGATGAGCTCCCGGTTCGCTCTGATGCATTGCAAGTGGCCTACCGCCGCCGCCGTGCCGAGCTGATCGACCAGGGTTGGGGCGTTGATATGCACCAGATCGTTGGCGATGGGCCTCGTGACGTTGCGGTAGTCATCCCTTCACCTGAGCGTCGCAACAACCCAGAGTTGGCGAACGCGTGGGTGCACAAGGAAGTTCAGTCCGCGCAGCTGCTCGGAGTGGATCGGGAACGCAAGGTCAAGGCCGGCGGATATCTAGAAAATCAGGCGGACGATGGCACGTCGGTGCTGGGCGTGACCTCGGGGACGACCGCCTAGTAACTGATCGGTTAGTTCGTAAGGCAGGCGGCTGGTTCGGGTCTAGACTCGGATCAGCCCCTTCTTTGTGGGGCACCTAAAGGTTTCTCGCACATCATTCGCCTCGCCCTTGACCGCACGGGGGCGCTTTGGAAGGTACACACTCAATGACTGATCTAGCCAATTCTTCTGGCGCTGCGACTGCAGCTAATGCCCCGATTTTCGTCAACACCGGAGTCGAAGCCCCCAGCGAATGGCAAAAAGTTATTGAAGGCACCTGGCATGGCCGACCGTCCATCTTTGACGGCGAAGGCACCCACGTCGGGTATGAAAACGTGGCGCGCGCCAGCGAGTTTTCCAACGGTCAGACCCACTACTGGATGAACACCAAGTTCGATGGTGGCGGGCACCTGCGTAGTCGTCTTGAGCTCGGTGGAATGTTCTCGTTCGGTGTCATTGACTCGGACCAAAACCGGATTTACACCGGCCCTGACTTCTTCGGTGCCGGGCAGCCTTACGGCACGTTCGTTGACTCGAACTACTACTCCCAGGGGTGGCAGGCCGACCTGGTGACGTGGAATTACATCATCCCGGGCACCGATGTGCAGGTGTATTCGTCGGTCTGTTACGACGGCTGGACTCCAGCAATTGTCTTCGATGGCTTGTACCTGCGCACCTTTGACCATGAGACGAATCCTGAGACGCAAAAGCGCATTCAAGAGTTCAAGGAAAGGGAAGAAGCCCTCGGGCAGATGAATTTCGTGACCCCGACGAAGGAAAAGGGAGCATGGAAGGGTTCTGTTGAAGTTTTCGGCGCTGATCAGAAGTTGATGGGTCACAGCGAAGTGGTGATTGACCACGAGCCCATTGACTTGATCCGCTCCCGCCAAACGGTGACCTGGAATGGAGTCCTGGAGCGCCAGTACACCTTTGAGCGCGTGCGCCTCGAGCACAAGACCATGTTCCACGGCCCGGATGTGTGGGGCAACCAGATGGCCTACGGCCGTTGTGCTTTCACCGCGCAGCACTTCACTAACGAGGCCACCAAGATCAAGGGTCGGGAGTTCATGCTGAACTACGACTACGAATTGGTCGTTAACTGGCAGGTCTTTGACGGAAATGCCCTGACGCACGTCGTCGTGGGCGTCTTGACCTGGGAGCCTGCGGCCTAAGCCCTGACTGAGGGACCTATCCTTAGATTCAGCTTGGCAGGCCCGTTTTGGCTGATGGAGGGGCGATCCCGCCCTAATTCAGGCAGACTTAGGCGTCTTTGAGACCCGATGAGGAAGTAGGCATAGATGACCGCGGTGAGTGATCGCAGTAATACCGCAAGCGAGCCCAGCGAATGGCAAAAGAAGATCGCAGGGGAATGGCACGGTCGTCCCGGCTTGTTTGATCCTGAGGGCAACCACGTGGGCTATGAGCGCATTGCGCGCGCCAGCGAGGTGTTGCCTGATGGCACCACGGTCTACTGGATGAATGGCACCTTGGACGGTTCCGGGCCACTGCGCAACCGCTTCCAGCTCGGCGCAGACTTCCGCTTTGAAGTCATCGACTCCGATGAGAATCGCGTGTACATGGGTCCCGACTTTTATGGCACAGGCCAGCCCTACGGCCTGTTTGTTGATGCGCACTACTACTCACCCGGATGGCAAGCCGACCTTCGTACGTGGAACCAAGTCCTACCGGACGGCAAGACCCAGGTTTACTCATCGGTCTTGCACGACGGTTGGAGCGTGTGCGCGGTGTTTAACGGGCTGTACAAGGTTGTCGACGTTGGCGCGAATGACCAAGAGACCCAAGGCTTTATTGATTCGTGGATCAGGGACGAAACAGATCGCGCGCCCCGCCCGCATGTCTTGCCCACCAAGCAAAAGGGCGCCTGGACGGGGACTCTTGAGGTCTATGACGCTGCGTCGCAAGAAAAGGTTGGCGACAACTTCGTCACCATCGACCATGAGCCTTTGTCGCTCGTACGTACTAAGCAGACGATCACCTGGGAAGGTGCGATCAACCGCAAGTACTCCTTCGAGCGCCTACGCCGCGACCAAAACACGACCTATGACGGCCCGGACATCATGGGAAATGCCCGCAATTACGGACGTGCCTTGTTTACGAGCCAACACTTCACCGGTGGTGATGTGTGGAAGATTAAGGGACGCGAATACCTGCTTGACGACTCACAGTCATTGAGCATTGTGTGGGAAGCATTTAAGGGCGACATGCTCACAAACGTTATTTTCGGACAGTTGGATTGGAAGGCACAAGCATGAGCGAGAACCGTTCCGTCGTCGTCACTGGTGGAACCCGTGGCATTGGCCAAGGGCTAGTGCGCGAGTTCATCAAGGCCGGTTGCCGAGTCACCTTCACCGGATCGAGTGAAGCTTCCACGGCCAAGGGCCTGGAGGCTCTGGGAGGAGCAAGCGCCAACCTGACTGCTGTCGCATGCGACATCACCGACCGCGAACAAGTGCAAAAGACGTGGGATCACGCTGTTGCCACGTTCGGTCGTGTAGACATCTGGATTAACAACGCGGGTATTTCGTTGCCACGCAAGCCTTTCCAGGACCACGCGGTTGCGGACTTGCAGGGCATCGTCGACACCAACATCGTGGGAATCTTCAACGGTGACGCGGTGGCAATGAAGGGCATGTTGGCCCAAGGCTCTGGGTACATCTGGAATATGGAGGGCTTCGGTTCGAACGGTCAGACCAGTTCAGGCCTGGGTCCGTACGGCGCAACGAAGCGTGCGCTGAACTACCTCACCAAAGTGCTGATCAAGGAACTCAAGGGCACCGGCGTTGGCATGGGTTACCTCAGTCCCGGCATTGTCGCGACTGACCTGTTGATCCAAGACTACGAAGATGACATGGAACAGTGGGAAAAAGTCAAGAAGACGTTCAACATCCTGGGCGACACGGTGGAGACGGTTACGCCTTACCTCGTTGAGGGTGTCTTGAAGACCGAGAAGAGTGGTAAGCGCGTTGCATGGCTGACTCCCGCAAAAGCTGGTGGACGCTTCGCGACCGCAGGATTCAAGAAGCGCAACCTCTTTGACCAGATTGACCCGCGCAAGACCATGGATCAGCAGGACGCTTCGTAGTGGCGCTAACAGACTGCGTTACTTATCCGTTGGTCTTAGCGGCCGAAGACATCGTTCCGATTGTTCTTGCCGGTGTGGGTTATTGGTACTTGTCCAAGCGGGTGCTCAACGACTTTGATGGGTCGCCAGCTGTTGCCTTAGCCATGCGCATCGCCGCAGGTCTCTTGGTCGTTTGTTCGTTCTTGGCCGGACCGGTGCGAAAAATCCTTGCCAACGTTGCGGCAGTACCCATTTGCGCGCCTGATTTTGAAGTTCCCTATTCGCAATTCCAAATTCCCTTTGTCAGCGCGCTGGCCCCAGGGTTTGCGATCTTGACCTGGGGTGTGATCTGCACACTCAAGGGCCGCAAGGTGGCCTTCTGGCCGGCCATCGTGCTGCTCGCGCTCGGCGTGGTGGGTGCGGTTGCCGTGGGTGAGCGAACCATCTTGTTCGCAGTAGGTGGTCTGTGGGCCACGGCTCTGGCTGTTTCGACCGGAATCCTTGCTTCTCGCCAGCGCGATTTTGTGACAACGGGACTCTTTGCTCTCTACGCCTTGGGCACTTTGGCCCTACCGCCCATCAGTTCCAAAGGGAATGTTTCTGATGTAAATGTTCAGTGGTTGGCGCAAGGGATTAATACGGCTACACAGGGCCTGTTCCTCTATGCCTGCTATCGACTATGTACACGTTACGAACGCCAGTCCACGACCACCGCTGTCTAGGGAGAACACACATGGGTGATCAACTCGCTTTCCGCAAGAAGTTTGGTGTCTTGGCACCGAGTACCAACTCCATCGTTGAGCCAGATTTCAATCGCATGGGTGTTCCCGGTGTTACGCCGTTGTTTAGCCGTATCCACATCTACGATGCTGACCTCTCGACCGAGGCTCAGATGGAGAAGTTGCGCGTGCAGCTCGATGAGTCCTTGGACTACGCCATTGATCTGGTCTGCACCGCCGAAGTGGACTACATGGTCATGGGAATGTCGGCTGAGACCTTCTGGGGTGGCGTTGCGGGCAACGACTACTTCAAGGCACGCGTCAAAGAACGTTCGGGCGGGCTTGAGGTCGCCACGGGTGCTGAAGGGTGTCAAAAGGTCCTCAACAGTTACAACGTCAAGTCCATCGCTGTTGTCACTCCGTATCAAGAGAATGGTGACCGAGAGGTCATCAATTACTTTGAGGAGATTGGCTTCGAGGTCAAGAAGTTGATCGGCCTCAAGCGTCCAACCGCGGTTTCCATTGCTCACACCACTGAAGACGAACTTCGCGATGCTCTCATTGAACTCAATGAGAGCGGTGCCGAGGCGATCGTCCAGGTAGGCACGAACTTGTCCATGGTGCGCCTTGCTGCTGAAGCTGAGCGCTGGTTCCACAAGCCCGTTGTGGCCATTAATGCTGCGACGTGGTGGATGGCTCTTCGTGAGAATGGCATCAACGACAAGCTCTACGGCTATGGCCGCATGTTTGAGGACTTCTAACCACTCTTAGTTAGTCAACAAAGGGGTGTCAACGGGTGCAACCCGGTAGCACCCCTTTGTTGTGCGGTCCTTCAGTGTGCAGGTGTCGTCCCACGTGATCTGACGTAGTGCCGTCGCACCGGCGTATTGGCCTTGTGTCCAGCTGGACCCGTAAGCAACAGCCGAACTGTAGGTAGTGCCCAAGGACCACATGGCGTCTTTGAATGCATTGGGAGTCAGACTCTTAGGGGCCTTATCGAGGGCTGCCTTGAGCAAGAGGGTGGCGTCACAGAACTGCAAAATGATGCGGTAGTTCTCACGGTTTGCTTCAGGCGGGTTAGCGCCAGCCGCATCAACAATTTGCTTGCATAAACCTTCATTAGGTCGAGCCGGATCAGGGAATGGCAAGGTTGATGAGTCACTCCGGTTATCTGAAGACGGCGAGAATCCAAGCCCAACCATTCCGATTCGACTTCTCTCAACGATGGTTTCGGGGTTGTCGACAAAGAACGCGGGGTTGTCGTATGAGGAGATAGTGTACTTCGCTGTCAATTCCTCGGCTTCAGTCGATGACAAAGCCACTGCTTCGATCCGTTCGCCGCCAAGAGTGATCACCCGGTCCAAACCCTGGTTTTTTGCACCGGAAAGGGCTGCCGAGGAGGTCGCACCGAGGGTGCCAATGTTGGAGACGTCAATAAAGAAGTTTGCGGACTTTGTCACGCCGATGCTCTGCAGATATGGGGTCACGATCGTGTCGATGGCTCGTCGTGAGACTGCCGCATCGGGGGCGATCACGGCCACCCCTTGCGCACCATCAAACCAACCGGCTGCCTTCAGATTCGGCAGTAGCGTCTTGACGTAGGAGTCGAATCGCGGAAGCGACGTGGACCACAGGTAGGGGCTGTACGCCTGGTACTCCTGCTGATCAAGCGGGAGATACGTCTGATCCAACATGATTGCCCGTGCTGATTGGTAGCACGGACGGGCATTGTTTTGGAATTGACCGTCCATAGCGATGGCAAAAATTTCCGCATCCTGAGTGAAGGATCGGCACTGAGCTTCCGCATATTCGGGACTGTCGCTTTGTCCCGTATAGGGCTTGATGATCGGGTTGATCTTGCGCCCGCCCGCCCCACCGTTGGTATTCACGTAATTGACAACCGCCTGGATGCCCTTACTGGTCACGTCGTAGCCGCCGTCGTCAATATTTTTGAAACCAAGAGACTTAGAGAGTTCACCGATATCAACCACCAGGTAGCCCACGTTGACAGTGTCAGCCGAAACACCAGGCGATGGTTGATCCGCAGGACCTCCAGCCGCGCTTGCATCTCCACCACTGCCGGCGGCACCGCTGTTGCTGGTTCCAGTACCGCTACATCCGGCGACGAGGGCCGCGCAGGCGAACAAAGCGATGACTAATCGAGCGATGGTGAAGCGTGACGAATTCACGGCGTACCTCCGCCGCTTACATTACGACACTGTCGCGGTAAATGGACCTGATCTTTCAACTGCAGTCATATCGGCACCCAAGTAGGAACGTACGACCTCTGGGTGATTGCGCACAGATTCTGGGTCGCCTTCGGCGATGACCGCTCCAAGCTCCATGGCGACCACTCGCTGCGCTAGACGGAAGAGCAGGGGGAGGTCGTGTTCAACTACCACCAGGGTGGTTCCCAGATCGCGATTGACTCCGGTCAGGAGTTGAACCAAACTCTCGCCCTCAGATTGTGCAATTCCACCGGCAGGTTCGTCCAGCAAGAGAACTTGCGGATCCAGCGCCAGCATGCAGGTAATTTCCACCATGCGACGAGTTCCGGTGGACAGTTCACCCACTGGCTTGGCTTGCAAGTAATCGAGTCCCATGACTTCGAGGTACTGCATGGCGCGCGCCTTCTTGGCGCGATCAGCCATGGGCAGGCCCAGCAGCGAGCTGGTGACTCCGGTGGGAGCCGTGCGCTCCATGGCGACCATCACGGTTTCCAGAACGCTCATCGTTGGGTACAACCGAGCGGCCTGGAACGAACGGACAAGACCGAGTTTGGCCCGAGCCTCCGGAGAGAGCTTGGTGATGTCGCGACCGTTGAACACGATGGAACCGCTGTCAGGTGCAGTGAAGCCTGCAATAATTTCAAACAACGTTGTTTTACCGGCGCCATTTGGTCCGATGATTCCCAAAATCTCACCAGGCCGGACCGCCAAGTCCACACCGGTAACGGCCTTGATGCCTCCGAATGAACGCGCTGCGCCCGTGACTTGAAGGATCGGCGGCAACGCCTGTGGATCAATTCCGACAAACGGGTCATGGCCAGAGTTTTGCTTCAGTGGCGTCACGTCGATCACGGCTATGCGACGGTCCTCACCATCGATTTCGCCTTCATCGAAGCGAATGGCGGCTTGTGGATCCACACCTTGCAAACGGGCCAGGCCAAAGGCCACGGAATTGCGCACGCGAACAAGCAGTCCACCCAGGCCGCGAGGGATGAGAACGATGATGACGACTGAGAGCAGGATTAACAGTGGTGGGATGAATTCATTCAGGGTTACTAGTTGTGGGATGCGGCTGTAGAGCGCACCGATCACTGGTCCGGGAAGGACACCTAAGCCTCCCAGCACGCTCTGTGAAACCACATCAACACTGAAGGCACCCTTGAAGTAATCCGGTGTCAGGGTGGTGACCGAGTTGGCGATGATGACACCGCCAAGTCCAGCAATTCCACCCGCGATAGCAAAGGTTTGAAGTTTGCGGTACGGGGCTGCAATGGTGAATGCTCTTGCTGCGCTTTCATTGTCACGCAGTGCACGAAGGACTCGACCCAAACCGGTACGACGGATGTTGGCCGCGATCAAGAAAGCAATCACGAGGAACACCAAAGAAAATAGGTAGTAGTTCTTCGGCAAACTGAAGTCGATATCAAGTCCCGAAATCTGCAGCGGATCAACGCGAATTCCCGATGCGGTGGGGCCGATGAGAATTTCCTGGCGCAGCAACCACGATGAGGTGGCAAACGAGAAGGCCAGGGTGCTGACAGCCAGAGCAAGCCCGCGCAGTCGAAGGGCGGGAATGCCGACCAACGCCGACACGATGGCGCCCACCACTACGCCAGCGATAAGGCCAAGGAAGTACTGGCCGGTTGCAGCTGAAACCTTGACGGCAACTGTTCCCGCGATGGCGGCAAAGGCGAATTGCCCCAAGGAGAGTTGGCCAGCAACTCCGGTCAGTACGCCGACGGACAGACCCACAATGGTGAAACCGACGGCGAACGTCAAAATTGTTGCCGTCTTATTAGTTACGGTCAGGCCGATGTACACCGCGATAGCCAAAGCGATGACGGAGATGATCGGCGTAATCAGGCGAACGGTGAAGAGCCGACGAATTTGGGTGGGCAACTGGGGTGGATACAACTTGTTCCACTCACCTCGGTCTTCGTCACGACGCGAAGAAAGTTTGGGCTGCAAAAGCAAACCAGCAAAAACCACGATGACCAAGGCAAGTTGCGGCAGTCCGGGTAAGTTTTGATTGCTCGCCAAGACCTGAGCTGCGACTCCGATCGCGACGGACGAGAAGAAGGCGATGGGCAAACTTTGGAAGCGGCCAAGGACAGCTCCAGCGAGCGGCAAGACTAGAAGCGATGGGCCGAGGAAATCCTTGTCAGGCAGGTTGATTGTCGGGTAGACCAAGATCACCGAGAACGCTGCGATTGCGCCAGCGATTCCCCAGGACAAGGTGACCATGCGACTGGCCGAAACTCCGGCCAAGGAAGCGGCATCGGGGTTGTCGGCGGCGGCTCGAATAGCGAGTCCGTAACGCGAGCGGCGAAGAAACAGCGACAACGCAAGCAGAACAAATGGGGCAAGTAAAACGATGGCTACAAAAGAGGGCTGGATCGTCGTCGTACCCAGCTTGAGGCCAGTGAGGAACTCCGGGAGCGCTGGCTTGGGGAACAAGCGACCGGACGCATTGCTTTGGTTAACTACTAAGCCAAAAATGATCAGGAATTGGGCTAGACCCAAGGTGACAACGGTTCCAAGCACGCGGGGGGCGTCGGAAATTCGACGAACAAATCCCCATTCGACACCAGCGGCGATGACTGCTCCGGCCAAGATGCCGACGGGGAACATCAGCCAATAGGGCAATCCCTGTTTAGCAACGATGGCACCAAAGATGGAAGCGGCGAAGATCCCGATAGCCACGTGGGCGAAGTTGATAAATCGGCTGGCTCGGTACACCAGTACGAGTCCGATAGACAAGAGGCCGTAGAGGAACCCCGTAAAGAGTCCACTCAAAATGTTGGCGAACGAAAGGTCGAATCCACCAAAGTTCATGCGGGGCTCCCAGACTTATCAAGGGTGACGGGATCGGAGTCGGCGGCAGTTGGATGACCACCCAGACTCAAGGCTTGGACGAGTTCCGGCTGGGCGAGAAGATCCTTTGCGTTTCCTTCGTAGACGATCTCCCCCTTTTCCATGAAGTAACAGCGGTCTACCAAATTCAGAGCAACGTTGACAGATTGTTCAACTACCAAGATGGCAGTGCCTCGTGCGTTGAGTTGACGCACCATTTCCAAAAGCTCGCCAACGACAATCGGGGCCAGTCCGAGGGAGAATTCATCGACGACCAAGATCTTCGGCTTCGTAATCAGCGCCTTGGAAA
This sequence comes from actinobacterium acAMD-2, assembly GCA_000754455.1. Lineage (GTDB taxonomy): Bacteria > Actinomycetota > Actinomycetes > UBA12327 > UBA12327 > AcAMD-2. The sequence continues at coordinate 8,490 of JNSE01000005.1, read as the reverse complement.
GTCCAAGCATCTGTTGCTCGCCACCGCTGAGAGTGGAGCCCAGCTGATTGCGACGGTCGGCGATCTTGGGAAACACTTGGAAGGCTTCGTCGATGCCTTCTTTAATGCTGGCTCGATCGCGTCCCAAACTAAAGCCGTACATCATGAGGTTTTCGTAGACCGTCATCGAGCCGAATACGGCGTTGCCACCCACAATTTGGGACAAGCCCAGGGCTACGCGCTTGCTCGCGTTAACGTCCGTGACGTTGTCACCGGCAAGGCGAACGACTCCCGCCTGGGGGGATTCCAATCCGGAAAGTACGCGAAGCAAGGTGGTCTTACCCACTCCGTTAGGGCCAAGGAGCGCAACCATCTCGCCTTCGTTAACCCGCATGGATACATCAAAGAGAACCTGCACAGATCCGTAGGCGAAATCAATGTTGCGGGCCGAAAGTACGGGAACCGACCCGGATTCAGCTACGGCTTCATCAAAGTCTTGAGTTTCATCGTCGACGCCAAGACGAGCATCAAGGTCAGGCCCCACGGCACGAATGAGCTTCTTGGACCGACGCCAAAACAAAATCATCGGCAAACTCGCGACAGCGAAGGCGACTGCGTAGGCCGCGCTGCCACCGATGAGCGAACTCACGGCGCTAATCACCAGAAGCGCCAGGAGTGAGCCGCCAATTGCCGAAAACAGAGATATTCCAACGGCTGTGGGTCGGTCTTCGGGCTGGATAACAGAGAGCATCGTGATGTCGAGAGCAACCCAGGCCAGGAATCCACCGATCGTTGCCAAGGCAAGTTGCGGAGAGATGACCGGGCGTACGAGTCCGATCAGTAACAGTCCGGCAAACCCGATAATCAGACCAACGGGGATGACGGCTGCTAGTGATTCAGGCGAGCGGCGAACAGACTTTTCTAAGCCACGCGCTACGAGGTAGAGCGTAAGGAACGCAACAGCGCTGGCGATAGTGATGACGAGTGCTGCGGTGCCATCTGTGAGTTCGCGTGCTTGCGAAAGACGAATGACGGGAACGATCAAGGCGGCGCCGGCACACCAGCCGATAGCAACGTAAGAAGTGAGTGCGAATTTCACTGTTGGGATTGATCGCACACGCAGCGTGGATTCGGACCATGAGGGACGCAAGCCTGCGACGGGATCATCAACTTGACCCATGGCGCGACGAAGACGATCGGGTTCCGCTCCCCCGACTTTTGTCTCAGTCAGGAGTAGCGAGCCCAAGGACAAGATGACGGCCAAGATCCCTGAGAGGAGCAGTGCTTGGCCCGTGCCAATAGTGAGACCAGCAATGGCGATCCAGGCACATGCTCCACCTAATGCGCTCCCGATCAGGGTGCCCATGTGGGTGCGGGCGATGGCTCGCGCGCGAGCTTCCGGCACCGTCGAGTCGAAGGCCAGCGTGCGCCAAATAGGAGCGCCCAGGCCGAATAAAACCCCACGAGCTAGTGCCACCAACAGGAACCAGCCAAACGCTGGGATGAGGTTCATTAAGAGGGCAAAGACGGCTGAGTTCACGGCGAAGACGACGGAGGCCGCGGTACGACGATTGAAGGGAACGCGGTCGCTGAGCGGCGCACCGACAAGTCCGGCCAAGATTGCCGCTGCGATGACGGTTCCACCCACCGTTGTGGTGGTCCAGTTGTTATCGCGTGCGATTTCAGGGGACAGTAAGAGCAATGTTGTTAGGGGGAGCGAGATAGAGGCGTTGATAAGAGAGAGCCCGAGAACTCGTCGTCGCGCGCTCGTGGGTGCCGCAACTTTCCACTTGGGGATGGTGATGTCCCCGCTAATACCCACGGCAGTGCGCGCCGCGTCACGTACTGACGCTTCTAGGGTTGGAACCTCGTCTACCCCAACATCCGTTGGGCTAGTTGGTAGCGAACGGGACATTCCCACCTCGGTATAAGAAGCACCCGGGCTTGCCGGATACGGGGTTTAGACAGGTTGTTGATTCGTAAGCAAGCAGTCGACCAGTGCTAGTAGCCGCGTACTGCCCCTCACTGATTGACCCGCCGAACGTGACAGAAGAACTGTATCCGTTTCCAACCTGCCATGCCGCATCGCGGAAGGCGTTAGCCGTGAGGTTCTTCGGGGCCTTGTCGATGACAGCCTTGAGGAACAAGTTGGCATCGCAGTACTGCAAGCCTTCCTTGTAATTGGGGCGTACGCCGTCGGGCGGGGTAGCGCCAGCTGAATCGATGATTTGCTTACACAGCCCCTGGTTGGGGGTGGCAGGGTCCGGGAACGGAATAGCTGGATCTTCGCGAATGTCACCAGCAGGTAAGACGCCGAAGCCGATCATGCCGGTCAGTGTCGTGTCGACGATGGTCGCCGGATTGTCTTGCAAGAACAGCGGACTGTCATAGGAGGAAATGGCAAACTTTGCCTTCGTTGAAGTGGCTTCCTGAGTAGACAACATAACCGGCAAGATTCGCGCGCCACCGATGACGATTACGCGGTCTAGACCGGAGTTAGCTGCCCCAGTGAGGGCGGCGGATGAACCAGCGCCGAGGGTTCCGGGATTGGCAGTATCGACAAAGAAGGTTTCGGACTTGGTGATGCCATTGGCGGCGAAGAAGGGCTGGACGATATCCGTGATGTTGCGTCGAGCAATGTCGTTATCGACACCAACAACAGCAACTCCCGTTGACCCGTTGAACCACCCCTGGTCCTTGAGCACGTTCAATTCCGTACGCAAGTATCCCCCATATTCAGGCCAGCTAGGCGACCACAGGTAAGGGGAGAACTTCTCGAATTCCTTTTGATCCTGGGCGAAAAGGGTCTCATCCAGCATGATCGTCTTGCGGGAGAAGTAGCACGGTCGCGCATTATTTTGGAACTGTCCTTCAAGGACAACCGCGAAAACCTGATCGTCTTGCGTGAAGGCGTTGCAGAACGATTCCGCGTACTCCGGGTTGTCGTTACCACCGACGTACTTCTTGATGACAGGGACGATTTTGCGTCCGTTCAGGCCGCCGTTGGCATTGACTGCATTAACGGAGGCTTGAATTTGCTTGATCACTCCGTCGGCGCCACCGTAGTTGGCGGTCTTGAAGCCCAAGGATTCTTGGAGTTGGCCCAAGTCAGGGACGATGTAGCCGATTTTGATCGAGTCCGCAGTCACACCAGGCGAGGCGTCATCAGCACCTGCTGCCGCGCCCGATCCTGAGCTTCCTGACCCGGCAGGAGAGTCAGCCTCCGACCCGCATCCAGCCGAGAGCGTGGCGATGAGTGCCAGGGCGGCCAGCGCAGCGATCGCTCGAGTCCAGCTACCGCGAGAAGTCACGACTGAGGATGCCGGAGACATAGGGAGTGAGCGTCCTTTGTGGGGCAGTAGGGAAGTGGCCGAGCGCAGGAGAGAGCGTCGTCGTTGTCACGACGTCTCGTGGTCCTTCTTGATGTGCTCTTCTTAGACTAAGTCGGGCAGGCTCAAGCGTCAACGACGTTGGACGACACCGATTTCGCACAATCCCTTGTCGGCGAAAGGTAAACAGCCGATGGGTTGACGCTGAACGATGCCTGAATCTATTGTTCACATGCCGGAACGTTAGGCGTTGCCTGATGCTTCACATTGCAGTGTTTCTTCCCCTCATCTGGTGTTGTGGTGTGGTGGGCAGGAACGCGACAATGGCCTTGCCCACCTCGTTCCTGACGAGCCGTTGAATGGATACAAAGCGTGACGCGTGGTTCAGTCTTGCGATTGACATCTTCAATTGCTGCAGTTGCGTTTGTCACTACAGGTTTGTTACCGATGGCACAAACTGCACAAGCGGCTGACAACGGCGCATGGTCTGCAGCTCCCACGAAGCAAGGCACATTTACCGCTCGTCAATATTTCTTTCTCGAATTATCTCCCGGTGCCACGGTTAAAGATTCGGTAACCGTGAAGAATGCTGGCCAAGTCGCGCAGGTACTTGATCTTTATCCAGCTGATGCATTCAACGTGGAAAGCGGCGCAGGCTTTGCGCTGCGCAAGCGAGGCGATAAGAACACTGACGTTGGATCCTGGATTACTTTGGAAAAGACGCGCGTTGAAGTTCCCCCAGGTGGAAGCGTGAGCGTTCCGTTTACCGTCACGGTCCCTAGGGGCGTGACTCCAGGTGACCATGCCGGCGGTGTGGTGACGATTGAGCCGGCTCCAGCCCCCAGTGGTGATAACAGCCAGATTCAAATCCAGCGAGCGTTGGGCGTACGCACCTATGTGCGTATTGCTGGCCCCCTGACACCTGCTCTATCCATCACCAAGGTGGACCTTAAGGTGCGCCCCGCCCGTCTTCCATTTATTGGTCAGCAAGGTGGCGCCACGGTTACCTATTCGGTGCGCAACAGCGGCAACGTTCGACTGACGGCGGATCGCATCATCACGCTTGATGGACTATTTGGACGAACCTTGCGCAATACCGGCCGAGGACCGATTCCTGAAATCTTGCCGAACTCAACGGTTGTTTTGACAGAGAGTTTCACCAAGATGCCGGTGCTCAATCAAGTGACAGCAAATGTGCGCCTGATTGCAGCCGACGGCAAGGTGGATACCTCGGGATCGGCTACCGCGCTTGCTGTGTCATGGGTCTTCTTGTTCTTGTTGTTCCTCATCGTCGTGGGCATTGTGTTGGCGGTCCTGTGGTCACGACGTGAAGCAAACTTAGTGAGCCAGATGGCCGCTGATGCTGGTCCGTTGTCACCGACAGGAGACCAACTGTGAACCGTCGCACCACACCAGTCGCAGGATCGCTGGCCGCCGGGCTCGTTGCCTTGATGCTGGCCGGGCTGTCGACGGTGGCCCAGGCCGCCGATCCAATTCCCGGTGCGGGCACCACGGTGGGAACTGTTGCTGATCCAGCAAATCCTTTTGCTACGCAACCTGGTCCGACCGGTCGCACAGCTACTGTCTCCCCACCTATCGCAAAGATCGGCGATTCGGTCATTGTGACGGGATCTGCTTGGCCAGCAGGCTCCTTGGTCTCTGTCGCGGTGTGTGGCAATAACTATCTGAATGGTTCTTCTGATTGCGAACCCACTGGTCAGGGCCAGACCACGGCAAATGCAAATGGTGAGATTGCCGTGCAGGTTGCACTGCCGGCCTTGCCTCCAACACCGTGTCCTTGCGTTGTTCACCTTGCGACGCTTGCGGATACCAACACGGTGGACGTTCCGTTCACCATCACGGGCGCACCCACTGCAGTTCCATCGCAAACTGTTAACCGTCGATCGGTGGATGTGTCGGCACGCCTTACCGGGAGTGGCCCATTCGCCGCTTACATCGGTGGAGCAGCAAAGCGTGAACTTGTTGTCTCAGTAACAAATACTGGCTCGTCGGACTTGATTAATCCTGCCCTGAACCTGACAGTGGGCCGCGGTGAAAATCCCGCTACCCCACTGACCAGCCCCAGTGGTCAACAGCCGGCGTTAGGAACGATTGCGCCGGGCCAGACGGTGGAGTATCGCCAAAGCGTCACTCTCGGCCCGCCGGCTTTTGGCCAGTACCGGGTGAAGGGCGAGTTCATCGGTTTGGATTTGATCACTGTTGATCAACAGAACGTGAACGCGGGAGTTCTCAGTTTCTCTGTCGCGACCTCTAGTTACCCGTGGCTCTTGATTTTGATTGCGTGGCTCTTGCTCCAGATTCCGCTCTTGGGTCTGTACAAGCGCCGCCCAGTGGAGAAGCCGTTGAGTGAAGACCCACTCATTGAGCAACTTCCCGTTGCCTCGGGTGCTCCAGGCTTTGGTGTGAGCGCGTTTGATCCCACGCCTGCCATGGCAGGTGCCCCGGTAGCACTGGCCGCTGCAGTGGCTCGACCAGTGGTTGACACTCCGGCTCCGCCACCGCCGCCCGGTTACCGAGCAATTCAGCCAGCTTCTGCCACACCTCCGCCAGCACCGCTGCCTCCGATGCCAGCGGCACCAGGCGAAGCGCCAAGTGCTGTTCCTGCACCTTCCACGCCGGCTCCCGCGGGTGTGGAAGCTCTGCGTGCGTTGTTGCAGCCACCCACGCAGTAACGCGCTAGACGCTCTGCAGCAGGAGTTCCGCAACGTTTGTTGCGTTAGTTAGGGCACTGTCGTGCGGTCCAACCATGACCTCGTAAGGAAGACCACTTTCGTCCAGTCGAATCCGCGTGAGTTGACACGGAAATGTAGGGGGAGTGTCAGAGAAAAACACGTAGCGGGCCGGAACGTCATTGGCGGCGGGATTTTCCAACACGACGGGTTCGAGTGACGGACCAAGTGGTGTGGGAACAAGGCGGGTGTTCACAAAGTCCGCGAGGGATGGATCAAGGAAACCTTGTTCGGTGCCCACGGGTCGTGCTGGGATGCTCATGGCCGGGTCCAGGTTCTCTGGTGGCGCCGGTGAGCCGGGCGGATTGAGGTCCACGCCTCGCTCCCCATTGCGCGGTACGGCCGCATCAAGATAAACAACGGCTGAGACTTTCTCTGCACGCACCTCAAGAACACATCGGCACACCAAGCCAGCCTGACTATGCGCGACGAGGACCACGGATTCGTCCTGTGAGTCAATGGCTGAGGCCACGTCAGCAATCCACTCGCCGAGCCCAATTGCGGTACCGACTTGGTCTGAGTGTGGTTCGCATCCAGTCAACGTCGGGGCAATGACCGTGTGGCCGGCTGATGTAAGCAAAGGGACCAACTGATCCCACGCCCATCCACCGCGAAAGGCACCATGGACTAAGACAAAAGTCGCCATTTAGTTCAGCGCATCCGCAACGCCGTTACTGGGCCCAGTGTCAAGTACGACGTCAACGAATTCACGCGGGTAGGACTCATAGGGCTTCATGTGTTCGTACATCTTTTCCGTGTAAGCCACGTACCCTTCGCGCTGGGTGCATTCGAGGTAAGAGTCAACCTTGTCGAAAAAGCGCATGTTCATAAAGTGGGTGCGATCTTCTTGGCCGCGTACGAGCACTCGACGAATAAAGCCAGGGTGGTCGTCAAAGAATTGTGCGAAGCCTTCAGAGAAATTGATGTACGCGTCCGCGTGTTCCTCTGCGTCGATAGTCCACGCATGCGAGATGACAATAACCATGCGTTGGATAGTACGCGAGTAAATCGTTGGCGGGAGGTTATGCCAACGTGATGGTCATGGTGGCGGTGTACCGGTCGGCCAATTGGAAGGCAGGGACCGTCAGCGTTAGGGCCGAGGTGACGTTGTAAACGCCGCCAGTCGTCCCCGTGGTGAGGTTTTCATCGGTGTTCTTCGAGCACAGACTTACCGTTCCCGAGAAACTCTGGGCGCTGCTTCCCGCCGATTGACCAGGGGCAACCAAGCTGGAATCAAAGCCGGAAATCACGGTCTTGCTGGGCGCGGAGTAATCCCAGGCGTTGCTGTTGGTGGCCGTGGCACAACTAGGGGTTGCCGTCAGGGTCGATTTAGCCATGGACGTTCCGGTTGCGCCCGTGAAGTTAGTCAACGTGGCCGTAAGTGACCAGCCGTAGCTTCCGCCACGGGTGTCAGAAATGGTGACGTCGTTGAGCGTTCCGCTGACCGGCGCAGGAGCTAGTGGCGAGGTGACGGTTCCCAGATTGACAGTGGTCGCATTGTTGTTTGCGTTTGATGTGCCTAGAACCGGTGTGCTCGTTCCCGATCCATCGGTCGATCCAGTGGTAGTCGTGCTGTTGGTGTAGGTGCGCTGAGTCAGTTGTCCCTGGAGCACGCTCAATCGCACGATTTGATCGGTGGCGCACCCGGCCCCACCTGTGGTGTCACCTGTTTGTGCAATGCAATTGCTACTGGGCGAGGCCGGCACAACACCGGCAATCGTGGTGCGTGCTCCGTAAGCCGTTGACGTTTGTGGGGTACAGGCGACTTGCGCCCCCACCAGGTTGGCATCGTCTGCGGCCACGAAGGTGTACTTAAACAACGACGGTATGAATTCGAGTTTGTCGCCAGCAACAAATGTTGTAGAAGCTCCCGCTCCTGTTGTTGTTGGCACGCTGATGGTGACCGGCATGGGCGCGCTGACCGAGCCGCCAATGGAGATCGTCGTGGAGGAACCGGTGGCTCCGGTGCCAGTCGCGTTGAACAGGGCTGAACCACTTTGTTTGCGAATATCAATGGTTGGCTCGGCGCGTACTTGGGCACCGGTTATCGCGAAGGGCAAACTCGCATTCACGCTGGGGAAGTCGTAGGTCACAGAGATCGCCGATCCTGCATCGGACACTTCCGGCGCGGTCATGGTGACTGAGTAATTAGTGATACCCAAGTCGTAGGAAGCGGCCAGTGATGGTGCGTTAAGAGCGCAGACGAACGGAACAGAAATGGTGGCCGCTCCAGCCTGCTGTGCAGCAGTAATGCTGAGTCCTGTGGCTGCAAGGAGGCCTACAAGGGCTGCGGCGATTCGGCGAGATAGGGAGCGCTTCATCAGCTCGGGCTCACCTCCCCTAGGAGCACGCGCTTGAGGAATTCAGGGGCCACGAGGGTGCAATAGTGCGCGCCCTCGAAGTAGGGGGCTGTTGATGAATTGCTGTTGGCA
>JNSE01000004.1 GCA_000754455.1 actinobacterium acAMD-2 | reverse complement strand
CGGACGGGAAATATTTTGGCGATGGCGACAGCGCCGACGTTTAATCCCAACAAGCCTTCCGCGAGTAAGGGTTCCTTGCGTGGCAATCGTGCGGTCACCGATATTTACGAACCGGGCTCTACCAGCAAGATCATGACGGCAGCTGCCGTGATTGAAGAAGGAAAGCTGAAGGCCAATTCCAAGATCACGGTGCCGCCGGTGTTGGTTCGTGGTGGAAGCACCTTTAATGACAGCGAAAAGCACGGCACGCTGCGCCTGACCTTTGCCGGGGTTCTTGCGAAGTCGAGCAACATTGGAACGATTCAAGCTTCCGAAAAGATCGGTGCAAAGACGCTGTACAGCTATCTCAAGAAGTTTGGAATTGCCGAACCCAGTGGGTTGAACTTCCCCGGTGAAAGTCGCGGACTGCTACCCGCCCTGAAGAATTGGTCGGGGACGTCCTTTCCCACCATCGCCTTTGGTCAGGGATTGTCGCTGAACTCGATTCAAGCCACATCGGTGTTCGCCACGATTGCTAATGGCGGTGTACGCGTTGAGCCTCGCTTGGTTGCCGGCACAACGGGGAACGATGGCAAGTTTGTTGAGGCTGCGCAATCGCGTCGCGTTGAGGTGGTTTCACCTGCGACCGCTCGCACGGTCACGGACATGCTCGAATCAGTGGTGAGTGATGGCGGAACCGCTCCCATGGCCCGCATTCCTGGGTACCGGGTTGCAGGTAAGACGGGAACTGCTAACCGCGTGGATCCAGCCTGTGGTTGCTACCGCGGTTACACCGCATCCTTCATCGGTTTTGCTCCGGCGGATAACCCACAACTCGTGGTTTCCGTGACGTTGCAAGCACCCAAGCGCGGTCACTACGGAGGCATGCTGGGTGGGCCGGTGTTTAAGCGCGTGATGTCGTTTGCACTTCAGGATCAGCGCATTCCGCCAACTGGGTCCAAGGCCCCCGCCTTGAAGTTGACTTGGTGATGATGGCGTTCCCCAACCTCGTCGTTGCGAAGTAGGGGGCACTATGTCTGTGACCGCTAGTTCCTTACGCCCCACCACCTCAGGTGTTTTGCTCTCAGAGGTGGCAGGTGCTGTCTCAGGAAGTCGGCGAGGGGCTGACGTTCAGGTCAGCGGAATCACCCACGACTCACGCGCTGTTCACGATGGTGATGTGTATGTCGCGTTCGCTGGGGCACGATTTCACGGATCTGAGTTCATCGAGGAGGCGATGGCCAATGGCGCTGTTGCGGTGCTGACAGATGAGGTCGGTGCTGCGGTTGCCGATGCAGTAGGCCTTTCTTGCATTGTTGTCCCCGACGTTCGCCAGGTCCTTGGTGCGGCTTCATCCATGATCTATGGCAATCCAGCCGAGTCCATGACCATGGTGGGAATTACCGGGACGAATGGGAAGACAACCACGGCGTACTTGCTTGATGCGGCATTGCGAGCCGCTGGGCGAACAACCGGTCTGATCGGGACGATTACCACCACTATCGATGGCGAATCCGTTGCGAGTATCCGTACCACTCCTGAGGCAACGGACTTGTTCGCGCTCTTGGCGGTGATGAAGGAACGCGGAGTTGATGCGGTGGTCATGGAAGTCTCGAGTCATGCCTTAGTCATGGGTCGAGTCAATGGGGTCATCTTTGATTCCATGGGTTTTACCAATCTGTCGCAAGACCATCTTGACTTTCATCACACGATGGAGAATTACCTCGCCGCGAAAGCATTAGCCTTCACTCCCATCCATGCTCGCCAGGGAGTGGTACTCCTGCTCAACGACGACTCCCAATTGTGGAGTCGCTCGCTCATGGGGCTGGCTCAGATTCCCTTGACCGTTATTCGCGACACCAACGTGTCCGGTGACGGCAGTGATGTGACGTTCAGAGTGAATGCCGGCGGAGGGAACTCGGCTACGGTGAAATCGACCGCTGATGAAGTAGAGGTCGTCACGCAGTTAGCCGGATCGTGGAACGTCCTCAATGCAGTCTTGGCTCAACAGTTAGCAGTAAGCGTTGGAGTCAGTGCGGATCTAGCGATCGCAGGTATTTCATCAGTGAGCAGCGTCCCTGGCCGACTTGAACCTGTTCAAGTTCGAGAAAACCCCATCGAAGGTTTTGTTGATTACGCGCATACCCCCGACGCTGTTGAGCAGGTTGTATCTGAGTTGCGCTCTTTAGCTGGCACCCAGCGCAAGTTGGTTGTAGTCATTGGGTGTGGTGGGGACAGGGATGCATTTAAGCGTCCGCTCATGGGCGCTGCAGCGGCTCGGTGGGCCGACGTTGTGGTGATCACCGACGACAATCCGCGAAGTGAAGACCCAGCCATCATCCGTGCGGCCGTCATGACGGGCGCTGCCAGTGCCAATGCTTCTGCTTCTTTGGTCAATGTTGCTGATCGTCAAGCCGCAATCCAACAAGCAGTTGACTTGGCCGGTCCCGATGGACTGGTAGCCGTCCTGGGCAAGGGGCATGAAACCGGCCAGGAAGTTGCCGGAGTTGTCACGCCTTTTGACGATCGTGCAGCCCTTCGTCGCGCTTTGGGTGGTGACCAGTGATTGCTCTAAGAGCTTCCGAGATTGCCGCGATCACGCAGGGACGACTAGGGCAGGGGACCGATCCGGAATTGGTCGTGACAGGCATTGCTCGAATAGATTCGCGTGACCTTTCACCCGGAGACCTGTTTGTTGCCTTCGAGGGTGAAACTCTTGATGGTCATGACTTCGTCGACCAAGCCATGAGCAATGGAGCGGTGCTTTCGTTAGTGACCCGCCCGGTCGCTGCACCGCATGTTGTTGTGAGCAACATGTTAGAAGCGGTGTCGGCGCTAGCTCGGCACAATGCACGAGCCCTGCAGTCAACCTGCACCATCATTGGCTTGACAGGGTCCTCTGGAAAGACGTCGACCAAGGACTTGTTGGCCAGCGTTCTGGAAGCCGCGGGCGAAACCGTGGCGCCGCCAGGATCCTTCAATAATGAATTGGGATTTCCGCTGACCGTTTTACGGGCAAATCTGAATACGAAGTATCTGGTTTTGGAAATGGGTGCACGCGGAGTGGGTCACCTGGCGTTGTTGTGTTCCATTGCGCAACCGCAAGTCGGAATGGTCTTGAATGTAGGCGCTGCTCACTTAGGGGAATTTGGCGACTTAGAAACCACAGCACGAGCCAAATCCGAAGTCGTTGCAACATTGCCTGCGGATGGAATTGCCATTCTCAATAGCGATGACGAGCGGGTGCGAGCTATGACGGCTGTGACCAAAGCTCGCTGTGTCTACTTTGGTGATTCAAGAGATGCACTCGTGAGCGCTGAAAACGTGATCGTGGGAACGAATGGGTGCGCGCAGTTTGATCTACTTATTTCCGGCTTGGCGAGTGAGCGGGTCTCGCTGAAAGTCGCCGGTCGACACCAGGTGTCCAACGCCTTGGCCGTTGCTGCCACCGCGATCTCGCTGGGTATCAGTCCTCATGCTGTAGCCGAGGCCCTGAGTCAAGCCGGTCCGCGCAGCCCATGGCGGATGCAAGTTGAGCAGGCTGTGAACGATGTCACCGTCATCAACGATGCCTACAACGCCAACCCAGAGTCCATGTCAGCTGCCCTCGTGGCCGCACGAGATATCGCAGGTGATGGGCGTCTGGGAGTTGTCGTGGGCGAGATGTTGGAACTAGGGGACCAGTCCAATCAAGCCCATGTTGATCTAGGAACCGCCGTCGCCAACGCCACGCCCGCCTGGGTAATCGCGGTAGGTTCAGTTTCCGAGCCCATTGAAAGTGGTGCAGTGTCCGCTGGTTTGTCACCAGAAGTGATTAGCCGAGTTGACAGCGCCCCGCTGGCCATACGTAAAGCTCTCGAACTTGTACAACCAGGAGATGTGGTTTTGATCAAAGCCTCACGCGGCATCGGACTCGAAGTCGTTGCCCAAGCCCTCGTGGGTGGTGATAAGGCGTGAAGTTGATCGTGATCTCTGCAGGCGTGGCTTTGCTGGTCTCGCTCCTCGGAACACCCTGGTTGATGCGGATATTGAACCGCCGAGGCTATTCACAAGCCATCCGCGAGTCCGGCGATCTCCTTTTCCCTGATCACGAGAGTAAAAAGGGCACCCCGTCTATGGGTGGCCTCGCAGTGATCATCGCGGTGCTTGCCGGATATGGCGTTGCACATATTGTGCGTGGCACCCCACCCACAGCTTCTGGCTTACTTCTTCTCTTCCTCGTCGTTGGATTAGGTGCAGTTGGCTTTATTGACGACTACATCAAGATCTTCAAGCGTCGTTCGATGGGTCTACGTGCCAGCGCAAAGTTTGGTGGCCAGGTTGTTGTTGGCATTGTCTTTGGTGTTCTTTCTTTGAACTTCAGCGATGATCGAGGGCTAACACCTGCTTCTCGCGCAGTGTCGTTTATTCGCGATACTCCGTTGGTCTTGCCAGCGGCAGTTTTTGTTCTGTGGGCCTTGCTCTTGGTGGTGGCCACATCCAACGCCGTGAATTTGACCGACGGCCTTGATGGCTTGGCCATTGGTGCGGCGATGATGTCCTTTGCGGCGTACACCTTGATTGGTGTGTGGCAGTTCGGCCAAGGGTGCGCGCTCAGCCCAGGACGCAGTTGCTATGAAGTGCGAGATCCGCTTGACCTAGCGATTTTGGCTGCCGGTTTTACGGGAGCCTGTTTCGGTTTCCTTTGGTGGAACGCCCCGAAGGCACAAATCTTTATGGGGGACACCGGCTCGCTGGCCATTGGTGGTGCGATCGCGGGATTCGCGATTTTGAGTCGCACCGAAATCTTGTTGCTTGCACTGGGTGGGCTCTTCGTGATCATCACCATGTCGGTGATCTTGCAGGTGGGTTCATTCAAGCTCACTGGTAAACGAATTTTCAAGATGGCGCCTTTGCAACATCACTTTGAGATGCTGGGTTGGGCTGAAGTCACCATTGTGATTCGGTTCTGGATCATCGCCGGGTTGTGTATTGGCACAGGTCTGGCACTGTTCTATTACGAATGGGTGCGGTTCGCGGGTGAGTAAGCGGGCATTCACCATCTCGCCTGACCTTGATTGGTCAGTACAGCGTGTTGTCGTTGCGGGTGCCGGAATTACGGGTAAGGCCGTAGCGCAGGCCCTGGCCCGACGAGGTGCGACGGTGCATGTGGTTGATCAGGCACTCACCCCCGAGTCAGCTTTGAAAGCCGAGTTTGAGACCGCCGGCTTCATCGCCGACGATGATGAGTTGGGCGCTGTTGTTGAAGCCAGCCTCATGGTGGTCTCGCCGGGTTGGCGCCCGGATGCACCAGTGATGAAGGCCGCGGAGACCTTGCAAGTCCCCGTCTTGGGTGAGTTGGATGTGGCCTGGATCCTGCAGCAGCAACGAGGGCAAGGGCCCGCATGGTTGACGTTGACCGGAACGAATGGGAAGACCACGGCTGTAACCATGGCCGAATCCATGTTGTTGGCTGCTGGCCGACGTGCACTCGCCGTGGGCAACGTTGGACGTTCCATCGTTGAAGCCATCGATGCACAAGAGCCCTACGAGGTGTTGGCGCTGGAGTTGTCCTCCTTTCAGCTGCACCGATCACATCTGATGCGACCGTTCGCCTCCGCCGTGCTCAATATTTCACCGGATCACCTTGACTGGCACGGCGATTTTGCTGCATACCGAGCGGACAAGGCTCAAATTCTTGAGCGTACGACCAATGCCTGTATTTATCGCGCTGAGGAACCCATCACTCGACAACTCATTGAGCAAGCCGATGTCGCGGAGGGATGTCGCGCAGTTGGAACCACGTTGGGCGTTCCTGCCTTGGGTGAAATTGGTGTGGTTGAGGGAATGATTCTTGATCGCGCTTTTGAAGACAACCGTCGCGAAGAAGCCACTGAACTTGCCCATGTTGATGACCTTGTTGATCAAGCCGCGCACACGATTGCTAACGCCTTATCGGCCGCTGCCTTAGTGCGATCGACAGGTGTTGACCCCAGTGCCATCCGACAGGGATTGCGTGATTGGAAGCCGCAACCACACCGAATGACGGTGGTCGCAACTATCGATCAAGTCACCTGGGTTGACGATTCAAAGGCCACCAATCCGCATGCCGCTGCCGCTTCCTTGGCTTCCTTTGATGACATTGTGTGGATCGCTGGAGGATTGGCCAAGGGAGCTGAGTTTGACGAATTGGTCAAGCACGCTGCATCAAGATTGCGTGCCGTGATCGTCCTTGGAACCGATCGTGACCAGGTCGTGGCAGCAGTTAGGCGACACGCACCAGATGTGCCTGTAATCGACGTTGATGACGCGGAAAATGGTGCAGTGAACTTGATGCAGGCGGTTGTTGAAACTGCACGCCGCCATGCCGTGGCCGGCTCCACCGTTCTCCTTGCACCAGCATGCGCATCGATGGATCGTTTTCGCGACTACCACGAACGTGGACAACTTTTCGCTGAAATCGTCGTGAGGAATCAATCATGACCTTGGACTCACGACCGGAAGTTTCACAGGAGTCCACGTCGAGGTGGGCAGCCTTCAACAATCCCTTGACCCCGTACTACGTCATCGTGGGAGCAGCGACCCTGTTGATTGCGCTCGGCTTAGTCATGGTGCTTTCTGCTTCCAGTGTTACCTCTTACGCCGACAGCGGGTCGTCCTTTGCCATTGGGTTGCGCCAGGCCATGTGGGTTGCGATCGGTATTCCTTGTATGTGGCTGGCTTCGCGTTTGCCGGTCTCGTTTTATCGCCGCTACGCCCTGGCCATGGTCATTGTGGCCTTTGCCTTGCTCTTTGCCCTGTTTGTTCCAGGCCTTGGTGTATCGGTCAATGGCAACCGCAACTGGATCGAATTTGGTGGACCCTTTCGCCTTCAGCCGTCTGAATTTGCCAAGTTTGCCTTGGTGGTCTGGGCCGCAAGTCTGCTGGCCCGGAAGGAGGCCGAGGGTCGCGATTGGGCCTATGTGCTGCAGCGCATGTCTGTTGTCGCTGGTGGAATGCTTCTTCTCGTCATTGTCTCGGGTGACCTCGGTACATCGCTGGTGTTGATGGCCGTCACCGTGGCGCTGATGTTTTTCGCTGGAATTCCGATGCGGATCTTGGGAATTTTGGTGGTGGCAGGCCTAGCGGGGATCGCGTACTTGAGTGCATCCCGTGGTTATCGCCGCGATCGATTCACTAGCTGGCTCGATCCCAGCTCCGATCCGCTGGGGGCTGGCTGGCAAGCACTTCACGGCACCTATGCGTTGGCATCCGGTGGCTGGTGGGGAGTGGGCCTGGGAGCAAGCCGCGAAAAGTGGGGCGACCTCCCCGAAGCGCACACCGACTTCATCTTTGCCGTCATCGGTGAAGAATTTGGATTGTTCGGCACCCTGATCGTCTTGGCACTCTTGACGGCCATTTGTGTGTCTGGCGTGGTCGTTGCCCTGCGTACACAGGACACCTTTGTTCGGCTCGCTGCGGCAGGTGCGGTTACGTGGATTGCTGTCCAAGCAATCGTCAATATCGGTGCGGTGTTGCAACTGTTGCCCATCACGGGCATTCCGCTTCCACTTGTTTCGTACGGCGGTTCGGCGCTGATCCCGACAATGTGCGTGATCGGGATGTTGCTCACATTCGCGCGCCGAGAGCCCGCAGCGGCGGCTGCTTTTGCCCTTCGCGGTCCGGGCCCCATCCGGCGATTGCTCGCTGAACCAGCACGTCGACCGGACTTGCGTTCGGTTAATGAACAAGGGTCGTGATTGTCAGTGCCGGCCCTTCATGTCTTGCTAGCCGGTGGCGGAACCGCCGGTCATGTTGAACCAGCCCTTTCCACTGCTGATGCTCTGAAGGAATTGACGGCCACTCTGGGATTTGATTGTGAAGTCACCATGCTCGGCACCGCAGATGGCCTGGAAGCCCGACTTGCCCCAGAGCGCGGGTTTGACCTCGAACTTATTCCTCGTGTGGCACTTCCGCGTCGTCCATCGGTTGACATCCTTACCTTGGGTCCGCGGCTTCGAACGTGTGTAAAACAAACCGAGGAAATTTTGACGAATCGCAGCATTGATGTTGTCGTCGGTTTTGGTGGTTACGTGTCAGTTCCGGCTTACCTCGCAGCGCGTAAAGCGAACATTCCCGTGGTTGTTCATGAAGCCAATGTTCGACCGGGCTATGCCAACAAGCTCGGTGCGCGCATCACCACGCATGTGGCCACGGGTTTGCCCGGCACCAAGTTGCCTCATGCACGTTTGACGGGGATGCCCCTACGCACCTCGATTAGTTCGTTGGATCGAGCAGCAGTGCGGGAGCAGGCGAGAGCCCACTTTGGGCTGGATGATCGCCCGGTGGTTTTGGCGTTTGGCGGATCGCTGGGAGCAGCCCGGATCACCGGTGCCATCTTGGGCGCTCAGGGCGCTTTCGGGCAGGCCGGACTCCAGGTGCTGTTGGTCGCGGGGACTCGTGGGATAGACCAAGCGCGAGCGCAGGCCGATACCTCAGTTGTCACTGTCGTTGAATACATCGACCGCATGGACCTGGCCTACTCAGTGGCTGATCTCGTCGTCGCGCGCTCGGGCGCCATGACCTGTGCCGAAGTGGCAGCAGTGGGGATTCCGTCAGTCTTGGTTCCATTGCCCATTGGTAATGGCGAGCAGAAATGGAACGCTGAGTCATTAACCGCTGCAGGCGCTGCGCTGGTGATCGCCGATGACGAGTTCAATGCCACCGTCGTTCGGCAGCGGGTTGTTCCTTTGATGTCGGATCTGTCGCGCCTGGAGTCCATGGGTCGGGCGGCGAAGAGCTTAGGTCGCAATGATGCAGACCGCGTGTTTGCTCAATTCATTGTGGACGTTGCCTTGCCTGAGCTGTCGCGAACAGCGGGTGGTTCGTCACGGGATGGTCAGACATGAGAGTTCACTTCATTGGAATCGGTGGCGCTGGAATGAGCGGCATAGCCCGCATCATGCGATCTCGCGGAATTGATGTCAGTGGTAGCGATGCGAAGGACAGTCGTGCTCTGACATCACTGCGCGCCATTGGTATCGAGGTCTTTGTTGGCCATGACCCCTCGCATATCGACGGTGCTGACGAAGTCGTCATTTCTAGTGCCATTTCGGCAAGCAATCCTGAACGCACTGCCGCCGAAGCCGCAGGCATCCCGGTGATTAAGCGAGCTCAGGCCCTAGCCCAGCTCCTCGAAGGCAAGACTTCTGTGGCGGTTGCCGGAACTCACGGCAAGACAACAACGACATCGCTGTTGACTGTTGCCCTTCAACACATAGGCGCCGACCCATCCTTTGCTATCGGCGGAACACTGAATGAGTCCGGTGCCAATGCGCACGAGGGCAGCGGTGATTTCTTCATCGCGGAAGCAGATGAGAGCGATGGCTCTTTCCTCTTACTTCATCCCACATCGGTGATTGTTACCAATATCGAGCTTGATCACCTCGATCACTACGGTTCGATGGACGAGGTCGATCAAGCCTTTTCTGATTTCCTTGATTCCATTGATCCGACCGGGTTTGCTGTGGTGTGTGCTGACGATGCTGGTGGCCGTCGCCTGATCGATCGGGCACGAGCATTGGGCATCAATGTGTGTACCTATGGCGAATCCGATGACAACGACTTGCGCATTACCGAAGTCACATTGCAAGGGCGCACTGCTGCATTCGAGGCGATTTGGCATGGGGTGCGAGTGGGACGAGTGGAATTGCAGATTCCCGGTCGCCACAACGTGGCCAATGCCGCCGCTGCTTTGGCTGCTGGATTGAGTTTGGGATGTGCACCGGCAGGGTTGATCGAGGGTCTCTCGCAATTCACGGGAACGCGACGTCGATTCGAACCCAAGGGGACTGTGGCGGGTGTGCGGATCTTCGATGATTACGCCCACCACCCAACCGAAATAACGGCAACCTTGCTCGCCGCTCGGGAAGTGGTTGCTAGCGAGCCGGACGGACGCCTGGTCGTGGTCTTTCAGCCCCATCGCTATTCACGCACCCAGGCCTTCATGGACGAATTTGGGGCCGCTTTGGCTGCTGCCGACGAGTTGGTCGTCATGGAGGTCTATCCCGCGGGGGAGGATCCCATTCCTGGTGCCGGGGGTGCAGCGGTGGCCCAATCCGCTCAAGATCACGGTTTGACGGACGCCGAATTCATCGGATCCTGGAGCGCGGTTGCACCAGCCCTAGTTGAGCGCATTCGCCCGGGTGATGTGGTGATGACTCTGGGCGCAGGCGATGTCACGTTGATTGGTCCTGAGGTGCTCACAGGTTTACAAGATCGTGAAGCTGCCGGGTCGCTATGAAGCGCTTAGTCGTCGTTGTTCTTGGTGCCGCGATTGTTGGATTGGTTGTCGTAGTTAATTTCACCGGAGTTTTCGATGTCACTGGTGTTCAAGCAACCGGTGTCGACCGACCCACGCAGGAACTGATGATTGTGGCTGCGGATATTACGGAAGGGACGCCGCTGGCGAGAGTCAACACCAGTCAGGTGGCTGAATCCGTACAGCGCGAGGTCCCCGCTGTTAGCTCGGTCACCGTCCAACGTCGCTGGCCACACTCCATTGTTATTAAAGCGACCCCGCGCACGGTCGCAGCCAATGTCACCGTCGATGGCCTTGTTCGGTGGGCGGATCAAACCGGCTTTGTCTTTGGTGCAGTGAATCAGCCACGCAAGGCAGCGCCATCCATCATCGTGCGACCACGTTTTGGCACCGATACCTCCGCTCGTCAGAGGGCAATTGCCGAAGCCTTGATCGTCGCACGCGCCTTGCCTGCTCAGGTGAAGGCGAAATTGGCCCGGATCGAGTTCCGCAGCCAGGACGACATCGTGATTGCGACTACCTCGGGTCGGACGATTCGCTGGGGTAGCGCTGACGATTCCGATCGCAAGGCTGTTGTGCTCGCGGCCTTACTCGGTCGCAAAGCCAAGGTCTACGACGTACGCACACCGGATTTACCCACAACAAAGAAGTAGGTCTGATGAATATGGCGCAATCAACAATTACTTTGGAATGTAGTGCGCATGCAAGCGATCACGAGTTGCCAGATGTGCAAACCACGATAGATAGCCCGGCCGAGGTGGTTGGGCGCGCACTGTTGTTTCATGGATTTGGTCGCAAACCCGACGCGCTTGATGAACTTGTCGCAGTCCTCGTGGAAAACAACATTGAAGTGATCAGGCCTTATTTGAAGTCCAAGGCGCGTCAGGGTGGACTGAACGATCGCGACCTCATGCGGGCAGTGGCTCGCGAGTTTGCCGCATTTAACGAAGACACATTGCCGGTGGTGGTTATTGGTCACTCAGCCGGTGGGGCAGTGGCGATGGTGGCCGCGGAACAGTTCCTGCAGGAGGCACTGACCTTGACGGGAGTGCTGCTCATTGACTCGAACGGAAAAATTGAGGAGCTCATGGCGCCCGCATTAGCTGCTTTGCAGCGCGAGTTGATTCCTGTGCGCACCATTGCTGCGGCGGCGGGTAGGTGTAATCGACAGGCGCAGATTGCCCACTGGTTGGCCGGAGCTTCCGCGGGTTTTGCCGGGGTGCAATTGACCACCGGTCGGCATTGTGACGTGGAGGGAAGCAAGGCCGATGTGACGTGTCGCTTGCTCTGTGGAGGTGCCGCTGACCCGAAGAACGCTGCCGTTGTTTATCGCTTGACGGCCGGCTGGTCGCACGCGTGGCTCACGCGTAAGTCTCATCCTGAGATTGAACCTGAAGGTGAGCGAATATCCATCTGGCAGGAGCTCAACGTCTTGAAAGTTTTGTGACGAATTTCCAGGGCGGGTTGAAGTCGTCAATTGCTTACGTCTAAAGTCCCTTCACGTCGAGAGGACGTAACTTTGACCCTTAACTTGAGGGTTAGGGTCCCCAATTTACGTACTCGAATCGCATCGAGACTTCACGGAAGGCGCGTGCTGTGGCAGCTCCGCAAAATTACATGGCATTGATCAAGGTCGTCGGCATCGGTGGTGGTGGCGTTAACGCCATCAACCGCATGATTGATGTCGGTCTCAAGGGCGTGGAGTTCATCGCCATTAACACCGACGCACAAGCTCTCTTGATGAGTGACGCTGACGTCAAGCTCGACATCGGTCGCGACATCACCAAGGGTCTCGGCGCAGGTGCTGACCCCGAGGTGGGCCGCCGAGCCGCTGAAGAAGCCCGTGAAGAAATTGAAGAAGTTCTCAAGGGCGCCGACATGGTGTTCGTTACCGCTGGTGAAGGTGGCGGAACCGGAACCGGTGGAGCTCCTGTCGTCGCGTCGATCGCACGTAGCTTGGGTGCGCTCACCGTTGGTGTGGTGACACGTCCGTTCACCTTTGAAGGCCGTCGTCGTCAAGTGCACGCCGAGAGCGGTGTTGAGGAACTGCGCGAGCAGGTCGACACTCTCATCGTCATTCCTAACGACCGCTTGTTGCACATCAGCGACCGCGACATCTCCTTGGTCGAGGCATTCAAGTCGGCAGACAACGTTCTGCTCTCTGGCGTTCAGGGCATTACCGACCTGATCACCACCCCTGGCCTGATCAACCTTGACTTTGCTGACGTGAAGTCAGTGATGGTGGGCGCTGGCTCAGCCTTGATGGGTATCGGTTCGGCCCGTGGCCAAAACCGCGCGAGTGAAGCCGCTGAAGCAGCTATCTCCAACCCGCTGCTTGAAGCATCGATCGAAGGCGCCCGTGGCGTTCTGCTGTCGTTCTCGGGTGGTTCCGACTTGGGCATGCACGAGATGCGCGAAGCTGCCGAGTTGGTCAAGGAAGCCGCTCACAACGACGCCAACATCATCTTCGGTGCGGTCATTGATGACTCGCTCGGCGATGAAGTGCGCGTGACGGTGATTGCCGCCGGTTTTGACGGTGGACGTCCGTTGCCACGCACTACGCCCACTTCCACGCGCCGCGAGCGCACCGCCCCGGCTGCCACACCCGGTGCAGTGACTTTTGATGACGCCCCTGGATTTGCTTCAGAGTCTGCTTCGTCCAGTGTTCCCCCCAAGAAGGTTGTCGCCTTTGATGACTTCGAGGATGACTTGGACATTCCTGACTGGCTGAAGTCCTAGTACCAACCGTGACTGACGACGTCACAGCAAAGATCGTGCGCCCTTGGGAGGTTTTCTCTCAAGACCAGCGCACGATCTTTTGCGTTGATCGCACAGCGGGCGATGACCCCAACCTCGATGCACTCTTTGCTGACCTGCCTCCGATTCAGCGTATGAATCAGGTGCATGGGTGTGGTGTCCACGAAGTATCCGATCTAGGAGCTTCGTCTCAGATTCCTGATGCGGATGCGATCGTGTCTGCGCAATCACCTGTGACCTTGTTGGTGCGCACGGCGGACTGTGTTCCTGTGGTGTTGTGGGATCGCCACCGTGCCGTCACTGCTGTGGTGCACGCGGGCTGGCGTGGGTTTGTTGCTGGGGTGATTCCAGCAGCGGTGACAGCAATGACTACCGCTGGAGCCAGCGTGAGCACCATCTCGGCGTGGGTAGGCCCTAGCATTTGCTCCCAGTGCTACGAGGTGGGCCTGGATGTTCAACGTCAGATTGTGGCGGTTTCGGCAGCGGCGCTAGCTCAGACCACAGATGGTCAGCCAGCCGCAGATGTGGGCGCTGGGGTAGAGAATCAACTTCGGGTCCTTGGAATCACCGAGATTGGCCGCGACATGCGTTGCACGAAGGAAACCGCGTCGTTGTATTCGGCGCGTGGGGGAGACAACGTGCAACGCTTGCAGTTTGTGGTGAGTGTTGATGTCCGTGACTAATCGCGTTGATGAGCTTCGACTAGGGCTTGAAAGTACGCAAGAACGCGTCAGGCATGCCTGCCAGCAAGCGGGTCGCTCAAGTAATGACGTCACTGTTGTGGTGGTCACCAAGACATACCCCGTTTCTGATGTGGAGATACTTCAGGAGCTGGGTGTCACTGATGTGGGCGAAAACAAAGATCAAGAAGCCGGACCCAAGCGTGCGCAGATGACGAACCACGACTTGCGTTGGCACGCCATAGGTCAAGTCCAAAGCAATAAGGCAAAGAGCGTGGCTCAGTGGGCTGACGTGGTGCATTCGGTGGATCGGGTCAGCCTCGTGCAGGCTTTTGATCGGGTGGTTGTTCCGACTCCGATTCAGGCGCTTGTTCAGGTCAGCCTCGATGGGGACCCGGCTCGAGGGGGCTGCGTCATTGCCGACCTGGCGGTCGTGGCCGAAGCAGTGGCTGGCAGTTCGGTCTTGTCCTTGGCCGGAGTCATGGCTGTGGCGCCCTTGGGCATGGAGCCGTCCCGTGCATTTGCTGACTTGTGGGCTATGAGTCAGGGACTGCAGGCGGACTTCCCGCAGGCAGCGTGGATTTCGGCTGGGATGACACAGGATTTCGAGGCAGCCATTTCTGCCGGCGCGACACACGTGCGAATAGGCAGCGCGATCCTCGGCAACCGTGCCTGAGTCGGGTAGCGTTCAAGAGCCGTAGATCCCGCGGTGCGCTAGGTCGACACAGTGAAGAGTTAGAGGAGCAAAGTCAATGGCAAGTGCCATGCGAAAGATGGCCGTTTACCTTGGATTGGTTGAAGAGGGCGACGAGCAATACGACGGTTACGACTATGCACCTGCCGATCAGTACGAGCGTGCCGTTGTTGCGCAACAGCCGCGACAGGTGCAGCAGTACGACACCTCTCCTGCTGTCGTTCCTGTCCGACCCACCCCTGCGGTGATCGACTCTGGTCGAATCACCACGATGCACCCGCGCACCTATAACGATGCGCGTGGCATTGGGCTGGAGTATCGCGAAGGCACTCCCGTCATCATGAACCTGACAGAGATGGACGAAGCAGACTCCAAGCGGTTGGTGGACTTTGCTGCCGGACTGGTCTTTGCACAACGCGGACAGATTCAACGCATCACCAATCGCGTTTTCCTTCTGTCGCCGGCCAATGTGGATGTCACTGAACAGGCCCGCGCAGCGGTCGCCGAAGGTGGATTCTTTAACCAGTCGTAGTCCCTCGTTCTGGATGGTTACTCCCTGTGGGGCTGGCCACCGGCTAGCCATCAAGGAGAAGCACACGTGAGCGGGTTAGGCGCCTTCCTGTCATTTGTTCTCTTTGTTTTTACCCTGCTGTTGATTGCTCGGATCGTTTTCGACTATGTCCGGATGTTTGCCCGGCAGTGGGTGCCGACAGGAATAGTTTTGGTGTTGCTTGAGGGGATCTACTGGGTCACGGACCCGCCCGTCAAGGCCCTGCGTCGGGTCATTCCGCCCGTACGGCTAGGCGGGGTGTCCCTAGATCTGTCCGTTTTGGTGCTGTTCGTGATTCTGGCCATCTTGAGGCGTTTGGTGCTTTTCCTATAACTCCATCCACATGGCTATTGCGCAAGGGGTGTGGCCTACGGCTACGCTTAATCACCTTGACGCCAATTTCCCCCGCGGCTCAGAGGTGACCTCATGGCATTGACTCCAGAAGAAGTGCGCAACAAGCAGTTCACGACTGTGCGCCTGCGCGAAGGCTACGACGAGGACGAAGTAGATGCCTTCCTCGACGAGATTGAAGCCGAGCTGGCGCGACTGCTGCGCGAAAATGATGAACTCCGCCAGCGCGCAGCATCTGCACCTGCGCCTGCGCCATCTGCTCCGACCGCATCAGCTGCCGGCCCGTCACCTGTTCCCACGGCTGTCCCAACCCCAGTTGTCGTTCCCGCTGTCGTTGCACCAACAGAGACAGCGCCTCTGGCCGCGCAGAACACTGCGGCATCTGCGGAAGCAGCTGCGCGAGTTCTCGAACTAGCCCAGCGAACGGCCGATGAACTTCTCGCCCAAGCGCGCGCTGAGGCGGACCGTCTTCTGGCAGACGCACAAAGCAAAGTGCAAAGCACCGACCGCGATGCCCAACTCCAGCGTGCCGCCCTCGAAGCGCGCGTTGAAGACTTGCGCAACTTCGAGCGTGAATATCGCACTCGCATGCGTGGGTACTTCGAAAACCAATTGCGCGAACTTGAAGCGCGTGGATCCGATCCTGCTGCTGGCCTTGAGGCATCGGCTACCGGAGCGATTGCGGCGCCTGTTCCCGTGGCAGCGCCAGCGCTGGCTGGACCTGCGGCGGCGGCTCCCAGCTCGGCACAACCCGTTTCCCCAGCAGTACAAGCCCCGCCGACTGGTCCGCCCGCAGGAGCGGGTTTTCCACCTCCCGCATCAGCGCCATTCCCGCCGGCTTCGACGCCTGGGCCGTTCAGCCCGCCATCGTCAACTCCCGTGCCGGCTCCTGATCAAAGCTGACCAGAGCTGATCAAGGTTGATCAGCTCACGCTGGACTTGATGATTTCAAAGACAGCGTTGAGCTCGACGCATGCTGTGCCATTGACGGGTACATCATCGGCTTGACCGATGCTGGTCGCTAGGACTTCAGAGGCCAGTAGTTGCTTGCCACCTTCAATGGCATCAATGGTGTCTTGATTATCGGACCACCACACCAGGGCGATGCGATCCGACACATCAAAACCGAGGTTCTTGCGTCCCTCTTGAATGGCACGAATAGCTTCGCGAACTCGGCCGGCAGCAAGTAGGTCGTCAGTAAGGGTGAGGTCAAGCGCACAGCTTGCACCATCTTCACTAGCCACGGCCCAGCCTTCGCGCGGGCTTTCGGTGATGATCACATCATCAAGGGAAATGGTTTCGTCATTTCCTTCCACGGTGATCGTGCTCGGACCAGTGCGCAATGCACTCGTTAACGCCACGGCATCAGCGTCAGCGATGGCTTGAGCCACGGTGGGAGTGCGCTTGCCAAAACGCTTGCCCAGTTCGCGGAAGTTGGCCTTCACGCTGATGTCAACGAGGTCGGCATCGACCCCGTCTAGCGAAGTCACTTCCACGACATTGAGTTCAGCGGCGACTTGCTCATGGAGCGCAGGCTCCATGGCAGCCCAATCCGGAGCCGCCACGAGGGCGCGACCCAGAGGCTGGCGGGTCTTGACCCCCGATTCAGCTCGCGCTGCGCGCCCGAGTTCAACGACGCGGCGCACGGTGTCCATGTGGGCTTCGAGTTGGTCACTGATCAGGGCTGGCTCTGCCTGGGGCCAGGACTGCAGGTGCACGGAGTCACTGTCGTCGGCGGTGAACAAGTCGTGCCAGACCTGTTCGGTAATAAACGGGGTGAAGGGAGCCATGACCAACGTGACGACGCGCAGGGCTTCGTGCAGTGTGCTCAAGGCATCGTTATCGCCATCCCAAAAACGACGACGTGAGCGACGCACGTACCAATTGGACAATGCGTCAACGCACTCAGCGATCAGTCGTCCTGCACGCTGGGTGTCAAAGTTCTCCAGCGCATCATCAACGTCTGCTGCCAAGCGATTAACCAGGGACAAAACCCAGCGGTCTAGGACATCGCGTGCGGCCGCTGGCGAGACTGTTGATGCGTCGTAACTCCAGCCCGCGGTTCGCGCATACAGCGATTGGAACGAGACCGTGTTCCAGTAGGTGAGCAATACCTTGCGGACCGTCTCTTGCATGGTGCTGTGNNNCCGGCAGCCATAAACCAACGAACAGCGTCCGCGCCATATTCATCCATCAAGGGGATCGGTTCGAGGACGTTGCCAAGGTGCTTGCTCATCTTGCGTCCTTGATCATCAAGAATGTGACCGAGGCAGACCACGTTCTTGTAGGCCGACTGATCAAAGACCAAGGTGCCGACCGCCATCAAGGTGTAAAACCAGCCTCGCGTTTGGTCAATGGCTTCGGCGATGAAGTCCGCTGGATACGAGGCTTGAAATTCCTCGTTGTTGCGATGGGGCGCTCCCCATTGAGCAAACGGCATTGCACCGGAGTCGTACCAGCAGTCAATGACCTCAGGAACGCGCCGGAAGGTGCCCGGGACACCAGGCTTGGTAAAGGTGATGTCATCAACAAAGGGGCGGTGTGGATCCAAGGTGGATAGTTCGGTGCCCGCTAGATCGCCGAGTTCGGCTAATGAACCCACGGCGACCATCTGCGTTGGGTCTTCATCATTGACCCAAATCGGTAGGGGAGTTCCCCAATAGCGCGAGCGGGACACCGCATAGTCAATGTTGTTGCGCAACCAATCGCCGTAGCGACCCCATTGAATCGTGGGCGGAAACCAATTGGTCTTTTCGTTCTCGCGTAACAGGTCATCTTTGATTGTTGTGGTGCGGATGTACCAAGACATTTGCGCGTAATAAACCAACGGGGTGTGGCAGCGCCAGCAGTGTGGGTAGGAGTGTTCGTACGGCAGGTGCTTAAGTAGGAGCCCGCGGTCGCGTAGGTCGTTGACCAACGTTTCGTCGGCGTCCTTAA
Organism: actinobacterium acAMD-2; assembly: GCA_000754455.1. Lineage (GTDB taxonomy): Bacteria > Actinomycetota > Actinomycetes > UBA12327 > UBA12327 > AcAMD-2. Next base: position 3,791 of record JNSE01000004.1, on the reverse strand, counting down.
AGAACACATCGCCAACCAGCGGCACCGAGCTCTCGAAATGACCATCGGGTCGAACTGGGTTAACCACGGGCAGGCCGTACACCTTGGTGGCCGCCAAGTCGTCGGCGCCAAAGGCAGGGGCCAGGTGAACCAGACCCGTGCCATCTTCGGTGGTGACGTAGTCGGCCAGGACGACGTAGTGCGAGTCAGGAATCTCAACCAAGTCGAAGGGGCGAATGTACGCGGTGTGCTCAAGGTCTCGCCCGCTGTAGCGCGCCACTTCAACGGCATCATCACCGGCGACCGCCGTCACGAGCTGTTCGGCCATGATCAACTGCTCTCCGGTCGCGGTCCGAGTCACCACGTAGGTCACATCAGGGTTGACGGCGACTGCGGTGTTGGACACCAGCGTCCAGGGGGTGGTGGTCCATACCGCAAGCGCCACGTCGCCATGTGCGTCCTTGAGAGGCCCCGAGGCGACGGGGAAGCGGACATAAACGGATGGGTCCACCACGGTCTCGTAGCCCTGGGCCAGTTCGTGATCACTCAGCCCGGTGCCACAGCGCGGGCAATAGGGCGCAACGCGGTGGTCTTGCACCAGTAGACCCTTGTCAAAGATCGTCTTGAGAGACCACCAGACACTTTCCACGTAGGTCGCGTCCATGGTGCGATAGGCCTGGTCCATATCAACCCAATAGCCCATGCGCGCGGTCATGGCTTCAAAGGCATCAACATGACGTTCCACCGATTCGCGGCACTTGGCATTGAATTCGGCGACGCCGTATTTTTCAATATCTTGTTTGCCGCTAAATCCGAGTTCCTTCTCAACGGCGAGTTCAACGGGAAGGCCGTGACAATCCCAACCTGCACGACGGGGAACGTGGTATCCCTTCATCGTTCGGTAACGAGGGAAGACATCCTTGAATACGCGCGCTTCAACGTGGTGGGTACCGGGCATGCCATTGGCAGTCGGGGGACCTTCGTAAAAGATCCAGCGCGGTCCGTCGGCTGTTTGTTCCAGGCTTCGCTCAAAAATGCGTTCGCGTTGCCACAGGTCGAGGACGCCATGCTCAAGCGCGGGCAAGTCAACGTGTGGGGGTACGGCGCGGTACATGGTGAACCTTTCGGTCGTTCAAAACAGCGAGCGAACCGAAGGGACGAAATACCTAGCTGGTGCTAGGACTCCGCGGTACCACCCTCCTTGGCCAAGAACTAGGTCCTGACCCTCTTTCGAGGCGATAGCAGCCGGGTCTACTGACAGCGATGTGGTGCATCGGCGTTCTTCCGGCAGCTCAGAGGTGATGCCTTGGGGTCAAGGGTCCTCATCAGCGCTGCGCTATCTGGGCCCCAGTCTAGCCCCGCGACGCTCCCGTAGTGACCCTGACTCTTGCTCTTGTCGCCTCTAAGACCTATCCTTCCGCAACTACACCGACCGGCTGCCTCGCGGGCAGTCGGCGTCAGATGAGGGGAACGCATGGCTACGCAGGGCAAGGCCAAAAAGGCACCAGCAAAGAAGGCGCCTGCCAAGAAAGCGCCGGCGAAGAAGGCTCCGGTCACGAAAGCTGCCGTGAAGAAGGCTCCCGCAAAGAAGGCGCCGGCTAAAAAGGCTCCCGCCAAGAAGGCTGCGGTAAAGGTGGCACCGGTCAAGAAGGCTGCCGTGAAGAAGGCCCCGGTCAAGAAGGCCCCGGTCAAGAAGGCCCCGGTCAAGAAGGCTGCGACCAAACAAGCTCCTGCGAAAAAGGCTCCCGCCAAGAAGGCTGCTGTGAAGGCTGCTCCAGCGAAGAAGGCTGCCGCACCTAAAGCCGCACCAAAAGAAGCGGCAGCCAAGGACGTTGCGGACAAGCCGGCATCCACAAAGAAGGTCGCTGCGCCGCCACCGGTGGTTGAACTCAAGGCCTGGGCCAAGCAAGCACCCAGTGGACTCAAGCCCAAGTCGCGTAAGAAGCCGAAGAAGCTCGTGCCTCTCAACCCGGCTGCCGAACGACCAGCTCCTGCTGTGTACGTCGTGGGAGCGAATGAAGCGCCATGGACTGCCGCGGAAATGAAGGAAGTAAAGGCCGAACTCCAGCGCGAGGCAAAGAGGCTTGTTATTGAAATTGCTCAGCAGCAGGAGGAAATCGCTGAATTGATTGCTGATTCGGGTGATGGTGCGGGCGATGACCAAGCCGATGCCGGCACCAAGACCTTTGAACGCGAGCACGAGATGGCGCTGGCCAACAATGCTCGCGATCTCCTCGAGCAAGTCGAAAACGCCCTTGAGCGCATTGCCAAGAAGTCGTACGGCAAGTGCTCGATCTGTAGCAATCCCATTGGTAAGGAACGACTGAAGTTCCGTCCTTACGCGACGTTGTGCATGCCGTGTAAGCAGCGTGAGGAACGACGCTGAGTCAGTCTGGCAAGTCAGGTTTACTCCCGTTAGTGCTGGGAGTTGCTGGGTTTGTCCTTGTTCTGGACCAAGTCACCAAGTGGGTAGCTGTTACCTTTCGTGAAGGTCAGCCCTCGATTGCTGTGGTCGGCCAGTGGATTCAATTCACGGTCATCCGCAATGCCGGTGCTGCCTTTGGGCTAGGGGCGTCTGCCACGATCGTTTTTTCGCTGGTTGCTGTTGCTGTTGCTGTGGTCGTGATCAAGCAAGCCCGCAGTTTGACCTCACGCGCGTGGGCTGTGGCTTTAGGGGCATTGCTGGGTGGCGCCGTCGGCAATCTCATCGATCGCCTCACGCGATCCCCAGGAGCGGGCCGGGGAGCAGTGGTCGATTTCGTTGACGTGAAGTATTTCTCTGTATTCAATGTGGCCGATGTGGCATTGACTCTGGCGGCTGTGTCCATTGCTGTCCTGGCAGTGCGAGGTGTTGCCATGAACGAACCGGTTTCCGGTGCATCGTCACCGGGTGACGAACTGCCCGCAGACCAACCGCCATACTCAGACCTGTGAGTTCACGATCCCTACCAGTGCCCGATGGGCTCGATAGCGAGCGCGTTGATGCTGGGCTTTCGCGTCTCTTAGGGATTTCGCGAACCAAAGCCGCTGAACTCGCTGTGGCGGGGGACGTATTACTTGATGGCAAAAGCGTGGGCAAAAGTGATCGCCTGGTGGCAGGTGCGTGGCTTGAGGTGACGTTGGCCGACGAGGTGCAATCAACCTTTGACCCTGAGACCGCTGAGCCGGTACCTGGTTTGACCATCGTCTATGACGATGAGGATGTGGTCATCGTCGACAAGCCAGTGGGAGTAGCAGCCCACCCGAGCCCTGGCTGGAGCGGCACCACGGTGGTCGGGGGTTTGGCGGCTGCCGGATATCGAATTTCCACGAGTGGGGCGGCCGAGCGCCAAGGCATCGTCCATCGCCTTGATGTCGGAACCAGCGGGCTCATGGCAGTAGCCAAAAGTGAGGTCGCCTACACCGAACTCAAGCGCGCTTTCAAGGAGCGCACCGTTGAGAAGGTGTACTTGGCCGTCGTCCAAGGCCACCCTGACCCCAGCAGCGGAACCATTGATGCACCCATTGATCGTCATCCCACAGCGGACTATCGCTGGGCGGTGGTTGCCGGCGGCAAGCCCAGCATCACGCATTACGCGACGCTTGAAGCCTTCCCGCACGCGAGTCTGGTCGAAGTCCACCTCGAGACCGGACGTACGCATCAAATCCGAGTCCACATGTCGGCCGTTCGTCATCCGTGCGTTGGTGACTTGACGTATGGCGCAGACCCGACGCTGTCTGCTCGCCTAGGTCTGGAACGCCAGTGGTTGCACGCAGCACGTTTGAGCTTCGCTCATCCGCGAACGGGGCTTCCAGTGTCGGTAAGCAGTGAA
>JNSE01000003.1 GCA_000754455.1 actinobacterium acAMD-2 | reverse complement strand
CGGGCGTCTACCTCTTTAAGGACAAGGAAGGCACTGTCCACTACATCGGCACCAGCAAGTCAATACGTCGACGTGTACGCAGCTATTTCACCGCGGCCGAAACACGCTCTCGCATCAAGTACATGCTGACGTTGTGCACTGAGGTGGTCGCCATTGAATGCCCGACGGCACTCGAAGCGCGTATTCGTGAACTACGTTTGATCGCTGAGCACCAGCCGGAATTCAATCAACGCTCCAAGCGACCCGAACGGGTCTACTGGCTCCGGGCGGGCTCTCGCGGATCCCTCATCGCTCATCGAAGCCTCACCGGTGACACCACCAGCCTTGGCCCATTTACCTCACGCCGTACTGCGCACGACGTTTCTTTGTTGCTGTCCTTGATCATCCGATCCACCAGCGAAATGTCCGTCTCCGACATCATCCGCAATCCTTGGATCGTGGCGGGCTTTGCTTTTGAACAGCTCCACCTCTTGGCCGAACACCAGCGATACGAACAAGCCGCAACTCTTCGAGACACCCTGGAATCTTTCTTGCGAGCCGCTGCATGGACAAGTCAAGCCCGGTCCCTGGCTTCCTGCTCAACGATGGTCACCCTTGCACCCACGCCACATGCATCATCGAGCTGGGATGTAGTAGCAATCAGCAATGGCAGGTTTGCTGGATCACAACGCATCCGCACTCGACATGCCCTCGACACAACAGTGGAGGCACTACTTGCCACCACTCCCTACAGTCAACCGCGAACCGATGAACTTCCGTTTGCGTCGGCAGAAGAAACCACCGCCCTGATCTACTGGCTTCAATCGCCCGGTAGTGAACTCGTACACATCGACAGTCAATGGGTGAGTCCGTTGCCGCATGCTGCAAGCGTCCTGGCCAACAACCCGCAGTTGCAATTACGTGCGCGCAACAGTGGCAGCAACCCAGCGATCCAAGATCGCAGCCGCCTGACCGCTGTCTAACGCGGCGTTTACCCTCTGCATTGCATCGACAAAGAGGTCTTCAAGATCAGACGCCGCCGCCCCGGAATGCATATCGAGGGCCACTAGCGCAGAGGCGGCATTGGCCACCACCACGTCGCGCACCGGCCCCGATGCGCCAGCAAAGACCTGGCGCGCAATCGCCGCATTCGCCGCTGGATCGCCGCCGCGCAAATCATCAGCGGTGGCGGGGATCAGCCCAAGGCGCTGTGGACTCAATGTGTCGGTGGTGACTCGACCTTCATGAACCACCCAGACCTGCGTGGTCGTGGTTGTGGTGATTTCGTCGAGGCCATCATCGCCACGGAACACCAAGGCGGTAGCGCCGCGATGGGCCAACACATCGGCAATGAGTTCGGCACGTCGCGGATCCCCACATCCAATCGCCGAAGCCGCCGGCTGTGCTGGATTACTTAACGGCCCCAAAATGTTGAAGATGGTAGGAACCCCAAGTTCGCGACGCGTCGGTCCGACGAATCGCATAGCTGGGTGGAAGACCGGAGCGAAACAAAACGTGATTCCGACATCGCGACCCACATCAGCGACAGCATCGGGGGAAAGTGACAAGTCGACGCCGAGAGCTTCTAGGAGATCAGCCGACCCACACGACGATGAGGCTGCGCGATTGCCGTGCTTGACCACTCGCGCACCGGTACCGGCAGCAGCGATCGCTGACATGGTGGAAATGTTGACCGAGTTTGACCGGTCTCCTCCGGTACCGACAACATCGACTGCGGGACCGGGAACCTCAATGCGGCGGGCGTGCGACAGCATCGCCTCAACCAAGCCCGTGACTTCAGTAGCGGTTTCACCCTTGGCACGCATGCCAATGAGGAACCCAGCCATCTGAACAGGACTGGCCGCATCGGTCATGATTTGGTCCATCGCCCAAGACGTGACTCGAGAATCGAGTTCGTGACCTTGGAGTAGATCGCTAAGGACGTCCGGCCACACGGGTGCTTCTGGGTTCACTTGTGGGTCTTGTTGTGCCATCACGCACTACTTAGCGCGGGGCCGAGGCGCTGGCAGCGGAGCCGGCCACCCGAGCGCGCAACAGGTCCGCAACGGCGTGCGCTACGGCGATCGAGTCCAGCGGGTGCTGAACCGTGGCTTCCGCGTTAGACCAACGAGCCAACCAGTCATCCTCACGACGAGCGGTCAACAACAGCACAGGCGGACATTGGTAGATCTCTTCTTTCAGACTGCGGCAGATTCCCATGCCTCCGGCGGGGACCGCTTCGCCATCCAAGATGATCACATCGATGCCACCAGCTGCCACAGTCGATCGAACAATGGGCTCTGTTGCGACTTCCGTGACTTCGATGGTGGGCAATTCAGGAGCAGGGCGCGAGCCCAAAGCCAAGACCACCTGTTGGCGAACAGAGGCGTCATCGCTATAGATGAGAACTTTCATCGGGGCTGCGGTGTGATCAGTCACACAACCATCCTACAAGTCGTCAGCAGGCGCGCATTCCTTGCATCGTGGGACCTAGGTCACAGTGAAATTCACCTCACGACCCGCCCTCATATTGATGGTGGGGCGCGCACACCAACAGGCGCGACTAGTGCCAGAATAGGCACGTGGCGACCGCAACCGTAACCCAGACATCCCGTCCATCGGGCCCTGCAAACCGACCAAACATGGTGTCTGTTGGCACCGTGATTTGGTTAGCGTCCGAGTTGATGTTCTTCGCGGCACTTTTCGCGATGTACTTCACCTCACGCGCGGTAAATCCAGAGCTATGGGAGAAAGAAACCGAACTTCTCAACATTCCGTTCGCCACGGTGAACACCACGATCTTGGTCCTGTCCTCGGTGACCTGCCAATTGGGTGTTTTTGCTGCTGAGCGAGGAGATGTTCAAAAGCTCCGCTCTTGGTTCACGATCACCTTCGCGCTAGGCGCCATCTTCATCGGTGGTCAGATTTATGAATACGCCACCTTGGTGAATGAAAACCTGACCCTGTCGTCGAATGTGTACGGCTCGGCTTTCTACCTGACCACCGGATTCCACGGCTTGCACGTAACCGGCGGACTCATCGCCTTTCTGTTTGTTTTGGGTCGCACGTACGCGGCCAGGAAATTTGGCCACGACCAGGCCACCTCCGCAATCGTCGTGTCGTACTACTGGCACTTTGTGGACGTGGTGTGGATTGGCTTGTTTGCAACTATCTATCTCATCAAGTAAGCACCCACGGATCGAGGCAACACGTGTCTTCCGAGTCACCCCGTCGACGTAGGCCAACAGCCGCCTTGGCCTTGGTCACGGTTGGATTAATCCTCATGGGCGGCCTCTACGCCGCCGCAGGTTCCCTCGCCTCACCAGCACAAGCTGAGACCAGCGAAGCATCCCCTGCACTCCTAGAGGAAGGTTCTGTCCTCTACAAGGAAGGCTGTTCTTCCTGCCATGGACTGAACCTCGAAGGGGTGCCTGCCGACAGTGTCGGTAAGGGAAACCCGAAGCAAAACGGTCCAAGCCTGATTGGTGTAGGTGCTGCCGCTGTTGACTTCCAAGTTTCCACCGGTCGCATGCCCGTTGGTGCTACCGGACAACAAGTGGTCGCCGGTCGCTCCTCGTACAACGAAGAGGAAGTCGCAGCACTTGCGGCCTACGTTGCCTCCTTCGCTCCGGGTCCGGCTATTCCTTCTGAAGAAGACCTTGACACCACTGACGCAAGCCTGGCCGAAGGCGGTGAGCTCTTCCGCACCAACTGCGCTCAGTGCCACAACTTCGCCGCACAGGGTGGCGCGCTGAGTAACGGCACCTACGCGCCCGCCATTGACCCCTCTCGCCCTGACCACATTTGGGAAGCCATGCTCACCGGTCCGCAGAGCATGCCGGTGTTCAACGACACCACAATCAACCCAGACGAAAAGAAAGCCATCATCAAGTACATCCAGAACATCAACGCTGCTCCTAGTCCTGGCGGAGCCCCCTTGGGCACTGTTGGGCCAGTCAGTGAGGGTCTGTTGATCTGGACCGTAGGCCTGGGTGCGCTCATTGCGTGCTCGGTGTGGTTGGGAGCCAAGGCGAAATGAGTAACGATTCCTCCAGCGAGCTTGAAGTTGCCGGCGCTCACGAGATCGAACACGCGCTGCGTCGTAGCGACACTGACCCTCGTGCCGCTCAGCGAGCAGAGCGCCAAGTCGCCATCATGTTTGTCGGTTCGGTCCTAGCATCCATCCTGTTCGTGGTTGCGTTCGTGAGCGTGAAGTCAACAGCCGTTGTGGACTTGCCCCTCATTGGCCGTATTGGTTTACAGAACCTCACGCTTGGTGTGGCCTCGGGTCTTGGGCTATTCCTCATCGGTGCCGGCGCGATCCACTGGGCGCGCAAGTTGATGAGTGACGAAGAAATCGTGGACGAGCGCAAGAGCTTTGCCTCAGATGACGAAACCCGCGAGGCTGTGGTCGAGAGTTTCCACACCGGTGTTGAAGAAAGCGGCGTCATGAAGCGTCCGCTCATTCGTCGCACCTTGCTGGCAGCGATGGCTTTGATGCCAATTCCTGCGATCGTCATGCTCCGCGACCTGGGACCCCTACCCGAAACCAAGGCTCGCGAAACGCTGTGGCGCAAAGGCTCACGGATCGTTACAGATATTTCTTACCGACCCATCAAGCCCGAAGACATCCCACTTGGCGGACTCGTCGCCGGTGCCTTACCTGCTGACCTGAAAAAGGTTGAAGAAGAAGAGGGCAACCTAAATCAACGCGCCAAAGCGGCCATCATCTTGGTGCGCATGGCTCCTGATGAGATCCGTTCCCAGCAGATTCAAGACGGTGACTTCCAGGGAATCTTGGCCTTCTCCAAAATCTGCACTCACCTGGGTTGCCCTATCGCCTTGTACGAACAGCGCACCAAGCACCTGCTGTGCCCGTGTCACCAGTCCACGTTCGACTTGGCCGATGACGGCAACGTGATCTTTGGCCCGTCCGCGCGTCGCCTTCCGCAACTTGCCATTGAGGTGGACAAAGAGGGCTACCTCGTAGCTAAAGAAGGATTCCAGGAACCTGTCGGACCAAGCTTTTGGGAGCGCGGATGAGTACTACACAACGAGCCGTAGCCACCACCACTACATGGGTGGACGATCGCACGGGCGCTGGTAAGTGGCTCAAGAAAAACCTCCGCAAGGTATTCCCCGACCACTGGTCCTTCATGCTCGGCGAGATCGCCTTGTACTCCTTCATTTTGTGCTTGCTAACCGGCGTTTACTTGACGCTCTTCTTCAACCCATCGATGAAGGAAGTCGTCTACAACGGCTCCTATGCGCCACTTAATGGCATCAAGATGACGCAGGCCTACGAGTCAACCTTGCGTGTGAGTTTTGACGTGCGCGGTGGGCTCTTAGTTCGCCAGGTGCACCACTGGGCCGCCTTGCTGTTCGTTGCTGCGGTCAGCGTCCACATGTTGCGCGTGTTCTTCACTGGAGCGTTCCGCAAGCCCCGCGAACTTAACTGGGTTATCGGCGTCGGCCTGATGACCTTGGCAATCCTCGAGGGGTTTGCCGGTTACTCACTCCCCGACGACCTGCTTTCAGGCACCGGCCTTCGCATCGCCCAGGGCATCGTCTTGGCGATCCCCCTGGTAGGAAGCTACGTTTCCTCGTTCCTGTTCGGCGGTGAGTTCCCAGGAACCGACTTCATTCCCCGGCTCTACTCGATTCACATCTTGTTAATTCCTGGCATCTTGTTGGGGATGCTGACCGCTCACTTGCTCTTGGTCTGGTACCAAAAGCACACCCAGTTCCCTGGCCCTGGCCGCACCAACAAGAACGTCGTGGGATTCCCCTTGTTCCCGGTGTACGTAGCTAAGGCCGGTGGATTCTTCTTCATCGTCTCGGGCATCATCACCTTGATCGCGGCCATGTTCACCATCAACCCGATCTGGCTGTACGGCCCTTACGTCCCCGACCAAGTCACCGCAGGTTCACAACCTGACTGGTACATCGGTTGGCTTGACGGTGCAGTACGTGTGATCCCTAACTGGGAAACTGTGCTCTTCGGCTACAACATCAGTTGGAACATTCTCTTACCCGCGTTGATCATTCCAGGAATCATGTTCACGCTCTTGGCTCTGTACCCATGGATCGAAGCTAAGGCCACTGGGGACAAGCGCGAGCACCACCTGCTGGATCGCCCGCGCAACGCTCCTACTCGCACCGGGTTAGGCGCCATGGGCCTCACGTTCTACGTACTCATGTGGATCAGTGGTGGTAACGACCTGATCGCTCAAGCCTTCAGTTGGTCCATCAACTCCATCACGTGGACCATTCGAGTCCTCCTGATCGTGCTGCCGCCTCTCGTCTTTGTGATTACTCGTCGCACCTGTCTGGGACTGCAACGCCGAGACCGAGACAAACTCCTGCATGGTCGTGAAACCGGCATTATCAAGCGCATGCCTTCTGGTGAATACCTCGAAGTCCACGCACCGGTGAGTTCGGCCACTCGCGCCAAGTTGGTGGCGTCTCGCGAAAGCGATTACGCGCCGATCGAGGCTCCCCCCGCCGTTGACGCCAACGGTGTAAAGGCTCCGAAGAAGGGTCGTTTGGGAGTTAAGCTCTCCAACTTCTACTTCGCCAATCGGGTCATTCCTCCCACCGACGAGGAAATCGCTGAGGGTCAACACCACGCTGCAGACGACCTAGAGACAGTGCGTCCCAGCGGACAGATCACCAGCGGTCACTAGTTCGGAACTGGGCTCAGGGGGTATCTCCTGAGCCCACATGCAGGGCCCGTAACAGATCCAACTCCAGTTGAGTGGCCTGCGGGCCGGCCAGCATCTCAATGGTGCGAGGGCGCTCTAAGGGCACCTCGAACTCTGCCACTATCTGCCCCGGACGATCACTAAAGACATAAATTCGGTCTGAGAGCAGGACCGCTTCACGGACATCATGAGTAATCAAAATCACGGTTGGTCGCTCTACGCCCCAGATCTGTTCAAGCCACAGCTGCAACTCGGTTCGCGTGATGGCGTCCAAGGCCCCAAAGGGCTCGTCTAAGAGCAACATGTCCCGACCCTGCGCGATGGTGCGCGCCAGAGCAACACGTTGGCGCATCCCACCTGAGAGTTGATAAGGCAGTGCGCGTGAAAACTCCTCAAGACCAAAGGCGGGAAGGAGGAAGCGAGCTTGCTCTCGAGCCTCTCGCTTCCTCAGTCCCCCAGCGACTTGGTAGCCCAGCCCGACATTGTCGACCACTGTTCGCCATGGCAGGAGCGCGTCACTTTGAGGCATCCACGCGAAGGGTTGCCCTGATTCATTCAACGGCGTCCCATGAATAGTGATTTCACCAGTCGTTGCCTCTTCAATCCCGGACAGAATAGAAAGCAATGTTGACTTGCCGCATCCACTAGGGCCCAAGATGGAAACAAACTCTCCCCTACCCACGTCTAGGTCCATCTCACCCAGGACGTCAAGATCTCCAAAAGATTTTGACAGGCGCCTCAAGGAGATCGCTGGGATCTTTGTCATAAGGCGATCACGTCCGATGACTGCGCTAAGCGATCTCCCATCAGATTCATCGAGACACCTCTCGAGACTGCGTGTACCAAGGGATGGCAAGTCTTTGAACCAGGACCGTCAGGGCGTACAAGACCAAGGTAAGAGTGGCGGCCACCAACACCCCTGCCAGGACTAGGTCAGTACGAAATGACCCACTTGCTCCCTGGATATAGACCCCGAGCCCATTAACGGCTCCGGCATATTCGGCGAAAATGGCCGCGACGACGGCATAGGTAACGCCAATGCGAAGGCCTGTAAAGAAACCTGGCATGGCCGATGGAAGCCGAACGAGGCGGAAAACCGTAAGAGTGCCTGCCCCCATAGTGCGCAAGAGTGTGACGCTGTCTCGCTCACTCGATGCATACCCATCGATCAATCCCACAACAATGGGGAAAAACGTCACCAATGTGACTAACAAAATCTTGGGAAAGAACCCGAAGCCAAACCAAATAACAAAAAGCGGTGCTAACACGACGAGTGGAATCGTTTGGCTACCGATAAGGAGCGGCATCACTGCCCGATTCGCCCTGGGGGAAACATCAAGAAGTATGGAAATGAGGAATGCAAAAAGCACGGATATAGCGAAACCAACGAGAACTTCACGAAGTGTGGGCAGTGTGTTAGCCACGAGGGACTGACGATCAGCCCAACCTGCCTGTGCCACTCGACTAAAGGGCGGAAGGACGGTGTCCCCGATAGAACTATTGCGAGCATAAATTTCCCACGCGCCGACAAAGGCGCCGATCATCAGGAGTGGAGCGACAACCCGATTCAGTGGTTGTCGAAATCCACCTTCAGCAATCATCACTTGGCGTCAGTGCGGCGACAACTCATGTTGCGGACGATACCCCAGACGATAGGATGTGGATCTACCGACTGTTGATTTTCGTAGCGAAGATCAGCCTCCAATGTCAACCACGGTAAACGCTGCGAAAACGCTCGCAACGCAAAAGAATGAGGGACGATCGCACCCATGGAATCTCGGACTCGTTTCACCGTCGCACCAGCACTGGCAGCGGTTTCTGTGGTGGCCATTTTCCTCGCGGGATGTTCCTCGCCGAGCGCGAGCCCACAGGCTACGCCAACCCCTGTTGCGACTGCGAACGTGACCATCGCGCTTGATTTCACGCCGAATACGAACCACATCGGGATTTACGTTGCCCAAGCCAAGGGGTATTTCAAGGATGCGGCCCTGAAAGTCAAGATCCTGCCTTACAGCTCTACTCCGGCCGAGACACTCGTTGCCAACAAACGCAGCGATTTCGGGTTCTCCTATTCCGGTGGCACCGCGTACGCGCGAGCCGCAGGTCAAGATGTTGTGCAGGTGTACGCCAACATTTCCAAGAACCAGTACGTATTGGCCTATCGAGCAAGCGACACCAGCATCAGTTCACCAAAGGATCTCGATGGCAAAACTTATGCTGGGTTCGGCACCCCCGACGAGAGCGCCCAGGTATCCACCGTCATCAAGAGCGACGGTGGCAAGGGCGAATTCACCAAAGCCGTTCTTGATACAGCCGCCTATGAAGCTGTATATGCTGGCAAAGCAGACTTCACCATCGCGGCAACGACCGTAGAGGTCCTGGAAGCAGCCGAAATCGGGAAACCTCTGAAGTACTTCGTTCCCGAAAAGTTCGGATACCCGGCAAATTACTCGAGCAGCATTATCTCCAGCAATGCCTACTTAAAGAGCAATCCAGAAGTGGCTAAGCGCTTCTTGCGCGCTGTTCAACAAGGCTATGAGTTCGCTCAGGACAATCCCAAGGAAGCGGCTGCCATCGTGGTCGCAGCCAATAAGTCCGTACTCAAGAACCCAGTCCTGATTGAAAAGAGCGCCGAACTTCTGGCAAGTGATGACTACCTACGCAACAAGGATGGAAAGTTCGGCACCATCGACGGCGACCAGTGGCAACGTTTTGGGGATTTCCTGTTCGACAACAAGTTGCTGGCCGGAAAAGACGGAAAACAACTCACCCAACGGCCAGATTGGTCAACGTTTTATACCAACGCCTTTGTTCCCGGCCAATAACCAGGACCCGCTACACAGCAGCTGAGCGCTTACCCCACGACTTCCACGACAAGTTCCAGTCGCCAAATCCGTTGGTTAAGGTCATGGGTTTGAGCGAACCGGTGTATTCCACCGGGTCTCCCACCTTGGTGAAGTCATAAAGCCACGAGGCGTTGCTCATGCTCATGCCGGTGCACCCATGGCTCACGTTGCGACGACCTTGTGACCCTACCGACCAGGGCGCAGCGTGAATGAACTCTCCAGAGTTGGTCAGTCGCATGGCGTACTCAACCTTGAGACGATACGCCTCACTCGAACCCCGGGGAATATCCACAGTGACACTATCCATGATGCGTGAGCGCTCCTTGGACATGATGACCTTGATGCCGCTACGCGTGGTGAAGCCTTGTTTACCCGTGGTGATAGGAATCGTGCGCACCACTGAGCCACCGCTCATCACCGTCATCTGGTAGGTATCAATACCCACCTTGAGAACTGTGGCTTTACCAATGCGGAAACTGCGAGAGACTGATGTGGAGCCAGTCTGGTCATTGCCAATGCTCAAATCACCCAACGACGCTCGAACGGTGACATCGGTCCCTGCTGGCCAGTAGTCCTTAGGGCGCCAATGAACTTCGGAATCGCTAACCCAGCCCCATGCACCTTCTACAGCAGGCGTGGACGACACACTCAGTGCACGTTGAACGGCAGCCTGATCAGATGGCGCTCGACTCAACCGAACAATGATGGGCATTCCTACCCCAACGACCGCATTTTCCCCTGGCGAGATACTGGCACTCACCAAATCCGCGTTACGCACTTTGAACGTCGTTGACGCAGAAGTGGGCACTCCCTGCCGATCAACGGCGAAAGCTTGAGCGGTGAAGGTTTGACCAAACGGCAACGTTTGCGGCGAAGAAGTCCAGACATCGGCCGCGGGTGAGAGCGCTCCTGATATCTGAGTGCCGTCCTTAGCTTTGATCACCACGGAAGTGAGCTTTCCGCCGGCCGCTACGACTTTGAGTTCGGCATCAGGCGCCACACTGGCCTGCGGGTCCCCAGGCGCGAACAATACGGTCGCGCTGGATGTGGACGATTCGGTTCCGGGTGTAGTAAGCGATAAATCTGGACCAGAGTCAGCATTGGTTCCTGCCCCACCCTTGGATGCGGAACTATCAGTCGATGCCCCAGAGCAAGCCGTCAAGGTCACGCTCGCAGAGAGCGCGACGCAGGCAGCGATCAAGATGGGGGAAGTTCGCTTCATAACATCACCAATTATGCGCGCAAAACGGCGAATTTGCTTCTTTGACAGGGCGAACAGGCCTAAAGGTTGGCCTGCTCGCCGCGATAGTACTCAAAGACAAAGCCCACCAGGCTCAACATCAGGCCCAATACTCCTAGGAAGAACAGCCACCAGCCCACAATCAGACCCGTGCCGGTCAGGGCAGCAAAGAAGCCCACGGGCAACGGCCACCACGACGTGGGGCTGAAGAAGCCGTACTCGCCTGCGTAATCCACGACATCAGCGTCGAGCGAATCTTCGGGACGAGGATCTACCTGGCGTCCGGTGAACAGAAGGTAGAAAGCGATCAAAAACGCCATCCCGCCAGTCAGGGCTAAGGCAGTTGTACCGACCGGCTCACGACTGAGGGCCCAGTAAATGCCGCCCAAGATCACATAGGTGATTGTGCCGAATCCGAAGAGATATCCCTCGACCTTCACTTGGCTGCTCCGTTCGCTGCAACGCGCGCTTCAAGAGCTGCGTATTCAGGGTGGTTCAGATCGAACGCCGGACTTTCTGAACGAACGCGTGGCAAGGTCACAAAGTTGTGGCGCGGTGGTGGGCAGGACGTGGCCCACTCAAGTGATCGTCCCCAACCCCACGGGTCATTGGTTTCAACCTTAGGAGCGGTGCGCCATGTCTTGATGACGTTCCAAAGGAAGAACAGCGTGGAAATTCCAAGAAGGAAGGATCCAAGGCTAGAGATTTGGTTCATGCCGGCGTAGCCATCCTGTGGCAAGTAGTCCGCATAGCGACGGGGCATGCCCTTGACTCCCAGCCAGTGCTGGATCAAGAACGTCGTGTGGAAACCGACGAACAAGAACCAGAAATGGATCTTGCCCAAACGCTCGTCGAGCATCTTTCCGGTCATCTTGGGCCACCAGAAGTAGAAGCCCGCGAACATGGCGAAGACCACCGTGCCGAAGACCACATAGTGGAAGTGAGCCACCACGAAGTAGGAGTCCGACACCGCGAAGTCCAGCGGTGGCGCTGCCAAAATCACGCCGGTTAAGCCACCGAACAAGAACGTGACCAAGAAACCAATCGTCCACAACATGGGCGTCTCAAAGGACAAGGAACCGCGCCACATGGTGCCAATCCAGTTGAAGAACTTCACACCCGTAGGGACAGCAATCAACATCGTCAACGCGGCAAAGAAGGGCAAGAGCACACCGCCGGTGACATACATGTGGTGGGCCCACACCGACATCGACAAACCAGCAATAGCCAAGGTGGCGATGACGAGCCCCTTGTAACCAAAGACTGGCTTACGACTAAATACCGGGAGGATTTCGGACACGATGCCAAAGAAGGGCAACGCCAGGATGTACACCTCAGGGTGCCCGAAGAACCAGAACAGGTGCTGCCACAAGAGCGCCCCACCGTTATCGGCGTTAAAAATCAGGGCCCCAAACTTGCGATCAATCTCCAGCACGAGCAAACATGCAGCGAGCACAGGAAAGACCATGATGACCAACACCGAGGTCGCCAAGATGTTCCAGGTGAAGATCGGCATGCGAAACATCGTCATACCCGGCATGCGCATACAGACGATCGTGGTGATGAAGTTCACCGATCCCAGAATCGTTCCCAGACCAGAAAGAGCCAGACCCATAATCCACATGTCCGCGCCCAGGCCGGGTGAGTTAACCGCATCGTTGAGCGGCGCGTAGGCAAACCAACCGAAGTCAGCTGCACCTTGCTGGGTCAAGAATCCAGCGGTCACGATGATTCCGCCGAAGAGGAAGAACCAGTAACTCACCATGTTCAAGCGTGGGAAGGCCACGTCCGGTGATCCGATTTGCAACGGCATGATGACGTTCCCGAATCCAACGAACAACGGAGTCGCAAACAAGAAGAGCATCAACGTTCCGTGCATCGTGAACATCTGGTTGTACTGCTCGTTGGTGACAAACTGCAAGCCAGGCGAAAAAAGCTCGGCCCTGATGACCATGGCCATCAAGCCAGCAATCAGGAAGAACACGAACGAGGTGATCAAGTACAGGTAGCCGATCACCTTGTGGTCGGTGCTCGTCACCCAACTAACCACCACTGCACCCAATGAGCGCTGCTTAGGCGAGGCTGGGCTTTTGGCCGGAGAGGAGATCAATGGCTCATCAAGGAGGGTCATTTGTCGTCGACCTTTCCGCCAATGGTGGTAAGCCCCTGGCCCTTATCTGCTTGATTTGAAATTCGTGATGACTTGAGCTCACCATTTTGACCACGCGCCTTGAGTTCGGCTATGTGGGCAAGGTATTCCTTTTTGGTGACAACTTTGACGTTAAAGAGCATCCGCGAGTGGTCAATGCCACACAACTCCGTGCACTTACCCGAGTAAGTACCCAACTTGTTCGGAGTGAGCTCGAATTGGTTGGTGCGACCGGGGATAACGTCCATCTTGAACAGGAAGGCAGGAACGTAGAACGAGTGGATCACGTCCGGTGAATTCAAAACGAAGCGCACCTTTTCGTTCACGGGCAACCACAGAGTGGGACCGGTGTAGCCCACCGCGGGATCCTTGGCGGTGAGATCGACTTCGGTGTTATTGGTGGCCGGCGTGCCCACCTCATACGCCTTTTCTTCAATGTAGTTAAAGGTCCACGCCCAGCGGAATCCAACAACTCCCACCGTGTGGTCGTAATCGGAGGAAAGCTTGGTCAGCTCGGTTTGATCCCGTGCTGTGAAGTAGAAGAGAACACCCATCATCACGAACGGGATCACGGTGTACAAAATTTCAATCGGCATGTTGTAACGCGTCTGCTCGGGATATCCCGGACGACGACGTCGGCTGTATGCAACGACAGCCCAAGCAATTAATCCCCACGTAATGGCACCAACAACGAGAGCGGCGATCCATGAGGTCTGCCACAGGAACAAGATGGTGTTGCCCTCTTCGGTCGCCGGTTCCGGCATGGCCAAGCGAGGCATCTCTTGGGCAGAACATCCAGCAAGAGTGGAAGCCAGAACTACAAGTCCTAAGGCCAACCACTTGTGTCGCGAAACCGGCCCAGCCTTGCTGGTGTGGCTCGAGATTCGGTGCGGGCTCACGCGTTGCCTTTCTTGCCATTCACGAGCACGAAGGTGGCAGGGTTCAGGCGGGCGCCACGCCTAGTGCGAGGGTGTTTTCCTTCGTGCTAACCCTACGCCAGAGTGCCTGTCCAGTGTGTAAGGGTCCGGCGGTAGGTTCACAGCGTGGCGTACCTTGATGCGGGCAGTTCGCAGCCGCTTAATCCTGCGGGACAGCGCGCGCTCCTCCAGGCCCTCACTGACGGATGGGCCGATCCCGCTCGTTTGCACGCTGAGGGCCGAAAGTCCCAACTTCTGGCCGAGGAAGCGCACCAGACCATCGCCGAGGTCCTGGCTGTCCGACGTGACGAACTCCACATTCTCAGTTCAGGAACAACTGCCGTTCATTCCGCTGTTCGTGGACTCAACCATGCCCGTCGCCGCGAGCAATCTCGCGTTGTGGTGAGTGCGGTTGAACACAGCAGTGTGATCAACGCCACCCGTTCACTCGATAACGCAGGGACCACCCTCTTACCCGTTGACTCGATGGGGCTGGTCAATGCCGCTGAACTTGAAGCGCTCCTCACCTCAGATGGTGCGCGGTTGGTGGCCGTGCAATCGGTCAATCAAGAAACCGGAATCCAACAGGACACCGAAGAGATTGCCGGACTGTGCAAAGCCCATGCAGTCCCCTACCTCGTGGATGCTGCACAGAGCGTGGGCCGAGCAGAGATTCCCCAACAGTGGGATGTACTCACGGCGAGCGCACATAAGTGGGGCGGCCCCGCAGGCGTTGGTCTACTAGTCATTCGCACCGGTGTCCCCTGGCACCCCATGGATGCAACGCACACATTAGGAGTGTCCGGTCAGGGCTTCCCCAATATCCCTGCCCTCATGGCGGCAGCCGCCTCACTCGTACAAGCCGACCAAGATCAACGGGAGAACCGCGAACGCCTCAAGGAATTGAACAACCGCATTCGCAGGGTGGTCAACTCAATCAATGGCATCGATGTTGTTGGGCACCCAACCCAGCGAGCCGTTCACCTACTGACCTTGAATGCACCCCGTATCGCCGGCGATGTGATCGTTGAGCACCTGGACCGGCTAGGAATCAGTGTCGCTTCAGGATCTGCGTGCTCAAGCATGAGCTTGGATCCATCACACGTGTTGCTCGCCATGGGCATCGAAACGTACGGAAACATCCGCATCGGATTAACCGATAGCACCGCTGAGGCTGACGTTGAAGAATTCCTTACTGCACTGCCTCGCGTGCTTCAAGCCATAGGCGCACCGCTCGGCGACTAAGCGCTTCGAAGTTGATCGTCGGTGCAGCAAGTGCCTGTTTAAGGCGCACAACATATTCAGTCCTTGGTAATTCCACGGCACCCATGCTGGCCAAGTGATCGGTACGCCATTGCACATCTAGGAGATTGCGTGCATCACCATTGGCATCCAGAATCGCTTTCAGGTGCACCAGAGCAACTTTGGACGCATCGGGAACGACGTGAAACATGGATTCTCCTGCAAAGAATCCCCCGATACTGACGCCATAGAGGCCGCCAACTAGTTCACCTTCGCTGGTCCGGACTTCAACGCTGTGTGCCCAACCCAGATCGAAAAGCTGATGGAACGCGTGGATGATCTCGTCATCAATCCAGTGCCCATCATCATGCCCTCGAGCACATGCCGCCATCACGGCCGAAAAATCAGTATCAACCGTGACCTGAAAACGCTTAAGCGATCGACGCAAGGATCGGGATATGTAGACATTGTCCATGACTGCGCGTGGATTAGGAGACCACCAGCCCACGGGACGCTCATCGTCCATGTTGACGTGCATAGGGAACAACCCACTGCGATACGCCGCTAACAAGGTTCCCGGTTCAAGGTCAGCACCAACGCCAACCAAGTCCTCGTCGTCTGGAGCAAGCCCTAGGTCGGGTAAGTGCCACTGGTTCGGTGGCGGCTCGACCGGTGAATGCAAACTCACGCTGACTTCAGGTGTGCTCCGAGACTTTCTGCCCCTTCAGGACCGTACGCCTGTTCAAACCGCGCGATGAATTGATCGGTCGTGAAGTAGTACTCCTGCGTTCCTACTGTTTCGACAACGTAGGTAGCCAAGAGCGATCCAACTTGTGCACACAGTCGTGGCTCAAGTCCCCACGCCGTGGCGCTGAGGTATCCCGCACGGAACGCATCACCCACACCGGTCGGGTCGGCAATGCGCTCCTCAGCCGGGACCGGAACTTCGATGGCTTGGTGCCCCTTGCTTTCCACCCGGGCGCCCTTGGATCCCAACGTCGTCACTCGAGTCCCCACGCTGTCCAAAATCCGATCCGCTGACCATCCGGTCTTGGATTCGGTCAACGCTGCTTCGTATTCATTCGTGAAAAGGTACGTCGCACCATCGATGAGCTCAATGATTTCGTCGCCGCTCATGCTCGACAATTGCTGTGAAGGATCCGCCACGAACGCGATCCCCTGGTCACGACAATCTTGGGTGTGCCGACGCATGGCCTCCGGGTCATTAGGTCCAATGACAACTAGGTCAATGCCACCTAGTCGAGCTGCGATCGGGGCTAGCTCAATGATGCGGGCAAGTCCCATCGCTCCGGGATAGAAAGACGCGATCTGCGAAGCGTTCTGGTCAGTGGTGCAAACAAAGCGTGCCGTGTGCAGGTCATCACTGACGTGCACAGAATCGGTATCTACCCCATGACGTGTAAGCCATGCGTTGTAATCGGCGAAGTCGCTACCCACCGCTCCGACCAAGGTGGGCTTCAAACCCAAAACTCCCATGCCGAACGCGATGTTTGCACCTACGCCGCCGCGACGTACCTCCAGACCGTCAACGAGGAAGGACACCGATAGGGAGTCCAACTTGTCCGGAATAAGGGCATCGACAAACTTGCCTGGAAACGTCATCAAGTGGTCAGTGGCAATAGAGCCGGTCACGACAACGTTCACGAATTTCCTCTTTTGCTTGAAAAAATATGAAGCCCTTACGGCATAGTGATTAAACAGTATTGACGGGAACCTTGGGCGCGCACACCGCGTCTGATCTTTACCCTCGTTATTAGGAGTTGATCGTGCGCCGATATTTCCTGCCCATCATTGCTTCTGCCGTCGTTCTGACCGCCTGCTCCTCGACTCCCCCGGCCGGACCCGCCGCCTTAGACCTGAGTTCGCGATCAACCGCTAAGGCAGCTAATGCCGAGGGCGCAGATACCTCCGGTGCTCCCACGCCCGCACCTAATGTGACATTCCCAGCCACGCCCGCCGATGGACCCTTACTTACGCCTAATCGCCAGGCCGTCACCACGGCAAGTGTGCAAACCCTGGCAACCGCACTCGGCATCACCTCTCCTGTCACGGAGCAACCTGGCGGCTGGAGTGCGCCGGCCGCTACGCCCGGCGCTCCTGATGGCACTCCGCGCTTGATCGTCCTCAAGGACGCTCGAGCCTCATGGTTTTACGGAACCGGAACATCGTGCGACCTGTCACAACCACTCAGTGACAACGCTGGCGGATGTGTTTCCACAGCAATCGCGGAACCAGCACCGGTCACTACGTCCGGGGGCGGATCATCAACGGTTACACCATCCGCTCCCGCCACCGTCAACATTTCAGTTGCGCAAGTCAATACGGTTGCTGATCCACTCTTTACCGCGCTGGGATTAACCACCGCTGCGCGCACGTACTTCCCTGATCAAAACGAGAGCGCTGAAGCGCGCACCGTCACGGGAGATCCCACCGTTCTTGATTTGCCCACGTTTGGAGCAGGGACCAACGTCACTGTTGTCATTCGAGCCAAGAAGCCGACGATCGACTCGGCCAACGGCACCCTCGCTACGTGGGACCTCAAGGACAAGTACGGCGTCGTCTCTGCGGCCGATGCGCTGGCTCGCTATAACTCGCAGCCACGTCCAGAGCCGTTGCTGTGCGCGGTGGGGCCTGACGGCAAGGGCTGCTTAGCGCGCCCTGCCATCACCATCACTGGGGCAACCTTTGGCCTGATGGCGGACACCAATTCCGGTGCACCAGTACTGGCACCAGCATGGATCTTTGCTACCTCGACCGCGGCAGTGGCAGGAGGCCAACCGACTGCAGGGAAATTCCCCGTGAGTGCGGTGCAAGATCGCTACTTAACCACTCCATCACCTGACACTGGCCAACCAAACCCAGTGGGGACCGATATCGAGCCGACAGCGGTTCCTGGTTCAACGGGGGCAAGCGAAGGCGGTGTTCCACCGATCAGTGGAACACCGAAGTAACCGGTGAATTAGCTAAACGAGTCGCCGCAGGCGCAGGAGCCGCCGGCATTCGGGTTATCGATCGTGAAGCCCTGCTTCTCGATCGTGTCAACAAAACCGATGCTGGCTCCACCCAAGTACGGGGCACTCATGCGATCGGTCACGACCTTGACACCGTTGAAGTCCTTGACGATGTCGCCATCGAGTGAGCGGTCATCAAAGAACAGTTGGTAGCGCAGACCAGAACATCCACCAGGCTGAACCGCAACGCGCAAAGCCAAATCATCGCGACCTTCTTGTTCCAGCAGAGCAGACACCTTGATCACTGCTTCATCGGTTAGCAAAATGCCATCAGACGTGACGGTGGTTTCGGTGGTGGTCTCAACGCTCATGCTGTACTCCTTGTTTGGTCCCCGAAGGTGTAGGTACCTATCGTGTCACACCCCCAAGTCAGGGGCTAGTCCACACGGCCGCAACCGAGGCCGCGAGTCCAGCCAGCGATGCAACCGGCTCATTCATCGCCCGCTCGACCGATCCAGTGAATTCAACAACCGACCAGCACTCATCTATTCCGTAAGACGACGCCCCCTGCCTGCCCACCTCACAACGGCCAGCGAGGACAAGGCACGGGCGACCAAGCGCACTGGCCCGAGCCGCGACGCCGCTGATCACCTTGCCGCGCAGGGATTGGTAATCGAAGGAACCCTCTCCCGTCACAACGAGGTCTGCATTGGCGACCGCATCGTCAAATCCGATGGCATCCAAACAGGTATCAATGCCTGAGACGCGCCGACCGCCGAGTCGAAAGAGAGCAAAACCCAACCCACCGCCAGCACCCGCGCCGACCTGCATGGGGTCACCACCAGCGCGCTGTGACCACTGCGTCAAACGTTGCTCTAGCACGGCAACATCTGCATCTGTTGCACCCTTTTGTGGCCCAAAAACTGCAGCGGCTCCATGCACTCCCAGAAGTGGGTTATCCACGTCTGTTGCCACCACTAGGTCAAGGTGAAAATCGCTGGGCGCTTTGCCGGTTAAATGCTGCAGTCGAGTAAGCATCGGCTCGCCACCGTCAGTGCATGCTGTTCCGCCAA
This sequence comes from actinobacterium acAMD-2, assembly GCA_000754455.1. Classification (GTDB taxonomy): domain Bacteria; phylum Actinomycetota; class Actinomycetes; order UBA12327; family UBA12327; genus AcAMD-2. Next base: position 3,016 of record JNSE01000003.1, on the reverse strand, counting down.
CTCCGACCACGATGTGTCGCACTCCGGCATTAGCCGCTGCAACAAGAAGGTCGGCCACCCCTTCACTCGAGGCTTCGAGGGCAGCGAGCTGCGGCATCAGATGCAAGCCGCACGCCTGAGCAGATTCGATGTAGGCGGTTTCCTCGTGAATCAGGATCTGGGCCACCAGTGGCTGACCGGCCGGCCCCGTCGTCTGGACATCAAGCAAGCGGCCCCCGAGTGCTCGCTCCAACACTGCGAGAAAGCCTGGGCCGCCATCAGCCAGAGGCAACACCTCCACGTGGTCCTGCGGTGCATAGGAATTCCAGCCGGCCTTGATCGCCTCAGCTGCTTCCACCGCTGACAAGGTTCCAGCGAACTTATCCGGCGCCACCACAATTCGCACACCGTGACCGTACCTGCCATAGTTTGCGAACAACAGCAAACTCCCGGTAAGTAAGAGGAGAAATTTTCATGAGCGTGCTCGACATCCCGGTCACCAGCATTAATGGCACCGCCACTACCTTGGGAGCACTTGATGCTCGCGCCTACCTCGTGGTCAATGTCGCATCCAAGTGCGGACTGGCTAAGCAATACACCACGCTGCAAGAACTCCACTCTGCTTACGCAGCCCAAGGACTCGCTGTTGTTGCGTTTCCGTGCAATCAGTTCGGTGGCCAGGAGCCAGGTACGAACGATGAAATCCAAGAGTTTTGCTCCACGACGTACAACGTGACGTTCCCCTTGTTTGACAAAGTCGAGGTCAACGGCCCAGACCGTCACGCGCTCTATGCCGAATTGACCGCGGTCGATGATGCCGAAGGCGTCGCTGGAGACATCCAATGGAACTTTGAGAAGTTCGTCGTCGGGGCTGACGGTTCCATTCAACGGTTCCGACCACGCACGGAGCCCAATGCTCCTGAAATCGTCACGGCGATCAAGGAACTTCTCGCCTAGGAGCCTTGGCTCACCCTTGTGGGACGATAAATACATGACCGCCATCGAACTGCACATCCTCGGCCAGTCCGCGGATCCCAGCAGCGAGCGCGGCGTGGAGTGCCCCGGCGACTTGCCCCCGGCTAGTGACCCACAATTGATCGAACGAGCGCGAGCTGCCAAGGCTGCCCTTGGTGATCAGGTATTTATTCTCGGGCACCACTACCAACGCGATGACGTCATCGCCTTCGCTGACGTAACCGGCGACTCGTTCAAGCTTGCGCAACTCGCAGCCGCGCACCCCGATGCTCCGTACATTGTGTTTTGCGGTGTGCACTTCATGGCCGAAAGCGCGGACATCCTCACGCAGGCAGACCAACAAGTCATCCTTCCTGACCTCGCCGCAGGTTGTTCTATGGCCGATATGGCTGCTATTTCGCAAGTCGAAGAAGCCTGGGCCGTCCTCACCGACGCCGGCATCGCGGATCAAACAATTCCCGTTACTTATATGAACAGCACCGCGGCGATCAAAGCCTTTACCGGTCGCCATGACGGAACGGTGTGCACCTCGTCCAATGCCAAGCGAGCACTTGAATGGGCTTTCGACCAAGGCGAGAAAGTCTTTTTCTTGCCCGATCAGCACCTAGGCCGCAACACGGCAGTGCTCGAACTAGGTATTTCGCTCGATGAATGCGTCGTCTTTGACCCACATCAAAGCAATGGTGGGCTCACCGCAGATGAACTCAGGGCTGCCAAAGTCATTTTGTGGAAGGGTCACTGCTCGGTTCATGGTCGCTTCACCTCTGCCAGCGTGGACCAAGTGCGTGAGCTAGTTCCCGGCGTACAAGTACTGGTTCACCCTGAGTGCATCCATGAAGTCGTCACCAAAGCCGACCTCGTGGGGTCCACAGAATTCATCATCCACACCATCGACGCAGCACCAGCCGGCAGCGCATGGGCCATCGGAACCGAACTGAATTTGGTCAAGCGCCTCGCCGATGCGCGACCCGACCTGACCATCACGTACTTAGACAAGGCTGTGTGTTTTTGCGCGACCATGAATCGCATTGACTTGCCACACTTAGTGTGGACGCTGGAGAACCTCGTCGCTGGGAACGTGAACAACCGCATCGAAGTGCACAGCGACGTCGCGCACTGGGCGCGCATCGCCTTAGATCGGATGCTGGCACTTCCGGGCGCCGCGACGCCCACCACTAACGCGACGGACTAATTCTCCCTAGTCCTTGTCGCTGTTGCGGTTTTGTACGCGGTACTTGGCTTCGCCACCAATCCCCTTGATGACCTTGCGCAGATTGATCAAGCGGAACTCACCGTCCTTCTTGGCCGCGCCCGAGGCGATGAACTCAATGAGTCTTTGTGAGGCCACCGACGGTGGATCGCCCAGGACTCGCATGACCACGGGGAAGAGCTTTTCGGTTCGAGGGTTGATTTCGGCCAATTGCTCGGCTTCGGCTCGATCCATCCGTTCGGTGATCATGACGCCGGGATTGAAGTTGACGAAGTTGACTCCGCGCTTGCCGTACTCACCACGCAACGTACGAGTGAACGAACGAATCCATGCCTTGCTTGCCCCATACGGTGCGGTGTACAACGTCGGGCGCAAATCGTCGCCACGACCAGTCACATTGATGACGACTCCGTGACCCTGCTCGAGCATTGCGCGCAACGCGGCCATGGTTCCGTTGTACGTGCCAACTACGTTGACGCTGTTCACCGAGTCAAATTCAGCATCGCCAAAGTCGAGGGCTAATGACATACCGGGCGTTTCGTATGCGGCGTTGTTAATCCACACATCGAGTCGACCAAAAGTGGACATCGTCTTAGCCACCAATTCGCGCAACTGTTCGCGGTTAGTCACATCGCCCAAACAACTCAGCGCGGTGCCCCCGGCTGCTGTGATCTCGGCAGCGAGGGCATCATTTTCGTCTTGCCATGGCGACGATACGACGACCCGGGCTCCAGCATTGGCCAAGTCCACCACCACCACGCGGCCAAATCCTCGAGTACAGCCAGTAACGACGATTACGTCGCCCTTGAGATCAATCTGCGCGTCCATGTGAGCTCCCGGTCGTCAATGAGG
>JNSE01000002.1 GCA_000754455.1 actinobacterium acAMD-2 | reverse complement strand
CGGCGCTGAAGGGACCGCGGTCAACTGTGCGCTGCCCGCGGGTGCCGGTGATGCGCAGTGGCTGCGCGCACTGGATGCGATCGTTCCGCCCCTTTTGGCCGCATTCGGGCCTGACGTGGTGATTTCCCAACACGGGTGTGATGGACACCATGCTGATCCACTCGGCCATATGAATTTGAGCATTGATGGTCAAACGGCAATGGCTCAGCGCATTCACCAGTGGGTTCACAAATTCACTAAGGGCAAGTGGGTGGTTACCGGTGGCGGTGGCTACGCCATTGTTGATGTGGTTCCACGAGCGTGGACTCAATTAATTGCTGAGGTGTGTGGTCACGGTTTATCGACGGACACTGAGCTCCCAGCCCGCTGGCGTAGCGAAACTGAGGCTCTCACAGGTATCACAGCACCCGCTACGGCTGGTGAAAATGTGGCCTGCAGCACCTATTCCTGGGTGAGTGATCGGCGCGCCGAGGATGCGACCGATCAGGCCATTGCACAGACCAGGCAAGCGGTTTTCCCGCACTTTGGGTTAGATCCAGATTCAGCGCAATAACGAGCCAAATAAATAAATCAGACTAATTTCCCAATCCCCCTGCGGGCTCAAATTGGGGCTGGCTAAAGTAAGCCTTTGTTACGAACAGTCCGAGAAGGTAACTGCGCTCAGCAGGAACTCTCATTCAATGAAAGCCCGGTGTAACTGATGTCTGCAACAGAGCGTCCGTTGTCTGAAGTTCGGTTCCTTACGGTCGCTGAAGTCGCAGAAGTTATGCGCGTTAGCAAGATGACTGTGTACCGCTTGGTGCATGGTGGCGAACTCCCCGCATTGCGCGTGGGCCGTTCGTTCCGAGTTGATGAGCGTGCAGTGCACGACTACCTCGGCAAAGCCTTCATTGAGACTGCCTAAGCATTCAAGGTAAACTTTCCCCATCTGCTCATGCCTGAGCAGATCACCTAACTAATAACGCGAGGAATTCCAGTGGGTTCAGTCATCAAGAAGCGGCGCAAGCGCATGGCTAAGAAGAAGCATCGCAAGCTGCTCAAGAAGACTCGCGTTCAGCGTCGTAACAAGAAGTAGCCGTTGACCCCTTCGCCGCCCCGAGTCACCTTGTTGACTCGTGCCGGTTGTCATCTATGTGATGACGCTCGAATCATCATTTCTCAGGTAACCGCTGAGCTCGGTGAAACCTTTGTAGAAACAGACATCACGACAGACCAGCAGCTCTACGACATGTATTGGGAGCAAATCCCGGTCACGCTCGTGGACGGTGCGCAACATGATTTCTTTTGGGTCGATGCCGACCGTCTGCGTCGCGCACTCTCGCGCAAGCAAACCTGACCCCCGCGCCGCACAGATCTCACATAATGAGACGATTGCCCTCAGACTTTGTGCGATCGTTCACAAGCGTTCTACCCTCTGATCTCGCAGAATTTTCCTTCCCCTCGATGGAGCCGCTGTGCCTTCCCCCGCTGGTATCACCGAATTGCGTAAGTCGACTCACGCAATTCCCGATGCCACCGTTGCGCGCCTTCCGATTTACCACCGGGTTCTGACCTCGTTGCTGGAATCAGGAGTGGAGTCGGTGTCATCCCATGAGCTCGCAGAAGTGTGTGGCGTGAACTCAGCCAAACTTCGCAAGGATCTTTCGCACTTGGGGTCGTACGGCACGCGTGGAGTGGGATATCGCGTGGAGTACTTGCTCTTCCAGATCGCCCGCGAAATTGGTTACGCCCAAGATTGGCCCGTCGTGATTGTCGGAGTAGGAAATCTGGGTAACGCACTTGCTGGATACGCCGGCTCCGCCGATCGAGGTTTTCGCATCGTGGGCCTGATTGATTCGGATGCGGATTTGGTGGGGCAAACCATCGCCGGTGTCGAGGTCCGCGACCTTGTCGAACTGGAGACGGTTATCGCAGAACACTCCGCCAGCATCGGCGTAATTGCCACTCCCGCTTCAGCTGCTCAAGCGGTCTGCGATCGCCTCGTCGCATCCGGTGTCACGAGCATTTTGAACTTTGCCCCGAGCGTTTTGACCGTTCCGCAGGGAGTAGACGTTCGCAAGGTTGATTTAGGAACCGAACTTCAGATCTTGGCTTTTCACCAGCAGCAACGCGCTGAAGGTTTGCGCACCGGTAAGACCAGCAAGCGCACCTCCCCCTCACCAGCACTGGAGAACATTTCGTGACGACAGCACGAGTAACCAAGAAGACCATCAAGGGTTCCGTGACCTTTATTGGTGCAGGCCCGGGCGACCCTGGTCTACTCACCGTTCGGGCGGCTGATGTCATCTCGGCAGCCGACGTGGTGATTGCTGATGCTGCAGTGCCAGCTCCGATCATTGCGCGCGCGCAGGCCGAGGCCCAGGTGCTGATCGTTACCTCGGACAAAGAGGTCGAAGGCGCGATTGACGATGGCGCTAAGGCTGCTGTTGAGGCGGCAAAGACTGGCGCTGTGGTTGCACGTGTTGTTGTTGGAGACCCTGTTACCGACGGCGTACTGGCTGTCGAGGGTCCGACGGTCGCCAAGGCTAAGTTGCCAATGGAAGTTGTACCAGGTGTCGCACGCGCGACGGGAATTCCTAGTTACGTCGGTGTTCCGCTCCTGGGTGCAAAGTCCCATGACGTGCACGTACTGGATGCAACCACTGGATTGAACTGGACCGATCACCTGACCGCCACGTTGGTCATCTTGAACACCGCTGGCGCTATTGACGGAATCGTGGCCTCGTTATTGTCCGCCGGTCGCAATCCTGGCTCACCAATCTCAGTGACGGTTCGCGGAACCACGACCGATCAGCGAACAGCTGTTGGTGCCCTCGATGGATTCGCTGAGTTGGCCAAGCCGCTCTCAGCTATGGGTGACCTCACCGATGCCGTTGTTGTCGTGGGCGATGCTGTTTCGGCCCGCGACAAGCTGTCATGGTTCGAAACCAAGCCCTTGTTTGGATGGCGAGTACTTGTTCCGCGTACTCGTGACCAAGCTGGAATTTTGAGCGACCAGCTCGTCAGCAGTGGCGCGATTCCTGTTGAAGTCCCCACGATCAGTGTTGAGCCACCCCGCACGCCGCAGCAGATGGAGCGTGCTGTGCATGGGTTGGTCTCAGGTCGTTATCAGTGGGTGGCGTTTACGTCAGCTAATGCGGTCAAGGCAGTGCGGGAAAAGTTTGAGGAGTACGGCCTCGACGCGCGTGCACTGGCTGGCTTGAAGGTAGCGGCCATTGGTGAAGCCACGGCCGATGCGTTGATCGCGTTCGGTGTACGTCCTGACTTGATTCCCTCTGGCGAGCAGTCATCGGTTGGCCTGTTGGCGGACTGGCCTGACTATGACGACCTGCTGGACCCGATCAACCGTGTGTTCCTACCCCGCGCAGATATTGCAACGGAAACACTGGTTGAAGGTTTGACCAAGCTGGGTTGGGAAGTCGATGACGTCACGGCGTACCGCACGGTGCGCGCAGCACCGCCCCCCGCACACACGCGCGAGCAGATCAAGACCGGTGGCTTTGATGCAGTGGTTTTCACGTCATCAAGCACGGTGCGCAACTTGATTGGTATTGCCGGCAAGCCACACGCCACCACGGTTGTTGCCTGCATCGGCCCGGCCACGGCTGAGACCGCGACCGAACACGGATTGCGCATTGATGTCATGGCTCCGGAAGCCACGGTTGAGTCGCTGGCTGAAGCTTTGGCCGAATTTGGTGACAAGCAGCGTCAAGATGCTATTGATGCTGGCGAAACCGTGTGGCGTCCATCAGAAAAGCGCAACGCTGCCCGACGCAAGTCGAAATAGGGACTTAACGAACTCGGGGACCTGAGGGGTCCTCGGGTTCGGTTCCTGGACCGGGGGCTGTCTTGGTGGGTGTAGGAGTGGGTTCTGGGGATTGAGTCGGAACCACGACTGGCTTGCGAACAACCTTCTTCTTCGTGGACTTCTTCTTGGCCTTTGGCTTGGGTGCTTCTTCGGTCGGAACGATCTTTACCTTGGCGCCATATTCGCGCATGATGCCGAGCACGAGCCTCACGTAAGACTCGGAGCGGTTGTAACGGAAGATGTTGGCCGCCAGTCCCTTGGGCGTTCCTAGGCGCGTTTCTCCGCGACAGAAATAGTTCGCGGCTCCAAGGGCAGCATCCCAGATGTTTTGGACATCTTTTTTCCCATCGCCGTTCCCATCGCTTGCCACGGTGCCCCAGGTCTCGGGCAGGAACTGCATGGGCCCAATGGCTCGGTCGTACCGCTTGTCACCGTCGTAAGCGCCGTTGTCGGTGTCGCTGATCAAAGCGAACGGTCCGGCCCCATCGAGCACGGGTCCAAGGACGGGCGGTATCGACAGACCTGACTTGGTCATCACCGAATCGCCTTGGGTGCCGTGGCCTGATTCGACTCGACCAATCGCTGCTAGCAAGGGCCAGGTCACGCCGCATTGAGGATCAATTTTCTTGTACTTCTTGGCTGCCTTTTTGTATGCCTTCAATGCCACGCTGGGAATCCCACTTTGGGCATAAGTCGATGGCTCAACGTTGAGGTTGGCCGCTCCGATCGTGTCGATCGCCTTTGTTGCGGTGGTTCGTTGAAGTGATCCTGGATCAGCGGTGGGGATGACCCAGTTGGCAAACGGACTCACGCTCAATGTTTGTCCTGTTGCCGTCGAGTCGATCTGCGCGGACGGCGTTGGAGGGTTAGCTGCCGTCGCCGTTACGGAAGCAATCACGGCGATGCCTGTGAGGATCGGAATTGCGATCATGGCCGAGCGTCGGCTAATCGGGTTGCGGCTGATGTCAGTGACGACTGAACCCGTCGTGCGGGCCCGGTGACGATTACGAGGCGCGGGGGAGGAGTCGTTGTCTCTGGTCATCGAGTCCTCCTCTCAGGCGTGACGGCAGGGTCACAGTTTGTAACGGGGTGAGAATCTAGGGTGCCAGCCGGTGGCCGTGGTGTGACCAGTGGGGTCTGTGTGACATTGACAACAGTTCGTATGCAGGCGTGGCTCTAGGCCGGTTTGTGGGACTACGTGGCTGGATGCGTCAACGGGTGCAGTGGGATGCTTCACCCATGGCTACCACCACAGTTGTCCACCTCCTTCGACACGGTGAAGTGCACAACCCGGAAAAAATCCTTTATGGGCGACTACCGAATTTTCGATTGAGCGAACTAGGTGAAGCGATGGCGCTGCGGGCAGCGCAAGCCCTCGCCGATCACGACATCACCCATATCATTTCTTCTCCGCTCGAACGCGCGCAACAAACAGCCGCACCGCTTGCCGCGCGTTTTGATCTCACGGTTGAGATTGATGAGCGGCTCATCGAGGCCGATAACGTTTTTGAAGGCAAGCGCGTAGCCGTTGGTGATGGGGTATTGCGTCACCCGCAGTATTGGCCCAAATTGTGGAACCCATTCAGGCCAAGTTGGGGTGAGCCCTACCTTGTCGTTGCAGAGCGAATGCGTGCGGCGATTGATTCCGCGCGCGATCTTGCTCGTGGTCATGAAGTGGTGTTGGTGTCTCACCAGCTCCCGGTGTGGATTGCACGGTTGTCTCTAGAAAACCGTCGCTATTGGCATGACCCGCGCCGGCGTGAATGCTCGTTGGCCTCGCTGACCTCGGCCACGTTTTCTGATGACCACTTGGTGGCTGTGACCTATACCGAGCCGGCCGCCGATCTATTGCCCGGGGCTAGCCCTATCGCAGGTGCTTGATTCGTGACCATGCCTATCCGTCGCCTTGCCTCAGGCTTTGCCGCTCTGGGGCTGGTGCTCGTCGTGGCTGGTTGCGGGGGAAGTAGCGCTTCCTCAACCACGGCGGATGCGGGATTTATCTCCGGGGATGGAACGCTGAAAGTTGTGGCGGAGTCGCTACGCAAGCCAGCCCCAGCAGTTCAAGGCCGCACGCTCACGGGTGGAGTCTTTGACTTGGCTAAGCAGCGCGGCAAGGTCGTCGTCCTCAATGTCTGGGGTTCGTGGTGCGGACCTTGTCGCAGCGAAGCACCGGCGTTGCAACGTGCGAATGTCGCGCTCAAGGCTCAAGGTGTGGAATTTGTTGGACTCAATACGCGCGATACCGATGATCCGGCACGTGCCTTCATTCGTAATTTCGGAATCACGTACCCAAATATTGCTGACCCCAAGGGCCAAATTCAGTTGGGCTTTTCAGACACTTTGCCACCAGCTGCGATTCCATCAACCTTGATCATTGATCAACAAGGTCGAGTGGCGGCCCGGATTATCGGTCCGGTTGATTCACAAACAACGCTGACTAATTTGGTCGACCAAGTTTTGGCGTCAGGTCGCTGATGAATGGCGTGTTAGCCGATGGTGCGCAAACCGTCCTGACCGGCTCAGTGGCTTTGGCCATCCCGTTTGCCCTGCTTGCCGGCCTGGTGTCGTTCTTTTCACCCTGTGTTTTGCCATTAGTTCCGGTCTACATCTCCTACGTCACAGGACTGACCGGCGCCCAACTCAACGGCGAGTGGGCTGTAGATGAAACATTGCCCCGGTCTATTCGCTCAAAGATCGTGTTGGGCACGGTGGGCTTTGTTGCCGGCTTCAGCGTTGTCTTCATTAGTTATGGCGCCTTATTTGGCGGGCTTGGTGCGAGCCTGCAGACCTACGCCCGCCCTATCACCGCGGTTCTGGGTGTGGTCACCATCGTTTTGGGTTTGATCTTCATGGGCGCCTTTCCTGCACTCCAGCGTCAGTTTCGGTTGACGGCTTCGCCGGCAGTGGGTGTGGGTGCAGCGCCATTGCTTGGGGTGGTCTTTGGCATTGGCTGGACACCGTGCATTGGTCCGACGCTGGCAGCAGTCCAGACTCTGAGTTTTACTAGTGCAACAGCTGGACGCGGTGCCTTACTTTCGCTGTTTTATTGCCTTGGGTTAGGGCTTCCGTTTCTTATCGCCGGGTTGGCCTACGGCCGAGCGATGACAGCGTTTGCTTGGGTTCGTCAACACTCGGTGTGGGTGATGCGCTTTGGCGGTGGACTCCTGGTTCTTCTCGGTGTCTTGTTAGTGACAGGTATTTGGCAAACATTGTCTATTGAACTGCTGACTTGGGTGTCACAGTTCGAAACGTCGTTATAGAAGGCTTGGGACATATGGGAATCGTGGGATGGATTCGTTGGGGTTGGCGCCAGCTGACCTCGATGCGAGTCGCCTTGATTTTGCTGTTTCTCCTTGCGCTCGCATCCATTCCTGGATCCCTCTTCCCGCAACGGGGCATCAACCCGACCAAGGTTCAGCAATACCTGGCCTTGCACCCAGGTTCGGGTCCGATCCTTGACCGGTTGGGATTTTTCGACGTCTATGCGTCGCCGTGGTTTGCTTCGGTGTACTTGTTGCTGTTTGTTTCGCTTATTGGTTGTGTGGTTCCGCGGTTACGCGCGCATTGGAAGGGCTTGCGAGCTTTGCCTCCGGTAGCCCCCAGCCGACTGGAAAAGCTGCCGGCGCACCAAAGCGTGCTGGTCACCTCGACCCCATCGCAGGTGCTGGATCACGCTGCCGAGGATTTGGGCAAGCAAGGGTTTCGCGTTCGGCGTGAAGAAGATTTTGTCTCGGCCGAGAAGGGGTATGTGCACGAAACCGGCAATCTCATCTTTCATGCCGCACTGGTGGTCATCCTGATTGGTGTTGCAACGGGAAGCCTGTACGGCTATCGCGGCAATGTTCTCGTCCGCGAGGGCCAAGGTTTTTCCAATACGTTGACCCAATATGACTCGTTTAAACCTGGGCGCCTTTTTGTTCCCGAAAATCTCACACCATTTTCCTTTAACCTTCGCAACTTCTCGGTCTCCTTTGAAACCGAAGGCAACCAGCGTGGGGCACCTCGCGAGTTCTACGCCGACGTTGATTACCAAGCGACTCAGGCTGCTCAGTCACAACCAGTTCGAATAGAAGTTAACAAGCCTCTTGCCGTCAATGGCTCAAAAGTCTTTTTGGTGGGTTGGGGTTACGCACCGAGGGTGACGGTGCGTGATGGGAAGGGCAATGTCGTTTTAGACGACAGCGTGGCCTTCTTGCCTCAAGACGGAAACTTCTCCTCTTCGGGCGTGATCAAGTCACCCGATGCCAAGCCCAGGCAGTTGGGCGTTCAAGCGATCTTTTTGCCCACCACCAGCATTGACCCCGAGCTGGGACCCATTTCTCAATTCCCTGCAGCGGTTACCCCAGGGTTGTTCATGTCCGCATGGGTGGGTGATTTAGGTCTCAACACCGGAGCGCCACAGTCGATTTACAAGCTTGATACGTCAAAGATGAAAAAGGTGGGGATTGAAGCCTTAGCTCCGGGCCAGACATGGAAAATCCCTAATGGAGCGGGCACGATCACCTTTGACGGTGTCTCCCAGTTCGCGACTTTCTCGATTGCACGCGATCCAGGAACACCCGTTGCGCTGATTGCCTCAATTGTCTCTATTGCGGGCTTGATCATGTCGTTGTTTACGCGCCGTCGCCGCATTTGGGTACGCACGACAATCGATGACCAAGGGCGTACGGTTGTAGCGGTTGCAGGTTTGGCACGTACTGAAAACACTGAAATTGAATCTGATGTCGAAGCAGTCATCGCATCTGTGGTCAATCGCGAAGAAAAAGGTCACGCATGAACAGTCAGTCATGGGCAACGTTAAGCAACCAATTTATTTATGCCGCGATGTTTGTGTACACGCTGGTCATGATTGCGCTGGCCTATGACCTAGCTTTCGCCGGGCGTAAGGGTCGCGCCAAAGTGTCCCCAGTTGACGTGTTGGTCGGGGCTCCCGCAAGCGCCTCCGTCGATCCGACGATGGACGAACCGGTCGAACTAGGACCCGCTAGCCAGCGCACCCGCTTCGGGAATATTGGCTTGTCGCTCTTGGTTTTGGGATGTGGTCTGCATGCCGTGGGTGCGGTGTTGCGAGGAATTGCGGCTGGGCGAGTGCCGTGGGGCAACATGTACGAGTTCTCCATCACGGCATCGCTGTCTGTAGTGGGTATTTATCTCCTCCTGAATCGTCGATTTGACCTGCGATGGATGGGGATCTTCATTGTTACGCCAGTTCTACTGGCTTTGGGTCTTGCCGTGACCATTTTGTATGTGGATGCAGGTCAACTCGTGCCGGCCTTGCGTTCCTATTGGCTGGTGATCCATGTCAGCGCTGCCGTCATCTCGTTTGGGCTGTTCACCACGTCGGCGATCATCAGCATCTTGTACTTAGTCAAAGCTCGCTTTGAAGATCGCAGCGCGCAGTCAAAGACTGGATTCTTGTTGCGCGTTCCATCGGCCAAGGAGTTGGACTCACTTGGCTACCGCATTGTTGCTTTTGTTTTCCCGCTCTGGACCTTTGCGGTTATCGCTGGTGCGATCTGGGCGGAAAATGCATGGGGTCGATACTGGGGCTGGGACCCGAAAGAGACCTGGGCCTTCATCACCTGGGTGGTTTATGCGGGGTACCTCCATGCACGGGTCACCGTGGGCTGGAAGGGCCGCAAGACAGCGGTTGTTGCTTTGGTGGGATATGCATCGTTGATCTTCAATTTCATTGGCGTCAACATTTGGCTTCCCGGTTTGCACTCTTATTCCGGGCTGTAAACCTGCTGAGTCAGCTTGACGGTGTTTCGCCAGGTTTGTCGTCGCGACGAGGCTTTTTGCGGTCTAGGTCGCGCAGAAAATCGGGATCATCATCGGGGGCCACGGGACGAGGTGCTGGTCGCGGACCTGATCCCTTGCGGCGACCAACGGTTAGCCAGGCCACAGACCCAACGATGGGCGCCATCACGATGATCAGGATCCATGCTGCCCGTGGCAGTCTCCGCACGTCCCGCTTGGCTGTTTGGGCGCAGTCAACGAGGGCCCAGACCCCAAGGATTACTGGGACTGCGTACAACAGAATGCGAACCACAAAGCCAGTCTAGAGCGCACCTGCGATGATTGCACCGTGACTAACGCTGACTTGCCGTCCTTCCTTGCTGACCTTGAATCCAAGGGGCAGTTGCATCGCATCAGTGCGGAGGTTGATCCCGAACTCGAAGTGGCTGAAATCGTGAGCCGCGTGGTCGGCGCTGGTGGTCCGGCGTTGATCTTTGACAACGTCCGAGGCAGTCAGATTCCGCTGGCCATCAATGTTTTTGGAACAACGGAACGGATGGCTGCCGCGTTAGGTGTGAGTGACTTAGACGAGATCGGTCAGCGCATTCGTGAACTCCTGAAGCCCGAACTTCCCAAGGGTGTCGGCGGCGTAAAGGACGCTTTGGGCAAAGTCATGCAGCTGCGTAGTGCTCCGCCGAAAGTAGTGAAGCAATCAGCGGTGCAATCCGTTGTGCTGCGCGGTGATGAAGTCGATCTTGATCTTCTTCCCGGTATCAAGCAGTGGCCCGACGATGCTGGTGTGTTTCTCAATTTGGGATTGACGCACACCAAGCACCCGGAAACCGGCGACCGCAACTTAGGGATGTACCGCTTACAAAAGCACAGCCGCAATCAGATCGGTTTGCACTGGCAAATTCACAAAGACAGCAATGCTCACCACGCAGTGGCTGAACGTCGCGGTGAGCGACTTCCGGTGGCGATCGCTTTCGGCTGTCCACCCGCAGTTACGTATGCTGCCAGCGCACCTTTGCCCGCTGAAATTGATGAATATTTGTTTGCCGGATTCCTAGCGGGCGAGCGCATCGAGCTTGTTGACTGCTTGACGGTGCCCTTGCAGGTCGCGGCGGGTGCTCAAATCGTGCTTGAGGGCTGGATTGAACCTGGTGCTCGCATGCCCGAAGGTCCTTTTGGAGATCACACGGGTTACTACACCCCGCAAGAAGACTTTCCGGTCATGACCGTGGACACAATGACGATGACGACTAACCCGGTGTATCAATCCATCGTCGTGGGGCGTCCGCCTCAGGAAGATGGACCCATCGGCATGGCCACTGAACGAATCTTCTTGCCGTTGTTGCAGTTGACGCATGCAGAGATTGTTGATTATCACTTGCCGGAGTACGGCGCATTTCATAACTGCGTGATTGTCAGTATTGATAAGAAGTTCCCCAAGCATGCGATGAAGGTGATGAGCGCACTGTGGGGCGCTGGTCTAATGTCGTTGACCAAATTGATAGTCGTGGTTGACAAAGACGTTGATGTGCACAACTACGCCGAAGTTGCGTGGCAAGTTTTGGGCAACGTTGACTATGACCACGATGTGCTCCACACGACTGGCCCAGTGGATCACCTGGATCACAGTTCGTACCAGCAGTTTTGGGGCGGAAAGCTCGGTATTGATGCCACCGCCAAGCGCGCCGACGAGGGGTACACCCGCGAATGGCCCGATGCGGTGGAACAAGACCCCCGCATTGTGGACCTCGTCAATCAGCGCTGGGCCTCCTATGGATTGGCGCCGTGAGTTCTTCGCCCATGAGCCACGACCAAGCCAGTTCTCACGCCGTCCGTTCCTTTTTGCGGTTGGTCACGATTGAACACAGCGTGTTTGCTTTGCCTTTTGCCCTCATCGGGGCGCTGGCAGCGATGCAGGCGAGCATGGGAACTGTTGCGTGGGTCGAACTCGTGCTGATCATCGTGGCCATGGTGGGGGCTCGCACCTTCGCGATGGCAGCGAATCGCATTATTGATCGTGAAATAGACGCAGCCAATCCCCGCACTGCACAACGTGAATTGGTAACGGGCGCGGTGAGTGTGCGTACCGCCAACGTGGGTGCAGCCGTTTCGTTGCTGGTGTTCCTCGGTGCTTGTGCTGCCCTTAATTGGTGGTGTGTGCTGCTTGCACCTCTGGCCGTTGCACCATTGATTGTTTATCCCTATGCCAAACGATTCACGAATTTCCCGCACGCAATTTTGGGAATCGCTCAATTCGTCGCGCCTGTTGGTGCCTGGGTTGCGGTGACCGCAAGTTTGACCTCGCCGTCTCCTGCGCCGGCTGTATGGCTGGGCCTAGCGGTAGGCACGTGGATCGGCGGCTTCGATTTGATCTATGCCAGTCAAGACGTGGACTTTGATCGCAGCGAGGGTGTCAAATCAACGCCCGCTCGTTTCGGTGTACGCAATGCGTTGTTAGCGGCTCGCTTCATTCACGTCCTGACGCTGCTTGCGCTGATTGGTTTTGGACTGGCTACCGACTGCTCGCCATGGTGGTGGGTGGGTGTGGCTTTCACCGCGTGCGCTTTGGCTTATGAGCACTCCTTGGTCAAGGCCGATGATCTGAGCCGAGTCAATCGTGCCTTCTTTACTGTCAATGGCTTCGTTGGATTGGGCTTGTTCGCCTTTGCCTTGCTCAACTTCTGGGCGCTAGGGCTGTCGGTCTAGGAATATTGTTGGGCGAGTGGCGCACTGACTAGGTCATGCACCACAGTTGACCTGTGACTTCACCACGTCAGCCTTGGATCGTCGGGATATCCGGCGCCAGCGGGACCGCCTATGCCGCGGCGGTTATTAACGGATTACTCGACGCCGGTGAAGCAGTAGACCTCGTGGTGTCAAAGTCTGCACGTTTAACGATTCTCGATGAAATCGGTTTGGCTTGGCGTGATGCCCATTGGCGCGAAGACCTTGCGGTGCTGCTTAATCGCGACACAACCGATGTTGATGTGGTGTTGTGGGCTTCCACCGATTTTGCCGCGGGACCATCCTCTGGTTCCTACCCTGCCAAAGGCATGGTGGTCGTCCCTGCGAGCACGGCAAGCGTGGCAGGGGTTGCGATGGGACTGAGTAAAGACCTCTTGCAACGCGCCGCGGATGTGACCTTGAAGGAGCGACGCCCGTTGGTCGTGTGTGTTCGAGAGACTCCCTTTACGCGCTCCACGCTTGAACACATGCTGACACTTGATACGGCCGGGGCTGTGGTGTTGCCCTGTAACCCGGCGTTCTATCACGGTCCAACACATATGCAGCAGCTTGTGGATTTTGTTGCGGGCAAAGTCCTGGACGTGTTGGGGGTTTCGAACAACCTGTTTACGCGTTGGCAGGGTGAACTCGGTGCAGCCCGCAAGGCGGGACAATCGGATGAACCACGCTGAGTCTGTGGCGATAGGTCGGCGTAGGGTGAGGTTATGGATTCAGGGCTAAAGCGCGAACTCGAAGACAAGATCTCTGCTGGCGAACGGCTGAGTTTTGACGACGGAGTGGCGCTGTATGAAACCGATGACTTGATGTGGCTGGGCCAGTTGGCTCATGCCAAGCGCACTGAACTCAATGGTGACGCGGTGTATTTCAATGTGAACCGTCACCTGAACATGACCAATGTATGTAGCGCGAGTTGCGCCTACTGCTCGTTCCAGCGTAAGCCAGGCGAAGCCGATGCGTACACGATGCGCATCGAAGAGGCCGTGCGCCTAGCTGAGGCCATGGCACCTGAGGGATTGACCGAACTTCACATCGTGAATGGCTTGCACCCGACGTTGCCCTGGCGTTATTACCCGAAGAGTTTGAGTGAGTTGCGCGCTACTTTGGGACCCAATGTTGCGTTGAAGGCGTTCACCGCAACAGAGATCCACTGGTTTGAGCGCATTAGCGGACTCAGCGCTGACGAGATTTTGGATGAATTGATCGATGCTGGCTTGAGTTCACTCACCGGTGGCGGTGCGGAAATCTTTGATTGGGACATCCGCAAGCAAATCGTTGACCATGACACACACTGGGAAGACTGGTCACGTATTCACCGACTGGCACACAGCAAAGGTATGAAGACGCCAGCCACGATGCTGTATGGCCACATTGAAGAGCCTCGTCATCGGGTGGATCACGTTCTGCGCTTGCGCGAATTGCAGGACGAAACTGGTGGGTTCATCACGTTCATCCCCTTGCGGTTCCACAACGACAACAACCGTTTGAGCCACCTGCCGATGGCTACTGGCGCTGAAGCTCTCAAGACCTTTGCGGTCTCGCGGTTGCTTTTTGACAATGTCCCGCACGTGAAGTGCTTCTGGGTTATGCACGGATTGACCACTGCTCAGTTGAGTTTGAATTTCGGTGTGGACGACCTCGACGGCAGTGTCGTGGAATACAAGATCACCCACGATGCCGATGGTTTTGGTACTCCCGACAAGCTCACACGCACTGACCTACTCGAGTTGATTCGCGATGCAGGGTTTGTTCCCAAGGAGCGCAACACGTTGTACGAAGTGATCGAAACTTTTGACGGTCCCGACCCCGAACGCCGGCAAAAGCCGCAGTCCATCGGAGCCTGATCACCGTGGCCTTGCTTCGTTACACCGCACTTCGTGTCGCGTTGTTCCTCGGGACGGCGATAGCCCTGTACCTGGTGGGTGTCAAAGATTTGTTCTTGTGTGCCTTGATCGGCATTTTGGTTTCGGGCTTGGTGAGTTTGGTCATCTTGCGCAATGTGCGCAGCCAAATCGGTGCTAGCAAGGACCACAAACCCAAGGGCCCGTGGAAATCCCCGCTAGGCCGGATCAGTGACCGCATAGATGAATCCGCGTCCGCTGAAGATGAGGCCGATGATGCGGCTCGGGCTCAGCGCGAACAATCCTGAGGGATCGTGGGCTCCGTGACGGCGAACACAGACCTAGGTTGGTCGCCGCGCTCCTACTAGTGAGTATCGTTTTGACCCATGGGACAACCGCCGAATTTTCTCTTCTCCATCCTCATCCTTATCCACTTGCTGCTTCTGACCTTTTGGTTAGGTGGGGACTTGGGTACGTACTACTCCAGTCGTCAGGTCACTAAACCTGAGTTGAGCGTGGATGCCCGACGCATTTCATTGAAGATCATGGCGTTTTGTGACATGGGACCCCGGTTGTGTATGCCGTTGTTCTTAGCGTCAGGCACACTTTTAATCGTCGCTGATCCTCGTGGTCAGCAATTTAAATTGCTTGCCATTCCGGTGGTGTTATTCACCGCATTGTGGGTCGCATTGGTCTTGGTCGAGCACAACGTTGCTGGTGACAAGCCGATAAAGTTGCTCAGCTTGAAGCTGGATTATGCGGTCCGTATTGTGGTTATTGCCGGCACCGCGATAAGCGGAATTTATGCGATAGTGGTTACGGATCCATTCGGTGTCCAAACCAATCCCAAGTGGCTAGGCCTGAAGATCTTGCTTTACGGCGTGACCATTTTGTGTGGCCTGCTAATCCGCCTGAGCCTCAAACCATTTTCTGGCGGGTTCAAGTCCTTGATCATTGATGGTTCGAGCGAGGCGGCCGAGCGTGCGATCGCCGGCTCGATGGCTCGGGCCACCCCGTACGTCTATGTGATCTGGACTTTGGTGATCGTTATTGCCTGGCTGGGCGTGGCCAAACCAGGGGCGAATCTCTAGAACCCGGTCAGGCACTACAGATGCGTTCCGTAGGCCCTTGCCGCCATTGGCGAGGGAGGGCGCCCGCTGTGGAGCGCCACATTTTGGGTAACCGTCTGATAACCGTTTCTGGCGATTTCTTCAAAGTTCTTGCCTAAACCACGCTCGTAGGTGTCTGATACGGGTGTGGACCGTTTATCAGGAGTCACACACGGCTGCTTGAGAATCAAGCTGAACCAAGGAGTGGGCAGGTCATGACGGCGAAATCGACGGTTACGAAGGTTCTCACGCTTACGGCTACCGTGGCACTTGCCGCTGGTATTTCGCTGGTGGCTGGTGTCGTTGCTCCGAGCGCTGCCCAGGCCGCCGAAGGCACCCAGACCATTAGCGTCACTCCTGCTGGCCCCTACAAGGGTGGCGAAAAAGTCACGATTGTCGCCAAGGGATTCAATCCGAATGAGCCAGTGGCGATTGGACAGTGCCCAGTGGGGCGCCCCATTAAGGGACCTGGAGTGTGTGGCGCCACCAAGCTTTCTGGTGCGAAACTGACCACCGCCAATGCTCAAGGCGTGGCGACTGTGCAGTTGAAAATTATTGTGGGATCAATCCAAAACACTGTTCCTCCTATCGCATCATGTGGCCCAAAAAATGCTTGCTACATGAGCGCGACGAGCATCTCCAATCCCAAAAACACCACTGGTACTGCCGGCACGGTGGCTCCGAGAAACTTTGAGCTCACGTACGTAGGTGCAACTGTGACGAAGAAGGCCACCACCAAGACCACCAAGACCACCACGACCAAGACCGAAACGGCCACAAGCAACGCGACGACCACCAAGCCCGCCGCGTTGCCCAAGACTGGTCCCAAGGAAACAGCGATTTTGGCCCTGTTTGGCCTTGCGTTGTTCCAAATCGGATTGATTTTTGCGGTTCGTGCCGCGCGTGCGACACCACGTCGCGCACGCCTCTGACCGTTGGAAAGGCCGAAGAGGTCAGTTGCCTGAGGGGGCGGCTGGCCTCTCGGTGTTGTCAGATCGTTATCAGCGTTAGGCCTAACTCGTTTTAGAGTGTGAACTACCGAACTCCTCCTGTGTGGGCAGGAAGAGACAAGAAGGGGATCCGTCATGAAGTTCATGGTCACGAGCCGTAAGGGTGCTGCTGCTGCTGTCGCCTTCTTGTTGGCTACACCCGTAGTCGCACTCACCGGTATTGGTGGTGGCGTTGCGCAAGCGGGGGTTGTTTATGGTCCGACATCATCGACAATTTCAGGGTCGTTGTTTTTTGAGAATGGCACCGTAGGTCCTCCGTCGGCGGCCTCTACGGCAAATGTTCAATCCAACAATACAAACACCGATACCTTCTCCATCTCGCTTAATCCAGCGTCTCCTGTTGTCGGCACTCCGGTTGAGGTTTCCTTCTCAGGAGTGACGGGCGCACGAACCGGACCGGTTGCGGTCAACGCCAATAGCGTTGTTGTACGAGTAACGATGGCTGTTTCGGGCAGTAACACGGCAACCCTTGACCTTACTTCTGGCTCGGGTGGGACGGCCTGTGATTACCCGGCAACGAGAATCTTGGCAAGCTCGCCGGAAGGCCCATACACGGCGACAGGCTCCTACACGCCCTCGAGTTCTGGGTCGACAACTTTTGCGCTGAAGCAGATTTATTTTGACGACATGGGAAATCTAGACGGTTCCGTTCCTAAGCTCTGTAATGGAACGTCGGCCAACGCTGACTATTACGCATCTGATGTCGCCCAAACTGCTTGCAGTTCCTGTGCTGGTGCAACGAGCTTTGTGAAGACTGCTCCGGCTGCTTCGTCAACGATCAAGGCCACGGTTAACGTCGTTGCGCCTACCGCCCCAGGTAAGCCATCGGCTCCCACGGCCGTTGCTGGCGATGGTGAGGCCACGGTGAGTTGGTCTGCCGCTTCTGACACCGGTGGTTCAGCCATCACGGGCTACACCGTCACTGCGGTGGAGGACGCAACCAAGACCTGCACACCTACTCCGGCTACTGGTTTGACCTGCACGGTGGCTGGACTGACCAATGACACGCCCTACACCTTCACCTTGGTGGCCACTAACGCGATCGGTGATTCGACGGCATCAAACGCATCGAACGCGGTGACTCCGAAGGCACCTACGGCGCCAGTTGCTCCCAGCGCACCTACAGCTGTTGCAGGAGATGCTCAGGCGACGGTGACCTGGACTGCTCCTTCTGACAATGGTGGATCCGCTGTTACCGGTTACACCGTGACGGCAGTTGAAGATGCGATGAAGACCTGCACGCCAACGCCGGCAACTGCGTTGACCTGCACCGTCGCTGGATTGACCAATGACACGGCATATACGTTCACCGTCGTTGCCACCAATGCCATTGGCAGTTCGTCGGCTTCAGCTCCTTCAAGCGCTGTGACCCCGAAGGCTCCTACCGCACCTGGTAAGCCATCCGCTCCAGCGGCTTCTGCGGGCAACGCTGAAGCGACCATCACGTGGGCCGCGGCTTCTGACAACGGTGGCTCCGCTATTACTGGCTACGCCGTGACCACAGTCGAGGATCCAACCAAGACGTGTACCCCTTCGCCTGCTACTGCGCTGACCTGCACGGTGACTGGTTTGACCAATGGCACGCCGTACACCTTCACCTTGGTGGCCAGCAATGTTGTGGGCTCCTCGGTTGCTTCTGACCCATCCAACGCTGCGACACCAGCCACCGTTACCGAGCCAGGTAAGCCGGCGGCCCCAACCGCTGTTGCTGGAGATGCTTCAGCAACCGTGACCTGGGTTGCGGCAACTGATGATGGTGGTTCGGCTATTACCGGCTACACGATCACAGCCGTTGAAGATGCAACCAAGTCCTGTACACCAACGCCGGCGACTGCGTTGACCTGCACCGTGACTGGCTTGACCAACGGCACTGATTACACCTTCACCTTGGTGGCAACAAATGCCATTGGGGACTCGGTGGACTCTGACCCATCGAGCACGGTCACGCCCGAAGGCGCCGGACCCACGCAAGACATTCCTTCCACGGTGACCCAGCAAGTTGCTGGCGTGAAGTGCCAGAACGGCATCCAGGGTGTGTCCAACTGGACCGACGGCGACACGGGTGGCTTTGCTGAGGGTGCTGGTTTGACTCCTGCTCCGCCCATCAGCGATCCGAAGTTCACTGTGGCGTTGACTCCGGCGGCTCCTACAGCCGGTCAGAAGGTCACAATCGCGGTTACCTTTGACAAGGGAATAACCAACGGCCCATCCCTGCAAGATTCGGGGAGGACTCGTCCGTCAGCCCGCGTGATCGTCACCGGCGCGTTGAGCGCCACCATCATCGTGAACGGCACGCCCTACGGCACTGCGGCCAACCCCATTAGGCAGGGCCAGCGTTTTCCAGGTCAGACCATGACCAAGGCCAACGCGTTCACCTTCCCGGCTGATGCAAGTGCAACCAACCCGGTGTTTGTGGAGTTGCAGACCATCGCCTTTGACACCAAGTCCCAGCAGCCGGACTTCAACTGGCCCAATGGTCCGGCGGACACCTTCTTGACGGTGTGCAACAAGTCTGCGGCGCCGTTGACGGCCACTTCGTTGACTAGTCCGACCAAGAAGATCAAGGCCCAAGCTGCGATCGTTCCCATCGGCGTCACTGCTGCGGTTCCCTTTGTTGGCGAAGTCACTCCGCCTCCAACGATCCCGCCGGTAGATGACAACGGCGGTGGTGACGGCACGGACACATCAGGTGGCACCTTGCCCAATACTGGTGGAAACCCGATCTCCTCACTGTGGGTTGCGCTGATCTTGTTCCAGATCGGTTTGATCATGGCCGTTCGTTCAGTGCGAGCAGCTCCAGTCAAGACGGCTCGACACCTCTAAGCGCTCCTCAACAAGTGGCGTGACTTCTCCTGAAGTCACGCCACTTGTCTTTTGTCAGTAGCCTGTAGTGGTGTCAGGACATCCATTGCCTCGCGTGGGCCAGATTGAGTTTCTCAATTGCCTGCCGCTGGCGTGGGGATTAGCCCAACAAGACCTTTCCGACGTGATGACCCTGGTCAGCGATACGCCAGATGTCTTGTCTGATTCCCTCATCGCAGGCGACCTCGATGTGGGGCCAATCAGTTTGGTCGAGGCCTTGAATCATTTAGACGAAATCGTGCTACTGCCTGAGGTCGCGGTCGGCAGCGATGGTCCCGTGCAGTCGGTGTGTTTGGTGTCAAAGGTTCCGCTGTCGCAGTTGCAGGGTGCGGTGATCTCACTGGGATCAACAAGTCGAACAAGCGTTGTCCTTGCGCGGATGTTGCTGGAGCAGCACTTAGGAATCATGGCGACTTATCGCACGGACCCACCTGACTTAGAGCAGATGTTTGAGCACTCGGACGCAGCGGTGTTAATTGGTGATCCTGCGTTGCAAGCAACCTTGTTTGATGCACCTCAGCGTGGGTGGGAAGTTCTCGATCTTGGCCAGGCCTGGAAAGAGTGGACCGGACTCCCGATGGTCTTTGCTGTGTGGGCCGCACGCCGATCGTTCGCTCAGGATCGCGCGGATGAACTCCAGCAGGTGCGTGAAAGTTTCGCTGCGGCATTGGCGTTTGCCCATGACGGATCAGCTGAGGTGGTGGCGGCCGCACATGCACAGTCGGGGTTGCCCGAACAGGCCCTGGCTACGTATTTTGCGGGGCTGGATTTTCGGTTGGGGGCGCTGCAACGTGAGGGCATCCGACGCTTTAGCGAGTTGTCCGGTGTGGGCGAGTTTTCTGCGCTCACATCCCTTGACTAACGGGTCCAGATTGTGCGAAATTTAACGTTAAGTCGCGTGTGAGTCGCGGTTTGATTACGGCAAGGTCACGATCTCAGCCGGTTTGCCAAATCCCTTGACCCGTAACCCTCTTTAGCCGTTTGCTATGCCTAGATCACTGTCCGTGTGGAGTGCCGCAGGGAAAAGGTCTATGCGGTTCTCCCGCCCCAACCGGGGCGGACGCAATCCTTCTGAGGGGAAGGGCAATTATGACTAAGAAGCGCCTTATGGCTGGAGCTGCGGCTCTAGTTGTCGCCGCTGTGGGTGTTGCTGGGCTTCAGGGCCTTGCTAACGCTTACGGCCCGACATCAACCACTCTTGCTGGTTCGTTGTTCTTGGGGAACACGGCTGGCGGAACAACTGCTACGACGAACAACACGTACACCGCTGTCTTGACGCTGAGCCAGTCTCCGGCTAACCCCAATGCGGGTGACTCGGTCACAGTGACTCTCGTATCGGCAACTGGTCCGAACACTGGTCCAGTTGGTGTGAATGCGAACTCACAGGTCGTCTCGTCCATCGTCAGCGTCACGGGTGCCCAGACTGCATCGGTGCAAATGTATGACGTGAACTCCTCTGGCGGTACGGCATGTGCTTACCCTGTGACCAACATTGGCACAACCTCGAACCAGGGTGGATGGACCACTGAAGGTACGTACACCGCTTCCGGTAATGGTGCGGCTTCGATCAAGTTGAACCAGATCTTCTTCGACGACCAGGGCAACGGTGCCGGTGGTTCGACGAACTTGTGCGCTGGTACGGCTAACAACGCTGACTACTACGTCTCCGACGTGACTCAGACCGCTGGCTCGTCACTTCCCGGTCTTGCCAAGACCGCTCCACAGGACTCAAACACTGTGGCAGAGGCCTTCACGATCACTGGTCCTAACGCCGCCGTCACCTTCGTTGGTGGAACGGTTACTGGCGCTGGTTCCTACACCCGTGGATCTACTGGTGACGTTCGTGCAGCCACGAAGAACACCTCGGTAGGTACGGTCAACTTGGCCGGTACTGTCTGGGGAGCTTCGAAGGTGTCGTCTGACTTCACCGTAGAAATCTGCAACTCTGCAGGTTCTTCGTGTGACACGGCAAACTCCACCAACGGCAAGGTTCTTGAGACCGATGCTTCGGGTAACTTGACCGGTCGTGTTGCGGTTTTGACGAGCAACACCACTGGTGCTCGTGCCATCAAGATCACTGAGGGTTCAAATGTTTCTTTGACGCCTCTCACGATCCTTGGTTCGGCTGCTGCCTCTATTTCGCCCACCTCGGGTGGACCTGGCACGGTTGTCTCCTTGACTGGCTCGAACTCGCTGCCGCTGTCGCGGGCCGTTGTTTCGGCTCAGATCAGCAACGTTGGTGTCTGGGGTCTGACTGACGGTACGGGTGGTAGCCCGCAGTGCACCGGCTTTGGCGCTCCTGTTCAGGGTGGATCACTTCAGTGCGCCCCGGTTGGTCCTTACATCCGTGGTTCGATCAACCAGTACGTGAGCCCGCTGCCGACTACGTCCTCAACCGCAGTGCTTTCAGCCTCACCAACCGTTGCTGACGCCGCAACGACGTTTGTTGGGTTTGCTGAGAAGACCGTTCTGTGCGACAGCTCGGGTTCTTCTTGTGCACCTACCAACACCAACGTTGACGTCACCTCCGTGTTGCAGGCCGGTGCCGCCTCAACGACGTTTACGGTTAACCAAGACCAGTGCATCGCCTACACCGGCGACTCCACTGGTGGTGCTGGATGTAACACCAAGCAGAACGTGAACGTGTCGGTTCTTCAGGGCAACCTGACCCAGCGCGTTTACACCAACGCTGCAGCAACCACTGGTTCGAGCGACAGCTCGGCCACCACCCCTGTTGTGGGAACGGCGAACACCAACAGTGACGCCACGACCGTCAACTTGGGCACCATCACCACCCCGTTGGCACCAGCTGTCATCGCGGGTACGTTGAACGACATCACCGTGTCGGACAACCGTGGTGGAACCAATGGTTGGTCATTGACTGCCACGGGCACCGGCTTCACCGGTGTTCCTTCCGGCACGATCGCTGCTTCAGCCCTGACGGCCACGCCTTCATGTGCTGCTGCAACCAACAGCACCGCTTGGGACTACAGCGCCGTTGGCAAGACCGCGATCAGCGGCTTTGACGACACGTTGAGCGCCGGTGGTGTGACCGCTGGTTCAGCTGCCCAGGCATTTGGTTCGACGGTGAACCTGTGCACCAAGGACACGACGGCTAACAGCACTACCGGTTCCACCGGTGGTGTCTACAACGTCACGTCGTCCTTGTCGCTGACGGTTCCTGCCTTCCAGCAGGCCGCTCGCTACACCGCTGTTGTCACGGTCACCCTGGCCTAAGTGCCGGAAGTGATCGAGACTCTTCGGAGTA
>JNSE01000001.1 GCA_000754455.1 actinobacterium acAMD-2 | reverse complement strand
AGAAGAAGGCCAAGGCGCAGCCCATTTGCTCGCGACCTTTGACAAGTTGCGTCCAGCCGACCTCGCCGGTGTATTGCACGAACTGTCCCCCAAGCGTCGCGCTGAAGTTGCCGCCGCACTTGATGACAAGAAGTTGGCTGACGTCCTCGAGGAACTTCCCGATGACGACCAGGTCGAAATCCTTAAGGCCTTGGAAAGCGAACGAGCCGCTGACGTTCTTGAGGAAATGGATCCAGACGATGCCGCTGACTTGCTCAGCGAATTGTCTGAAGAAGACCAAGAACGACTGCTTCAACTCATGGATCCTGAAGAAGCCGATGACGTGCGCCGACTCTTGGCCTACGGGGACTACACCGCGGGCGGAATGATGACCTCTGAACCGGTCATTCTTTCCCCAGATGCCACCGTCGCCCAAGCTTTGGCTCACGTGCGCAATCCCACCCTGAACCCCGCCATGGCTGCGCAGGTTTACGTGGTGCGGCCACCTCTAGAAACTCCCACTGGTCGCTATCTCGGTGTGGCGCACTTCCAACGCCTATTGCGCGAGCCTCCATCAGCGTTGGTTTCGGGTCTCATTGATACCGAACTGCAGGGGATCTCACCCGATGCGCCGCTGAGCGAAGTCACTCGCATGTTTGCCACATACAACTTGGTGGCGCTTCCTGTTGTTGACGAACACCAACGCTTACTTGGCGCGGTCACGGTCGACGACGTGATCGACCACATGCTTCCTGAAGACTGGCGCGAAAGCACCGACACCGCAACGGAGTTCACTCATGGCTCGTGAAACACGGCGTAGCAGGCTGGATCAGCCGCTCGACCGTTCTCGTAGCCTGCGTCCATCTGTGGACCCAGAAGTATTTGGTCGCGCCTCCGAACGCGTAGCGCGCTTCATTGGTTCGTGGCGCTTCATCGCCTACATGACGATCTTCGTTGTCGCGTGGGTGGTATTTAACACCGTCGGACCAGAATCGTGGCGTTTTGACCCCTGGCAGTTCATCGGCCTGACCTTGGTTCTGTCGCTGCAGGCCTCTTATGCCGCGCCTTTGATCTTGCTGGCCCAAAACCGCCAATCTGACCGCGATCGCGTGCAGTACCAAGAAGACCGAGCCAGCACTGAGCGCCTGCTTGCCGATGCTGACTACCTCAGCCGGGAGGTCGCCGCCCTTCGCATTGCGCTCAACGACGTGACGACTCGCGACTTCATCCGCAATGAGCTCAAGGATCTGCTTGACGACTTGCAAAAAGCGGTCAACGAACAGGCCTCTGCCCCTACCCCAGAGCCGAGCAACGAGCCGTAAGCCTGGCGTCCTACGCTCAGGGTCATGTCCAGCGATCGTATTGAGGCCATCCAACAAGCACTAGCCAGCGTTGAAGACCCCGAGATCCGCAAGCCCATCACCGAATTGGGCATGGTCAAGTCGATTGAGGTCAGCGACGACGGTATTGCCGAAGTCACCATTTACCTCACCATCGCCGCTTGTCCGTTGCGCGAAACCATCACCACCAACGTCACTGCCGCGGTCGCCGCGGTCGAAGGAATCACTGGAGTCAACGTCGTCCTCGACGTCATGAGCGACGAGCAGCGCAAAGGCCTGGCTTCGCAACTTCGCGGCGGACAAGCCGAGCGGGAAATCACCTTCACTCAGCCCAATTCGCTGACTCGTGTTTACGCAGTGGCTTCTGGCAAGGGCGGCGTAGGAAAGTCATCAGTGACGGTCAACCTGGCCGCGGCGATGGCACGAGACGGACTCAAAGTTGGCGTCGTGGACGCGGACATCTACGGACACTCCATTCCGCGCATGCTCGGGGTTGAAGGATTGCCCACTCAAGTCGAGTCCATGATCATGCCGCCGTCCTCGCACGGTGTGGCTGTGATCTCGGTGGGAATGTTTACCCCCGGCAACTCACCCGTGGTGTGGCGCGGTCCGATGCTGCACCGCGCACTTCAACAATTCCTCGCTGACGTGTACTGGGGCGACTTGGATGTCTTGCTCTTGGACTTGCCGCCTGGCACCGGCGACATCGCTATCTCCATGGCCCAGTTGTTGCCCAATGCTGAAATCTTGATTGTCACTACCCCACAACTTGCGTCGGCTGAAGTCGCCGAACGCGCTGGCACGATCGCACAGCAAACGCATCAAAACATCGCCGGAGTTATCGAGAACATGGCGTGGCTGGAACTGCCCGACGGCACGCGCATGGAGGTCTTCGGATCTGGTGGTGGTCAAGCTGTTGCCGATGCACTCACCAAGACCACCGGCTCAAAGGTCGAAGTCCTAGCACACATTCCACTCGAGCCTGCGTTGCGCGAGTGTGGCGACGAAGGAACACCCATCGTCTTGCACTCACCGGAATCGCCGGCAGCCCAAGCACTCTCTGCAGTTGCCAAACGACTGGGTCAACGCGAGCGCGGACTGGTTGGTCGACCGCTAGGACTCTCACCCACCGCCAAGTAAGACCTACGTGGTGTCTGGATCCCACGGAGCAGGCGTTCCCTTAGGCAAAGTCTTTGCAGGACTGACGGCAGGATCGACAGTGCCATTTAATGTCCGCTCAACGAACGTGCGCGGGTTCAAATCCGCCAAGTCCAAGCCCTGCAACTGTGGATCAAGAGCCGACGTGATTTCCGTCTTAGCCCCCTGTGCCATCTGACGCAGGTTTTTGAGCATGCGGGTTACATCAGCGATGGCTTTAGGCAACTTGTCGGGGCCAAAGACGAACAAGGCCAAGACAGCAAGCACGAGGAACTCGCCAAAGCCAATGTCAAACACTGCTAACCCGCCTCACGTGAGCTCAAGAACTATTCCGTGGTGGATTGACTACCCAGGACGACCTTGAAGTCCTGAGTGCTTCCTCCGCGCTGCACCTTAAGTGTCACAGTATCCCCAGGCTGTGAAGCCCGGATCGCCACAATCAATTCATCAGCAGTGTTGATTGTGCGGCCATTGACCTTAAGGACGACATCACCAGGCTTGAGTCCAGCCTTGTCCGCTGCACCGCCGGGAGTAATGGGCTGTCCACCACCGATTGAGTTTTCGGCGATCTTTGCCCCAGGTCCGGTGTAGCGAACATCGAGTGTCACGCCAATCACTGGCTTGGTCGACTTACCTGTCTTGATGATTTCCTCAGCAGTTCGTCGAGCTTGATTGATCGGAATAGCAAATCCCACCCCGATGCTGCCGGTCGCACTCGAGGCACCACCCAAAGTCGCAATCGCGCTGTTAATACCAATGGCAGAACCCGCCGAGTTGACCAACGGTCCACCCGAGTTACCCGGGTTAATCGCAGCGTCCGTTTGAATCGCATTGATGAAGGACGTGTCATTGGTCCCGGAACCACCAGCGGTTACCGGACGGTTCAACGCACTCACGATTCCCGTGGTAACCGTTCCGGTCAAGCCCAACGGCGAGCCGACGGCAAGCACTGCGTCGCCCACGACCAGATCATCCGAATTTCCCAACGGCAGGGCGGGCAAGTCCTTTTTGTCCACCTTGATCACGGCCAGGTCATAGGCCGGGTCGCGGCCAACGATGGTGGCGGTGGCCTTTGTTCCATCGTTAAATCCAGCAGTCACCGTGCCTTGCGAAGCAGCAGCTTCAATGACGTGATTGTTCGTCAAGATGTAACCATCACTTCGAATGATGAAACCTGAACCCGAACCCGCTTGCGAAGGCCCCACCACATCAAGCGAGACAACAGTTGGCAAAACCTTGGCAGCCACTCCCGCGATTGAATCCGCTGGTCGATCACTGGTACCAGCCGCCGGTGCAGCGCCCAGGGAGATTGACGGATTGACACCATCGTTGGTGAAGACACGATTAGCGAAAGCAAAACCCAATGCGCCACCCACGATGCCCGCAAGCAAAGCCAAGATGACAGCGATGGCGATAACCGGTCCGGCTCGCAAACCCGATCGCGGTGGTGGTGTGCCGTACCCAGGTGCACCTGGTGTGTAACCAACCGGCACCGCATTAGGGAATTGCGGTGGCGGAACCGAGCCCTCGGTCATCGGAGCAGCAGGCGCCGGGCTGGCAAAGGGTGAGTCCACTGGAGTCTCACTGACCTCGGGAGTGACGGCGCTGGGTTCGGGAGCTGGAACATCGTCGAGCCCTAAGGGCTGTCCTGAAACAGGGTCTGGGGTTGATCCTTGCCACTGACTCACCGAATGCCTCCTAGTGCCTCGCACATACGTGCGCGAATTGGAACTGTACGCCGGTAGGCTGATCATCAACAAGTTCACAGCCTGTGAACCTGGCCTGATCATTACCAACTGGTCCTTAGACCGGTTTGAGTCGCTGGAGGTTCCCATCGCTTCTCGGGAAGGTTCCTGGCAATTTGCCGAGGACTATGTAGGCGAGGATTTCGTCATTGCGGCCGCACGCGCGCGAGCCGATGAGCTCAGCATTTCCTGCGTCAGCCAAGGCGCCGGGGGTGCCTTGCGTTTCTTGGCCGCCTCGGTCCAGGCCCGTAATGTGGTCGAAATCGGCACCGGCACCGGCGTCTCGGGGCTCTGGCTTCTTCGGGGCATGACCAACGACGGGATTTTGACCAGCATCGATATTGAAGGCGAACACCTGCGCCAAGCGCGCGAGGCTTTTGCCGAGGATGGCATTCGCCCCAATCGCACCCGCCTGATCACGGGCCGAGCATTAGATGTGATGCCACGCCTGGCTGACGGTGCGTATGACCTGGTCCTCATTGACGGAACCCCTGACGAATACCTGCACTGCCTTGAACAGGCCATCCGCTTAGTTCGTACGCGTGGCCTGATTGTCTTTGCTAGCGCTTTTGGCAACGACCTTGTCGCAGATCCTGCACAACGCGATCCAGAAACCATTGAACGTCGTGCCCTCGTTGAGGCCATCCGCGATGATGAGCGATTGGTGCCGGTGCTGTTGCCCGTGGGCGATGGTTTGCTCGCTGCCATCGTTAGCTAAGTAACGCGTTTCAGGCGCTAAAGGATTCAACCCAGCGGATCAGGCTTGCTGTTCCATAAGCAGTTCCGCCTCGAGTAATCAAGCGGCGGTCAGCATCAGAGCGTGCGGGGCCGGCAATATCAAGGTGTAGCCAGGTACGCCTACCCACGAAGCGTCGCAGGAAAAGGGCTGCCGTGATCGAGCCTGCCCCCACATGGGGATCGGTCGAAATATGACACACATCGGCAATATCGCTGTCCAGCGCGTGCTCGTATTCGTCAACTAGTGGCAAGCGCCAGACCGGCTCACCAGCCGCATCGGCGGCCTTGAGCCAACGCGTGGCTGCAGCGTCGGAGGTTGCATACATCGCGCCATGAATCCGGCCAAGTCCCAAACTTGCGGCTCCGGTCAACGTAGCCAAGTCAACAATGACATCCGGGTTCAATTCCTGGTCCGCGTACGCCAGCGCATCGGCGAGAACGAGTCGACCTTCCGCATCAGTGTTGCGCACCTCAACCGTGGTGCCCCCAAAGTGTGTGATGACATCGCCTGGTCGCATGGCACTTCCGCTGATCGCATTCTCGGCAATCGCGAGAAGGCCAATCACTTCCACGTTCGGCTTGAGTTGAGCGATTGCTTGCATCGCTGCCAAGACGGCAGCTGATCCGCTCATGTCCGTTTTCATCGGAACCATCGCGTCCGGCGGTTTCAAGGACAACCCGCCGGTGTCAAAGGTGATGCCCTTGCCCACCAAAACAATGCGACGAGTTTTTGCCGAACGCCGCTTAGGTCGATAGACCAATTCCACCAACGCCGGCGGATGGACCGATCCTTGTCCCACCGCAACAATGCCACCGAAACCTTCGCGCACCAATTGCGCGCGATTGCGCACCACAATGGCCAAGTCGTTCTTGCGAGCCACGGCGCGGGCTTGATTGACCAACCACTGCGGTGACTTCACATTTGATGGGGTGTTCGCCAGATCGCGGCCTAAACAGACGGCCACACCACTGGCGGTGCCTTCGGCCACAGGTTGAACCCGGCCAGTGGCCGATCCCACGATCACCACAGTCTTGGTTGGCTTTTTCGTAGCGCTGCCATAGCCGACAAAGCGATAACCGCCGATGTAGAGCCCTTCGACCCAGGCCCGCATCTCATCGTCGCTGACAACCGCCAATCCGGATACAAAGACCGATTTTGCCTCCGGACGGGCGATACGACGGCTCAGAACTGACGCGGCAATGCGCACATCATGAGCCTTGCCCGCACCCACCCCCACTACGACAAAGGCTTTAAGTTTTGTTGGGCTGGCTTCAATGTCAATGCTGACTAGTGAGCCGGTGGCGCCGGTGAAGTCTTCGCGTTCGAGGCGTTGATGCAGATCAATTGCGTGCTCGTGGGCTAGCTCGCTATCGGCCTTCGACATCCGACCCTTACGGGTCAAGCGATCACCGACTACCACCACGTGCACATCGACCGAATCATCATGAGTGCGCTTCGAGGTGCGGATATCCAGCAGCGGTGCGCTCATATCCCCCACCCTGTCAGTTTCGCAACGCGGACACAACACAAAAGACGCCCCGCTCCTTGAAGGAGGGGACGTCCAATGCGGATCAATTCTGATATCACCGTTACGGCTTAGACCACGCCTTTAAGTTCTTCGGCCAGGGCGCTGGCTTCACCGGCAGAGATCTCAACGACGAGGCGTCCGCCACCTTCGAGTGGGATGCGCATGACGATTCCCCCACGGGTCTCCTTGGTGACCTCGAGTGGTCCGTCGCCCGTGCGTGGCTTCATGGCGGCCATCGCACACCCCTTTCAACGTGTCTGTGATTCCCAAGCTTGAGGATCAGTCCCCTATTATCGCCCATCCCACAGGGTTGCCTGCGCCCAGGGCACCTTGACCCCTACGCTGTTCGCACATGACCACAAATGAGCGCTTTGCCACCCAAATCGTCGGTAGTTACTACAAGCCCCAGTGGCTTGCCGATCACGAACTGGTCTACGCCAAAGAAGGCGTGTGGTGGCGCGTAGCTCCTGAATTCCTCGAGACTGCTCAAGACGATGCCGTGCGCTTGGCGGTCTTTGATCAAGAGCGCGCTGGGCTCACTTACGCCACCGACGGTGAAGAGCGTCGCCAAACTTTCTCTGGCCACTTCTATGCGCTCGGTGGCATTGACTCCGACGAGCAGGGCCTGGTCACCAACTTCAGTGGCGACGTTTTGGAATACCTCACGATGAAGCAGCGTGCAGTGACTTCTGATGAAAACCAAAAGCCCACCGCGCCGCCAGAGTTTCGGCAGCCACGCGTGGTCGGACCCATCACGTGGGAGCGCCCCCTGGTCGTGGATGCTGCACGCTTCCTGCAAAGCACCACCAAGACCACAAAGTCCAAGGTCACCGTGATTGGACCCGCATCGTTAGCGCTTCGCCTAGTCGATGAGCACTACGGCTCCATTGACAAGGTCGCCTTTGCTGTTGCCGATGCGTTGAACCAAGAACTCCGCGCCCTTGATGCCCTCGGCATTGACCTGATTCAGTTGGACGAGCCAGAGGTGCACTTCCGGCACAGCCAACTCGAAGGTTTTGCTGTCGAAGCTATCGACCGCGCGTTCGCGGGCATCAAGGCCCGCAAAGCCCTGCACGTCTGTTACGGATACAGCAAGAACATTGCTGAAAAGCGGGCCACACCGGTCTATCCAGCGGCCATCAAACTGCTGTCCCAGACCACAGCCGATGCGATCTCCTTGGAATACGCCCAGCCACAACAAACCCCGGACTTGCTCGAAAACGCCGGCGACAAGACCGTCATCTTGGGCGTCCTGAACCTGGACACCGAAGCGCCGGTCGAAACCGTGCAACAAATCGTGGACATGGCGTCAGCTGCCGTTGAGGTCGTGGGACCGGACCGTTTGGAACTGGGTTCAGACTGTGGGATGTGGTTCTTGTCGCGCGATGTGTGCTTCGACAAGATCTCGGCGATGAGCCAAGCTGCCGAGCTACTGCGTCGCACCTACGCCTAACGTCTAGCTTTCCACCAGGCGCGCTAGCTTTTCCAACGACTTCTTCACGCCAAAACTGAAGAACGGTTTGGCAATAGGCCAACCAAGTTGACCGAGTTTGCCTAGTGGAAGCTCAAGATCTTCAGCCCAGACAAATCGCGTGCGGTTATTGGGAAGTTCAAAGAACTCAAACGTGCCGGTACCCACAACCACGTTGCCGGTATGCACGACTTCACAGATACGCGCGCGATCCCAGACGCTAATGACAAACGTGTCAAGAAAACCGACCTTGCCAACCCCGCTCCACGCCTCAATCACGCTTCCCTGACTGGCACCGTCGCCACTGGCGACACTGACTTTGGTGCCCAGAATCCATTCGCCTTGTCGAGTCCAGTCAAAAACTACATCCCAGACCGCCTCACAGGGGGCGTCGATGATGATGTCAACCGTCACATTGGTCATGACCTGTCCTAGTCCTGATCAGAAGTAGCAGACGCGTCAACGGTCGCCTCGTCCAAGGCGTCAACCTCGTCATTACTGTCCGCCAGGTCCTCTTCAATGACCATGGGCGCAGGACGCTCTGGGACAGCAATCCCTGCACGCGTTAAGGCATCCGCGAGATCGGCAATGTAGTCGTCGCGCTGAACCAAGTCACGGGAAACCCGATCAAGGACCTCGTCGACCTGACCCATGCGATATCCCCGCAGACCAACCCCAAATCGCGTGCGATCTAAGTCCGCGCCGATCGTCCACCGATCCTCTGGCAGAGCGACAGGAGGCACATCAGGATCCGCCGAGCTCATCCGCCCCCGAGTACTGGCACCGAATGCGGCGGCTGCTGCCACGATCGCCATCGCCAGCACAACCAGTGCAATAGCCACTTCGCCTCCTACGTGAAACGCTGATGCTTCACACTAGTGCGTAGTGCCATTGCCCACCCACTCACAGACGCGGAGCCGTGTGTGTCACTGACCCTAGGAAACACCACTTTTGAGTCCACTGACTTGCTCATCATGGCCATCGTCAATCGCACGCCGGATTCGTTTTATGACAGTGGGGCCACGTTCAGTGATGACGCGGCCATGGCCGCGGTTGATCGCGCGATCGATGAAGGTGCGGACATCATTGACATCGGTGGAGTCAAGGCAGGGCCTGGTGAATTCGTTGATGCGGAAGAAGAGATCCGACGCACGGTCAACTTTGTTGAAGCAGTGCGAGCGAAACACGATTCGATCATCATCAGTGTTGACACCTGGCGGCATGAAGTGGGCGAGAAGGTCTGCGAGGCAGGCGCCGACATCCTCAACGACGCATGGGGTGGGGTCGATCCGCAACTTGCGGAAGTCGCTGCTCGGTTCAAGGTGGGGCTGGTGTGCACGCATGCGGGCGGTCAACAACCCCGCACCCGCCCACATCGCATCACGTATGACGACGTCATGAGCGACATCATCGACACCACGGTTGGGCTTGCCGAACGGGCCACAGGGTTAGGAGTCCCGCGCACTGCCATCCTGATCGACCCCGGACATGATTTTGGAAAGAACACTCGACATTCCCTGCAAGCCACCGCCCAGCTCAACGACATGGTCCAGACCGGATGGCCGGTCTTGGTTTCACTGTCAAACAAGGACTTTGTTGGCGAGACCTTGGATCGCCCCGTCGGTGAGCGATTGACAGGAACTTTGGCCACTACAGCGGTCAGTGCATGGCTAGGGGCTCGTGTCTTTCGAGTGCACAACGTGGCTCAAACCCGCGAGACCTTGGACATGGTGGCCTCTATCGCCGGCTCACGTCCTCCTGCGGTAGCCCGCAGAGGCCTTGCCTGAGGCTGATTTCAGGCTTTACACACCCCGAACAATTCCCTGACACACTACGAATAGGGCAGCCCCACTATCTAGTCATCAGAGCACGACCCAACGAACCCCTCAGGTGGTTAATCATGAACAAGCCAACACTGTTTAGCAGTGCGAAAGCTGCCACGCTCGTTGCTGCCGGCGCCATCGGTGCGACCGCACTCACCGGATTTGCTTTCGCTGCAAACTCCACTCCCGATCCGTCCACCGGATCAACACCCAGTGCAACTGCACCGGCTGATGCCGCGCAGGAAGCAGGCAAGGGTCCTCGTGATGGTCGCGGTGGTCCTGGTGGTGTCTTTGGTCGTATGGGACCCAACGGCCCCGTTCTCCATGGTGACGTCACGGTGAAGGACAAGGACGGCGTCGTCAAGAACGTTCGAGTACAAACTGGTGTAGTCACTGCAGTGAGCGCCACTTCTCTGACGCTCAAGAGCAGCGATGACTATGTCGGTGAGTGGGCGATCAACTCCGACACCAAGATTCGTCGCGACAAGGAGCAGGCCACCATCGACAAGGTTGCTGTTGGTGACACCGTCACGGTGATGGGAACCGTCGCTTCCGACACCGCAACAGCTGAGCGAGTCCGTGCCTTCACCAAGGAAGGACTAGCTGCTGCGGAAAAGGAACGTGCGACCCGTCAAGAGAACAAGGCTGATGGTGGCAAAGGCCAGGGCGGTCCAGGAATGGGCGGACCTGGAATGGGCGGACCAGGAATGATGGATGGCGACGGACCAGATGCTCCTCCAGCAAGCCCAGGAGCAGCAAACTCATCCGGCACTAACCCAGCAAGCGACACCACCGCCTAACCCTTAGGCGCATCTCGATTCACCCAGCGCCCCGATCAAGAACCTGTCCCCCGCAGGCTTGGTCGGGGCACTGGTGTGTCTGAGCGCAAAGTTAGGGCTGATCTTCAAGGACTTCGTAGCCCGACGGCGACAAATGCGCTTGGTGACCCAAACCGAATTCAATGGCTTCAATCGCCTGCTCCACCGAACGCGTCCAGATCAAGGCATCTGCTGCGCTTTGACGCAAGAAACCTTGGTCAACAAAAGTTTGGACTTGGACCTTCAAGGGATCAAACAGCCCGTCAGGATCGAGAACCACCACGGGCTTGTCGTGCATCCCTAACGTGCGGGCAACCCAAATCTCAAGCAACTCCTCGAGTGTTCCTAATCCACCCGGCAATGCCAAGAAAGCATCAGCGCGCGCATCCATCAATGCCTTGCGCGATCGCATGTCATCAGTAACGACCAAATCGTCTGCATCATGATCCGTGATCTCTACATGAACCAATGCCTGCGGAATCACTCCCGTGGTGTGGGCGCCTTGGGAACGAGCCGCTCGAGCCAGTGCACCCATCATGGAGATTGCGCCACCACCGGATACCAAAGACCAGCCACGCTGCCCCAATGCTGTACCCACCTGGGTTGCCAATTCCACGTGCGCGGGGTCAATGTCTTGCGAGGCAGAACAAAACACACAAACGGACGTCACAGCTGCGGGGGCTCAATCTCGGCAGCGGCACTTTCAGCCTTGATGCGATCAATAAGCGCAGCACGTTCGGCTGCGAGCAACTTGGTGTTGTCTGCCTGGGCATTAACGATGATCGCTACGGCTTCTTCAGGGGTATCAACGACCTGCAACAAGGCCAGATCTGCTTCGGTGGCCATGCCATCGGCAATCATCCGTTCGCGAAGCCAGTCAATCAGACCTTCCCAATACAACCGGCCGATCAAAACAATCGGGAAGGCTGTGATCTTGTGGGTTTGGACTAAGCAAAAGGCTTCAAAGAGCTCGTCTAGGGTGCCCACGCCCCCCGGCAAGATGATGAAACCTTGCGCATATTTGACAAAGCAGGTCTTGCGCGCGAAGAAGTAGCGGAAGTGAATCGAGATATCGACCCAGTCGTTCATCTCCTGCTCAAAGGGAAGTTCAATTCCTAATCCAACAGACACGCCACCGGCTCGGCAGGCTCCGGCGTTAACAGCCTCCATGGCACCAGGGCCGCCGCCCGTGATTACTGCGTAACCGGCTTCGGCTAGTTGGCGACCAGTTTCCAGCCCGATGGAGTAGTCACCACTTGCGCGGCGGGTGCGAGCACTGCCGAACACACTGATGGCCGGGCCGAGTTCGGCCAAGGCGCCGAAACCTTCAACAAACTCAGCTTGAATGCGAAGAACGCGCCACGGGTCAGTGTGAATCCATTCGCCGTTGCCCTTTTCATCCAACAATCGCGAGTCGGCCGTGGACGAAGGCATGCGCTCGCGTCGTCGGACAACCGCCCCGGACTTGTGACTAGGTCCGGCCGCCGGATTAATGGGTGATTCAGGTGGCGTCATAAGCCCACCTTAGACGGCGTCGATCCCCAGCCACGTGGTTAACGCAGCAAGGGTGGAACGCAGGTGCGCTACGGGCACGTGCTCATCCGAGGCGTGTGCCAAGAGCGGATCGCCGGGCCCAAAGTTCACCGCTGGTACACCAATGGCCGAAAACCGCGCCACGTCAGTCCAGCCAAACTTCGGTCGGGGCTCCACCCCTACGGCGGCAACGAACGCCTTCGCCGCCGGTCGGTTGAGGCCCGGAAGCGCAGGCGGAGCATTGTCGGTGACTTCAACCTCATAGGCAGCAAAGAGTTCGCGCACATGGGCTTCGGCCTGAGCTGGCGAGCGATCGGGGGCATAGCGATAATTCACCGTGACAACGCATTCATCAGGAATGACGTTGCCAGCAATACCGCCACTGACGCGCACGGCACTGAGTCCTTCGCGATAACCCAGACCGTCAATATCGACCGTGCGTGGTTGGTAGTCAATCAAAGTTTGCAGAACCTGGGCACTGTGATGAATCGCGTTGTCGCCCACCCATGACCGTGCACTGTGTGCGCGCTTGCCTCGCGTGGTGACGTTTACGCGCATTGATCCCTGGCAACCGGCTTCAATACCGGCATCACTGGGCTCCATCAAGATCGCGAAGTCCGCAGCCAACAACTCGGGGGCTTCGCGCAACACTTGAGCTAGGCCGTTGAATGAATCTTCTACTTCTTCAGCCGCATAAAAAACAAATGTCACATCGTGATTGGGATTGACCGCCCGCGCTGCTAAGGCCAGCGCAACCGCGACACCACCCTTCATGTCGCAGGCACCGATGCCATACAACATTTCGCCCTCAAGCCGCGCAGTCATGTTGTCTGCGGGCGGGACGGTGTCTAGGTGACCAGCGATCACCACGCGCTCGGGCCGGCCCAGCGTGGTGCGCGCAATGATGTTGTCCCCGATACGCGTCAGCTCGAGGTGCGCCAGGGGCGCCAGCGCCCGTTCGACCGCATCGGCCAATTCGGCCTCGTGGTGACTGACCGAGGGAATATTGACCAACGATGTGGTCAACTCCACGATGTCCGATGTCAGGTCTAAATCGCTCACACGACTACGGTAGTCGGGTGACTACAACTTCGAGACTCAGCGCTAGCGGTATCGGTGTGGCGACTTATGGCGCCAACGGGCAACTCCTTGATGTCTGGTACCCCTCTCCAGTCCTGAGCACCACTCCCACAGCCCTCGCCTCCCTTGAGGCCGCCAGTGGCTCAGACCCGATTCGAGGGACCACCAGCACGGTCATCACCACGGTGATTGAAGACTTGGGCGCTGAGCCAGTTGATGCTGCCGACGCTTACTTGCGTCTCCACCTGCTCTCGCACCGCCTCGTGCAACCCCACGGCCTCAACCTCACTGGAGTCTTCGGTCTGCTGACTAACGTGGCGTGGACGAACCTTGGACCGGTTGCTCTCGACCAACTCGATGAAGTCCGACTTCGAGTACGTGCAGCTCAGGAGCAACTCACGGTCAACAGCGTCGACAAGTTTCCTCGCATGGTCGACTACGTCGTTCCTTCTGGTGTACGTATTGCTGACGCAGATCGCGTTCGGCTAGGCGCGCACTTGGCCGAGGGCACCACGGTGATGCACGAAGGCTTTGTGAACTTCAACGCCGGCACGCTCGGTGCATCCATGGTCGAAGGGCGCATCTCCGCCGGAGTTGTCGTTGGGGACGGCTCCGACGTAGGCGGCGGAGCTTCCATCATGGGGACTCTGTCCGGTGGCGGCACAGAAGTCATCAGCGTCGGCAAGCAGTGCTTGTTGGGTGCAAACTCAGGCATCGGGATCAGTTTGGGGGACAACTGCGTGGTTGAAGCAGGCTGTTACATCACCGCCGGCACCAAAGTCACCCTCCCCGACGGGCAAGTGGTCAAGGGTGTCGAATTGTCCAAAGCCAACTCTCTGTTGTTCCGTCGCAACTCCACCAGCGGCACCGTCGAAGCAGTGCCACGCACCGGCACGTGGGGTGGCCTGAACTCTGTACTGCACAGCAACTAAGCCATGAAGAAATTCCTCATCGCAGTAGTTATTGGCGCAACCTTGTTTGGCTGCAACACCCAGGTCATCCCGGCACCCACCCCGACCGTCAGCGAAAAGCCACCGACCAAACCGACCAAGGCCGCCATTGCCAAGGCTCCGAAATCAGTGGGCATTACGTGCGGACCGAAGGGCACATCGTTGTCGCGCACCATTGTGGCCACCGACAAAACTGGTGTCCGGTTGGTCGTGCGCAACACCACGGGCAAGAAGCGCTTACTGGGGTATCGCGTTCGACCCTACGGTGGTGGTTTGGAATCACTCGGGACGATCAAACCCACCAATTCGAAGAAGTCACTGATTTATGCGCTACCTCCTGGCGAAGTCAATCTGCGATGCGGCAAAACGGCCAACTCGGGACTCGACAAGGAAGTAACACTGGACATCGTCAATCGCAATGGCTACTACCGCGAAGTCAACGCCACCAAGAAACTCAAGTGCGCAGTCAATACGCTCAAGACCGCCGAGGTCTACGAGGCGCGCGCTACTCGCTCAGAAGCATTGACCTTGATGGCGGGCAAACTTCCCGCGCCGGGCAAGTACACCTTCGCCAAGGGCCCGGGCTACCTGGCGGACCCGACCTCATCTCATTTGATCTTTCGAGATGGCAAAGGCTGGGGCATCGCCCAGGTCACGCCCCTGGAGAACCTGTCCTACCGGCCTTACGTCGTGGCGCTGTGCCCCGCGAGTTAGTCGTTACTTGAGCTGATCGAGCCGGAATTTCACCATGTCGTTGAGGAGTTTGGCATCCACCTTCCAGTCCACGGGAACTTTGATGGTCTTCTTATTGACCTCGTAGTCACCCAGCCTGGATTCAAAGTGAGCCAGCACTTGATCGCCCCATGGCGCAATCAAGAGGTGGTTCTTAGCCACCGAAAGACCAAAGACGTAACTTTCGCCCGACTTGAGCATCGGTTGATTCCAGGCAATCACCAGCTCCAACTTGGGGAACTTGCTCTGGATGGCCTTAAAAATCTTGCGCACTGTCGCTGACTTCACCGCATCAGCCGATTCGAGATAGTCGTCCAAGGTTCCAAAGCGCTGGGAACTGGTATTGCCTCGTGAATACAAAACCAAGGCATTGGCATGAGCTTGTGAGAAGCCATGGTTTTCGCGCAAGAAGGCGATTTGTTCCGCATACTTCAAGTCACTGATCTGCTTCATCTGGTCGAACCAGTAGTCCATCGGCAGCCCGTGCTTTTTTTCGATGGCAGGGAAGAACGACGAACGATCAGGATTAGCAGCAGCCATGAATCCGACTCCACACAGTGCTTGTGGTTAGCGAGCACCCAAATCAATGTAGTTGCGCTCTGGTGCACCGATGTAAACCTGACGAGGACGGCCAATTTTGGTGTCCGGGTCTTCGATCATCTCGCGCCATTGCGCAATCCAACCGGGCAAGCGTCCGAGGGCAAACAGCACGGTGAACATGTGCGGCGGGAAGCCCATGGCAAGAACTCGTCATTCAAGGCCACTTCTTCGAGGCGGCGAGCAATATCAAGCAAGGGGTCCGACACATTAAGCGCTTCGAGGACTTCGTCCGCCGCCTTCTTGATGATCGTGGCGCGAGGGTCGTAGTTCTTGTAGACGCGGTGACCAAAGCCCATGAGCTTGACGCCGTCTTCGCGATCCTTGACCTGGCGGATAAAGGTATTCACCCCGCCACCAGCAGCGTGAATGTTCTCGAGCATGTCCAGAACAGCCTGGTTGGCACCACCGTGCAACGGTCCAAAGAGCGCGTTAACACCGGCCGAAACGGAAGCAAACATGTTGGCGTGCGATGAACCCACCATGCGAACGGTTGAGGTGGAGCAGTTCTGCTCGTGGTCACCGTGCAAGATGAACAGCAGGTCCAGAGCGCGAACCACTGCTGGGTTGGCGATGTATTCCTCAGCCGGAACGCCGAAGGTCATACGAAGGAAGTTTTCGGTCAAACCCAGCGAGTTGTCTGGGTAGAGCATCGGCTGACCAACGCTCTTCTTGTAGGCGTAAGCAGCGATCGTGGGGACCTTGGCCAAGAGACGAATGGTCGAGATCTCGACCTGCTCCTTGTCAAAGGGGTCCAAGCTGTCTTGGTAGAACGTCGACAGCGCACTGACGGCGCTGGAAAGCACGGGCATGGGGTGCGCATCACGCGGGAAGCCATCAAAGAAGGAACGCAAGCCTTCTTGCAACATCGTGTGACTGCGAATGCTGGAATCAAACGCAGCAAGCTGCTCGGTCGTGGGGAGCTCGCCGTAGATCAACAGATAGGACACTTCCAAGAAGGATGACTTCTCGGCAAGTTGCTCAATGGGGTACCCGCGGTAGCGCAGGATTCCGGCATCACCATCAATGTAGGTGACTGAACTCTCGCAGGACGCGGTGTTCATGAAGCCATGGTCAAGGGTGACGTGATCGGTCGCCTTGAGGAACTGCGAAACATCGAGGCCAGAGTTGCCAACGGTGGCTGGAACTTCGGCCAGAGGCAATTCGCCTCCGGGGTACTGCAAGGTCACATCCGACACGAGGTCCTCCGCCGGGATTGAAACTTCGGTGTCCGACCGGTCTGATCGGCAAGCCCCAAAACTAACGCCTCACGCCTAGGCACCGGACATCAGGTCGGCAAATACGACGAGAAGGTGCAAAGTTCGCGTTACAGGCGCGAAACCGCAGCCCGTACGCGCTCGTCTGTCGCCGTCAGAGCGACCCTGACGTGTTCGGCCCCAGCTGATCCGTAGAAGGTGCCTGGAGCCACCAGGATGCCTCGTTCTGCCAGCCATGCCACGCTCGCTAGCGCGGCCTCTCCACGGCTGGCCCACAGATACAGACCGGCGTTTGAGTGACTGATCGAAAAACCAGCCGAAACCAAAGCTTGAGCTAAGAGTTCGCGTCGAGCGGCATACCGCTCTCGCTGAACCGCCACATGCACATCGTCGTTGAGAGCGGCAGTAGCAGCGGCCTGAACCGGTCCAGAAACCATCATTCCTGCGTGCTTACGCAGTTCAACTAATCCGGCGATGACACGTTCGTCGCCAGCGACAAAGCCAAATCGGTAACCCGCAAGATTGGAACGCTTGGACAACGAGTGGACTGCAAGGATCCCCTCGCTTGTTCCACCGCAGACGTCAGGGTCAAGAACGGATACCGGCTGCGCAGTCCACCCCAACTCGAGATAACACTCGTCCGACACCACCAGCGCTCCACGATCGCGCGCCCAATCAACAATGGCTCGCATGCGTTCAGCACTGAGTACTTCGCCCGTGGGGTTGGACGGTGAATTAATCCACACCATCGAGACATCGCCCTCGACCAGCGTGGGGTCGGCCGCAACGACTGGCTCGGCTTGGCTCAGTCGCGCACCTACGTCGTAGGTCGGGTAGGCCAATTCAGGAATGACGATCCGTTGCCCAGCACTCACACCGAGCATCGTTGGCAACCACGCGACGATTTCCTTGGTGCCAATCACTGGAAGTACCGCAGCAGGGTCAACATCAATCGCGCCAGCCGAGCGTGCCATCCACTTCACAGCAGCTTGACGCAACTCCACGGTGCCGTGCGTTGTTGGGTATCCAGGGGAATTAGCTGCTTCAACCAACGCAGCCTGAATGACATCTGGAGTGGGGTCTACGGGCGTGCCGACGCTGAGGTCAACCAGTCCGTCTGGGTGTTCGGCCGCACGCTGAGCGTGGCTTGCAATTGAATCCCAGGGAAATGCGGGTAAACGCGACAGAGGAGCGTTAGACGATGTCGCGAATGACGCCACGTTATTCTTTGTGATCCTGCGGCGGCAGGCCAGTCACCATGGCAGCATCGCGCTCGGCTGCACCAACTCGAGCTGCTCCTCCGGGTGAACCCACGCCTTCAAAGAATTCGACATTGGCAGAAGTAAACGGCGTCCACTCAGTGGGGACATCGTCTTCGTAGAAGATTGCTTCGACAGGGCAAACCGGTTCGCAGGCACCGCAGTCAACGCACTCATCAGGCTGGATGTAAAGCATCCGGCCACCTTCGTAAATGCAGTCAACAGGACATTCTTCGATGCAAGACTTGTCTTTAAGGTCAACACAAGGCTGCGCGATCACGTAGGTCACGTGCGGTTCCTTCCCGAGTTAGCCAACGACTTCGCGTCGGTCGCCCTAGTATTGCGATCCCGAATACCAATGTCACCGTGGGGGTTGCTCGTGTCGCCTGATTCGCCCACTTTTGACCCCCCTGAGCGACGGCCCCAGATTGCCCACGGGGCCCGATTTATCGTGGCTCTGACCGAGGATTCCATCGGTGAGCGGGTGAGCATCCGCTATTTGCTCAGGGGCGAAAGCCCCACAGATCCAAACGTCCTGATGACGGACGTTTTGGGCCACCTCCGGATCTGGACTGACACCATTGCTGAAGTGGTCAAACGCGATGGCGAGGTGATCAGGATCGAACGAGCAAAGATCGTCGCGGCCAAGGTCATCCCACCGGAGCCCAAACGTTCCCGTGAACGCGCCTAATCCCCCAACCTTGCGTACGCTAAACAGCCAACCACCACCTGGAGTCGAGTTGCTGCACTTAACCGATACTCGCACTCGTCGCGTGGAAAAAATCGAGCCATCGACACCGGGGCGTTTGTCGATCTATGCCTGCGGACCCACGGTGTATCGCTTCGCGCACGTGGGCAACCTTCGTACATTTTTGCTCTCGGATCTGATCCGTCGCGTGGCAACGTTGCAGGGACTTCACGTCACCGTCGTGCAAAACATCACCGAC
Organism: actinobacterium acAMD-2; assembly: GCA_000754455.1. Classification (GTDB taxonomy): domain Bacteria; phylum Actinomycetota; class Actinomycetes; order UBA12327; family UBA12327; genus AcAMD-2. The sequence goes on along the minus strand of JNSE01000001.1, from coordinate 59,499 downwards.
GTTGGACACATGGCTGATGACCGTGGGTTGGACGAAGCGGGCGAAGACAAGATCTTGAGTCAGGCAAAGCAGGAAAATCGAAGTGCACTTGATGTGGCACGTTTCTACGAAGACGCTTACCTCACGGACTTGTCGCGCCTCAACATCACGCCGGCAGATACCGCCCCGCGAGCATCCGAATCCATTGACTTGATGATTGAGCTGATCCAAAAACTCATTGACAACAAGAACGCTTACGTCGGTGGCGATGGGTCGGTGTACTTCGATGCCCGCTCCATCGACAACTACGGGGCGATCAGCGGCAACAAGCTCGACGCCCTGCGGCCTGGTACGCGTTTTGCTATCGAAGAGGACCCGGAAGCCAGTGGTCGCAAGCGTTTTCACGCGGACTGGGCTTTGTGGAAAGTCGCCGGCGACACCCGTACCCAATTGGTGTGGGATACGCCGTGGGGTGTGGGATTCCCCGGTTGGCACGTGGAGTGTTCGGCGATGAGCGTGCACCACTTGGGCGACACCATCGACGTACACACCGGTGGCATTGATCTTCGATTCCCGCACCACGAAGACGAGAAGGCACAATCTGATGCGGCCGTCGGTAAAGAAGTCGTACGGCATTGGGTTCACGCCGAGCACTTGCTCTTTGACGGTCGCAAGATGGCCAAGAGCACGGGCAACGTTTTGCTTCTCCAAGATGTGATTGATCGTGGCATCGATCCGTTGGCTTTGCGCTTGTGCTTCTTGGAGCACAACTATCGCCAACAGATGAATTTGACATGGAACGCCATTGAGTCCGCTGCCACCACCTTGACTCGATGGAGAACCAAGATCGCTCAATGGGCGGAAGAACCTTCGGCGCCGATGCACGAACCCACTCGGGTGGCTGTCGTCAATGCATTCAACGAAGACCTTGACACTCCTCGTGCCATTCAAGCGTTGCGGCGCTTGGAAAAGGACGACAGCGTGGAGCCTGGCGCACGCTTCGAAACGTTCAACTACCTGGACCGACTGTTAGGTCTAGATCTGGTCCGCGAAGTCGGCAAGCCGGTAGTGGCACAGGAATTGCCCGCTGGCGCTCAAGCACTCCTCGACGCGCGTGCCCAGGCTCGAACAGACAAGGACTGGGCTGCTTCAGACTCGTTGCGCGACGAACTCGCGATTTTGGGTGTTGTGGTGGCTGATTCCAAAGACGGACAAAGTTGGAGCTTGGCTTAACCCGCTGACTTAACCCGCTGACTTAACCCGTGGGCTTGGGAGTGGGTTTGGGCGTCGGCTTCACCGTTGTGGTCGGCTGCGGAGTGGGTTTGGGCGTGGGCTTCTTACAGGTGATGTCGGCAGCCGGGTTATAGGTCGTGGTCAACGGCTCGCGCTTAACTTCTTTGCCATTGAGCTTGAAGACTCGCGTCACCACAATCTTGAATCCACCCACACCATCTTGTGGCGTGCACGTTGCGCTCGTGTCAGTAACCGTTGCGTACGGCTTCGGGTTGGTACGTGGACCCGTGTCGGCCTCAATGTCGTACCGCTTGGTGCCCCACATCGTCACGCGCACGAAGTCGCGTCCACGAACTGCCGTAACGAATACTCCGTTCGGCGAATCATTGCGAAACTTCAAGTCCAGCGTGCCCCACGCCACGGTGGCTTCCAGGCCAGCCCGGTAGCGCGAGATGTAGAACGAGTGCGCGCGTTGTTCAATGCGCTCCAGACCAGCGAAAAATGCGGCGTTCCACGTAGCGGTGGCCATTGTCGAGACTCCCCCACCCAAGTCTTCCTGCAAGCGACCGGACTTGATCACAAAGCCTGTGGTGTAACCGTTAGCGGGAGTGCGCTCTTTGGCTATGGAGTTCAGGGAGAACACATCGCCCGGCTTGAGCAAGGTCTTGTTTACTCGCTTGGCGGCCTGGCCAATGTTTTGGTACCGATAGGGCGCGTAAGGAAATGGCTGGGTAAAGGTTGAAATCTTTTCGACCACACCGAGTTTTTTTGCATCTTCAGTAGTAAATGCGGCCGGCTGCGTGGTCAATCCCACATCGGCCACGCGATCTTGATCGCTTGAGAGTGCTCGAGCCACTGCGCCACCAAGAGCTTGGGCGTTGACCTGCTGACCATCACGTGAGGGAAGGATTACTGGCTTGCCATTACTGATGCGGAAGGTTGCATCGCGAGCAGGCTCTTGTAAACCAGCCAAATCCTTTTGCAAGTTTTTGATCAACGCATTGGCATTGACAGCAATTTGAATCTTTTTGTCCACAACAGCAGTGCTGAGGAACGGTGACAAACGGCGAATAGGCAACGTGACAGTTTTGTTGATCCCAGCTGATTCGTCAGTGCCAGGAACGGACACATCCAAGGAGATGGGACCGGAAACAACCGTTTTACCCAAAGAGTTCAACGCATCTTGAACCTGTTGCGCACTCAACGCAGGGGCGATCTCCTCAAGGCTGAGTTCATGCTTGCGATTTTTGGCCAAAGCGGTGTCCAACAACGCGGCGGTCACGCTTTCGGCGGTAACTCCCTTGCCCGCCTTCGGTTCTATCGCCTCAACTGTGGCGCCACTAAATGCCAGACCACCGTCCACCACGCCCCGGTTCAACTTCTTCGAAATCTTGGCAATGGATCGATCAAGGGCGCTCTGGTTCACGGTATAAACCGGCTCAATGTCTCCTCCCTTGCCAAAAAGACGAGAAAATACATTTCCGGTGCCCGTCAGCGACGTGGCCTTAGACACAGTGCCCTCAACATCGAGTGCGAGACCCGCCTTTTGCGCATCGACCGTGACCTTGCGGCCATCGGCAGTCAGCGTGATGTCCTTCTTAATGCGAGGGGCCAACTTCTTAGTCAAAACAGACGCGGCCTGTTCAGCGCTCAATCCACCAATGGAAACGCCCTCAACCGTGGTGCCCGATGGGACATTGCCCCGAGCGTTGGCGTTCAACACGATCAAGATCAGTGAAACGGCAAAAACAGCGGCGATGATCAAACGGCGGCGCAGTCGCCGGGCTGAGAGTTCGGCAGCGGTTAACTGTCCGGTAGTGCCGCTTGCCACGTTGTTGCCATCCTCTAGACACAGTCACCGACGTTTCGGCGCCTTCATCCTATGACGGCGCGGAACCTCAATCCGGTTCCGACAATCCGCCAGACCCGGTGCTTATCGCAGCCGTCGGGGCCCAAGCATGCCGTGGCGAACCGCGGTAAAGCCGACGATGAGCAAGCTAAGTATCAAGAACGCGTAGCCGTACCAGGTCGCGGCCACCACCACATCGCCCGCCGCTGTGGTCGCCGTTAGGGTCAGGACCATCTGAATAAAGGCCACTGCATAGGCAGTTGGCGCCCACCGTTGGGACGTTGACGTCACGACAATCTGGCCTCCGAGCCAGGTGACAAACAGCGCTGCCACGAGACCAATCGGAATGGCCAGCGATCCCAGGACGCTTTGCCCGGATTGCCAAAAGCACCCAACCGTTGCCACCACAACGCCCACTAAGTAGGCAAAGAGCACCGGGAGGAACCAGGAAAACCGGCGAGGACTGGGATTCACCCTCACACTATGGAGTATCTAGGCTCGCTCCGTCGCATCGGCTCGCACATCAATCAAGCTTGCACGTTGCATGCCACCGGCCGATTCAATAACGTCGGTGATCTCGCGACCGATCAATTCTTCTCGCACCATCAGCGCATCACGCAAGGCTTTCACCAGATGACGGTTTTGAGTCAGCAAAATTTTGACGGCCGCTTTTTGCTCCTGCAATAGCTTTTCAACCCGCGCTCGCCCGTCAGCATCGCTGAGGACTCGACCGACGATGTTGCTGCCGTTGAAGGCGCCGTTTTGTACTGCGGCGAACGAGATCAAGGTGTCCGTCATTCCCACTGAGCCCACCATCTCGCAGGCAACATTGGTGGCATAGAGCAAGTCGCCACCAGGGCCAGTGGAGATGTCACCAAAGAAGAGTTCCTCAGCCACCTGTCCGGCCATGGCGATGCGAATGAGGGCCAGCATTTCCGTACGCGAGCGAGTGAAAACATCATCAGCATCGCCATGGGCCAACATTCCCAGGGCCTGTCGGCGCTTGATGATGGTCAAAATCTCCAGACGGCGCTCCGGCGCACACAGATAAGCAGCAACGGCGTGACCGGCTTCATGCGTGGAAATGAGTTTGCGTTCATGGTCGGTGTAGGCAACCGGCTGCCCAAGTCCCACTTCCTCGACCATACGAGCGCGTTCTACATCACCCATCGACATTTCCCGCTGTCCACGGCGAACGGCGTTGACCAGCGCCTCATCAAAGAGATGCTCAATCATCACCGGCGTGTAGCCAGAAGTGGCCGAAGCAACTTGATCGCGCATAACGTCGTCATCGAGCTCTGGTGAATGCGCCTTGGTCTTCAAGAAGTGGTCAATCAATTGACGACGCCCAACCTTCGCCGGCAATTCAAACGTCAAGCGGCGATCGAAACGACCCGGGCGCAACAAGGCGGGATCAAGGTTATCTGCGCGGTTGGTTGCCGCAATCAACAAGATGTTGGTACGCGGAGGAACTGGTCGCGGCAGTTGACGGTCGTCAGCCAGCACCAGGTTCACCTTGTCGATGACCCACGTTTGTATTTTCTGGGTTCCGGTCGGTTCATCAAAAGACTGCATCTGCACGAGGAGTTCGTTAACGACTCCCCCCACGCCTTCACTCGTGATGTTCTGGTTGATGACCGTGGCCCCAGCAGTGTGTGACAGCGCAAACGAGGTGGGCAGAGCGTGAAGCGAGCCACACCCGTGGGCGACTGCACTAACTGAATCGGGGGCAACCGTTGCGGACAAACCACCACGAGCCATGGCGATCGCATCAATTTCTTCAATGAACCCGATGGCGCCGCCCTCTTGGCGAGCCACCTTGCGCAACTTCTTGAAGTACGAGCGGATCTTGCGAGCCGTAGCGCCGTAGTACATGGACTGAAAAGACGTGGCGGAGACAAAGAGGAAAGGCACTCCGGCTTCAGCCGCCATCGCTTTGGCCAAGTGAGTCTTTCCTGTTCCCGGGGCTCCCTCAAACAACAAACCTCGTCGCGGTGTTCCACCCATTTCATCGGCGAACTGCTTGTGTGCCAAGAAGAGATTCAAACTGCGAACCACATCTTCTTTCACCGGATCAATACCGATGACATCGTCCAAGCGCGTCTTGATTTGTTCTGGTCGATACATCACATGCGGTGATCGACCCGCTCCTACCGTTCCAGCAAGCAACACCACCGCAAGCAAGGCAAAAAAGAGCAACGGCATGACCACGAGTGGATCAAAATCGGGGAACGAAAAGACATTGAAGGGATCACCAACAGCAAGGCGGAACCACAAATATGCAGCGGGCACTCCGAGCAACCACGCCATGGCGCGTAAACGACGACGACGCTGCTTCTCACGGTTGCGACCTACGTCAGCAGTGCGTGCAGCGATGAGGGCGGGCAGGCCATCAGGTGCAGGCTCAGGGGAAGGCCCAGGGGAAGGCGTCAACGTTGCCGTTTGGCTAGGCAAAATCGTGCGCTTATTGAGCTTCCCGGATCCCCACATACATGCCTCCTCGACACCCAGTTTTCGCGTGTGAAAGCAGTTTCCTGTTCCCGCTCAATCAGGCGCGTGCGCAGTCACCCATTTGGGCTAGCGCTAGCCGGAGAAATAGCCATTAGGCCGAGGGGTGCGATCCCCTGGGAGTCCTAGAGGTCAAGCCCAGACAGGAAGTCGTCCTCGCGGTTGAACTCACCGCTCGTGGCTCCCACCTGGCCGCGAACGAGTCGAAAGTGCTCGGTGCCCAAGCCTTCCGGCCCGACCATCTGAGAAATCATCAGGAACGGGGCGTCTTTGGCAATCTGCGTTTCGTGAGCCAACAAGGCTTCGATCTTGGTCGGTTCAAGACCGAGATCCGTGATCGATGTGGTGACAAATTCATCAGGGCAAGCCCACGGGCGACCACCTTCGGCTTCATCATTGGAAAAGAAGTCAATGCCGCGCTCGGCCAACACCTTGCGCGTGCGCTCAACGTTAGAAACCGGGAAGGCTGTCCAATAAATTTTTGACACATCCCAGGCTGCACCAAGCTCGGGCTTGTAGGACGGAGCGGCAGCCAACACCGCGCCATACATTGCAGCGCGGTGAGCTTGAATGTGATCTGGGTGGCCGTAACCACCAAACTCATCGTAAGTGACCAGAACATGTGGTCGCACTTCGCGAATAACCGCCGCCATGTCGGTCGCAACTTTCGTTAAGTCTGCTTGCCAAAAGCTATCTTCGCGGGCGTTTTGTTCCGTGCCCATCATTCCGCTATCGCGATAGCGACCAGCCTCACCCAACTGGCGATGATCAGTGATACCCAAGATCTGCATTGCCTTGGCCAGTTCACCCTGGCGATGGGCGCCGAGTTGGTCATCGTGCGCCGAATCAAGGTTGGCTAGTTCCGGGACGACCACTTCGCCCTCTTCGCCCAACGTGCACGTGACCAGCGTGACCTGATGCCCCTCGCGTACGTACTTACCCATAGCGATTCCGCTCCCGATGACTTCGTCGTCGGGGTGGGCGTGAACAAAGAGCAAGCGACCTTTAGCCATGCACCCATCGTAGGCGTGCGCATTGCCGGCGTCCTGCTGGCAGGATCAAGCCGTGAGCACCGATTCATTCCCCCGCAGATCAGCCCTGACTAGAGGGTTTCGCCTGGGCGCTCCGCGAACCTTCGCCATAAGTGCTGACGGCTCGCGGGTGTTATTTCTCCGCTCTCGGCACGGCACCGATTCGGTCAACTGTCTGTGGGTTCTCAATGTCGCCACGGGCGAGGAAAACTGTGTCGCGGATCCAGTCGCCATGAGTTTTTCCAGTGCTGGGGATATTCCCGCCGAAGAACGTGCCCGACGCGAGCGTGCGCGCGAAGTCGCCGGCGGAATCGTGACGTATTCCGCTGATGCAGATTGTGCACGAGCAGTAGTGACTATTAACGGTGTTGCGTTCCTGGTTGATGTGAAGTCGTCACAAGTCAGTGAGCTTGCTCTACCTTCCCCTGTCATTGATCCTCGCATCGATCGCTCCGGTCGACGCATAGCTTTTGTTCACGACAACGCGGTGTGGGTTCACGACCTCACCGGATTAGCAAGCACCTCTGCCGTACGCATCACCCCGGCCGAAACTTCGCCACACATCACGTGGGGCATCGCCGACTTCATCGCCGGTGAGGAAATGGATCGCACCCGCGGAACGTGGTGGACCCACAACGGATCAGCCCTGCTGGTGCAGCGCACGGATGTGTCAGCGGTCGCTGAGCTGACGATCGAGAACCCCGTGGACCCCGATTCCCCCATGGTTACCCGCTATCCAGCCGCCGGAACCACCAATCCAGCAGTGACCTTGCACCGAGTGGGGCTTGATGGCTCACAGGTGGAGATCGACTGGGACCACAGCACTTACGAATACCTCGTTGACGTCATCACGGACTCCCACGGCGAGCTCCTGGTCGTGCAATCGCGCGACCAGCGCCGCTACCAAGTCCTCACAATCAGTCGCGAGGGCGCGACCAGCGTACTGAGTGACACCACCGATCCTGCATGGGTGGAACTGATCAGCGGATCGCCAGTGCGCACCGAATCAGGCCAGCTCGCCAGCGTTCGCGACGACCACGACAACGATCATCGACGACTCTTCATCAACGTCGAACCTGTATCGCCGATCGGTTGGGATGTTCGCGCCATCACCGGTGTTGATTTCAACACCGTGTTCTTCACCGCCTGCCCAAGTCACGACTCGTGGGTGTGCGACCTCTGGTCATGGAATGAAACTGATGGTTCGGTGCAACTCAGCGCCGGCGGCTGGACCTCGGGAACATCGCGCAGCGGGACATCGGTGATTTCTCGAAACAGTCTTGAGGTCGGTGCCAGCGACGTGGTCGTGACCAGTGCTCACGGAATTCACACTGTCGAGTCCTTTGCTGAAGGCCCGAGCGTCACACCCGTGGTTTATCGAGTTGACGGCGATGAACCCCACTTGCGCATCGCCGTGTTGTTCCCAGAGGGGAAACTGCCAGGTCAGGCCTTGCCAGTGCTGCTCGATCCTTACGGCGGCCCGCACGGTCAGCGTGTGGTCAACGCAGGTTCTGCCTTCCTGACAGCGCAATGGTGGGCCGACCAAGGTTTTGTTGTCATCGTGACCGATGGTCGCGGAATGCCTGGCAGCCCATCGTGGGAGAAGTCAGTTAAGGACGACCTCGCAAGCGGAGTGCTTGCCGATCAGGTCAGCGCACTCGAACTTGTGACCGCGAAATTCCCCGGCAAACTTGATCGAAGCCGAGTTGGTATCCGCGGTTGGTCCTTTGGTGGTTACTTGGCCGCTCTTGCAGTACTTGATCGACCTGATGTGTTCCATGCAGCAGTTGCTGGCGCACCGGTAACCGAATGGCGGCTCTACGACACTCACTACACCGAGCGCTACCTCGGCGACCCGCGCACTCAACCTGATGTCTACGACGCAAACTCACTGTTACCACGCGCACCACAACTGTCCCGACCGCTGTTACTCATTCACGGTGTGGACGATGACAACGTCTTCGTGTCAAACACCGCGCAACTATCAGCAGCACTCACCGCAGCAGGCAAAGAACACCAGGTCGAATACCTCACCGGTGTCACGCATATGACGCCGCAAGAAGAAGTAGCCGAAAACCTGCTGATTCTTCAGCTGGACTTCCTGAAAAAGTCCTTGACTTAAGCCTTATTGGGGCTTTTTGGCCTTACCGCGGGTCCGTCCACGCTCGTTGGCATCCAAGATCACCTTGCGAATACGAACGGTCGCCGGTGAAACCTCGACGCACTCGTCTTCACGACAAAACTCAAGGGCTTCTTCGAGCGAGAGTTGGCGGTGGGGAATCAGCGGCACCAAGACGTCGCCGGAGGACTGACGCATGTTGGTCAGTTTCTTCTCCTTGGTCGGGTTGACGTCCAAGTCATCCGCGCGCGAGTTTTCGCCCACGATCATTCCCTCGTACACATCGGTACCTGGGCCAACAAACATCGTGCCGCGCTCTTGCAAGTTCGCCAATGCAAAACCGGTGGTCGGTCCAGTGCGGTCAGCGACCAACGAGCCCGACGGACGGGTGTGGTGCAGCAATCCGGTACCGCGCGTTTCAGTCAGGAACTCGGTGCGGAAACCAATCAAGCCACGAGCAGGAACCAGAAACTCCATGCGCACCCAACCAGTGCCGTGGTTGACCATCTGCTCCATGCGGCCCTTACGCAAGGCCATCAACTGAGTAACCACTCCGAGGTGCTCTTCGGGGATGTCAATGGTCAAACGTTCCATCGGCTCATGAATCTTGCCGTCAATCAAGCGCGTCACGACCTGTGGCTTACCCACGGTCATTTCAAAACCTTCACGACGCATGAGCTCGACCAGGATGGCCAGCTGCAATTCGCCACGGCCTTGAACTTCCCAAGTATCAGGACGTTCAGTTTGTTCCACGCGCAGGGAGACGTTACCGACTAGCTCAGAATCCAATCGAGCCTTCAGCAAGCGGGCAGTCAGCTTGGTTCCCGATCGACCAGAAAGAGGTGAGGTGTTGATACCAATGGTCATCGACAGCGATGGCTCATCCACGGTGATCACGGGAAGCGGAACGGGGTTTTCCAAATCAGCCAACGTCTCACCAATGGTGATTTCAGAAATTCCAGCGATAGCGACTAGGTCGCCAGGCCCGGCTGATTCAGCAGGAACACGATCGAGAGCTTCAGTCATCAGCAGTTCAACGATTTTTACGCGTTCAACAGTTCCGTCGGCGCGGCACCAAGCCACCTGCTGACCCTTTTTGATTTCACCTTCGTGGACGCGGCACAAGGCCAAGCGACCCAAGTAGGGCGAAGCATCCAGGTTTGTCACATGGGCTTGCAACGGAGCGCCGGGGGTAAAGGTAGGAGCAGGAATCGTTGATGTCAGCGCGGTGAAGAGTGGCCCGAGGTCGTCGCAATCTGGCATTCCACCGTCTTCTGGACGATTCATGGACGCGCGACCAGCTTTGGCCGAGCAGTACACGATCGGGAAGTCGATTTGCTCTTCTGTGGCATCCAGGTCCAAGAAGAGTTCATAGGTCTCGTCCACGACTTCTTTAATGCGTGAGTCTGGGCGGTCCACCTTGTTGATGACCAGCACCACGGGCAACCCCTTGGCCAAGGCCTTGCGCAAAACGAAGCGGGTTTGCGGCAGTGGGCCTTCGCTGGCATCCACCAGGAGCAGCACGCCGTCGACCATTTCCAGCCCACGCTCAACCTCGCCGCCGAAGTCAGCGTGACCTGGGGTGTCCACGATGTTGATGGTCATAGCCGTGGCGCCATCCGTGGCAGGGATCACATCAGATCCTGCAGGAGGGACGTAGCGGATTGCCGTGTTTTTGGCGAGGATGGTAATGCCCTTTTCCCGCTCAAGATCCATCGAATCCATCACACGATCGGTCAAGGCTTCATGCGCATTGAAAGCTCCGGCTTGACGCAACATCTGGTCCACCAGAGTGGTCTTTCCGTGGTCAACGTGGGCCACGATGGCCACATTGCGCAGGTCATAACGAAAGGTCGTGGGGGTGTTGGGCACGTCGGCCAGCACTCGATTCTGGGACAGGGGGGCGACAGCGTGTGCTGCCGGTCACTCTGTAATCCTAAGGGGCGCATTATTTCGCACCACACAGGCGTGACCCACCCCAATGTGATGTTGGCTAGCAACTCTTCCGTGGAGGAATATTCATGACCAGCGGCACCCTCTCGCCCGGCAGGGCAAGAATTACTGCTCGCACCCTGCGAACCGACAAGTACTGGATCTCTCCACTGCTGACGGTCATCGGAATCACCGCATGGATCACGTACGCGACTGTTCGCGTCTTCATGCAGGACTACTACTGGGCTGCACAGGGCGGCGACGAGGCCATCCGCTACCTCACGCCCTTCTACTCTCCCTGCATCTCCAACGGTTGCATTCCCGCCGCCGCTGAATGGGGAACGTTCCTGCCCGACCTGTGGTTCATTCCTTACGCCGCATTGACATTGCCGTTCTTGTTCCTCTTCCGCTTCACCTGCTACTACTACCGCAAGGCCTACTACCGCTCGTTCTGGCAATCGCCCACCGCCTGTGCGGTCAACGAGCCCCACAAGAAGTACTCCGGCGAATCCCGCTTCCCGCTTTTGGGCCAAAACTCGCACCGCTACTTCTTCTACATCGCCGCCTTGATCTCCATCATCAACACCATTGACGCCTTCCACTCCTTCAAAAGTGAAGATGGCAGCTGGGGCGTCGGCGTCGGCTCGATCGTCCTGACCGCCAACGTCATCCTGCTCTGGGCCTACACCGCTTCGTGCCACTCGTGCCGCCACATCATGGGTGGTCGTTTGACTAACTTCTCTAAGCACCCGTTGCGCTACAAGGGTTGGACCTTTGTTTCCAAGCTCAACGGCAAGCATCAGGAATTGGCCTGGACCACCTTGGCTTCTTTGGTTGTCGCTGACTTCTACGTCATGGCTGTTGCCGCTGGCTGGATCACCGACTTCAACACCTTCTAACCATCACACACTGAGGAATTGACACTTCTATGACACAGATCGAACGCCATTCATTTGACGTAGTGGTGATGGGTGCTGGTGGTGCCGGATTGCGTGCCGCCATCGAAGCTCGCATGATGGGCAAGTCAGTCGCCATCGTCACCAAGTCATTGCTGGGTAAGGCACACACCGTTATGGCTGAAGGCGGCGCTGCCGCTGCCATGGGTAACGTCAACAGCAACGACAACTGGCAAGTCCACTTCCGCGACACCATGCGCGGTGGCAAGTTCTTGAACAACTACCGCATGGCCGAACTCCACGCCAAGGAATCCCCCGACCGCATTTGGGAACTGGAAACCTATGGCGCATTGTTTGACCGCACCAAGGACGGCAAGATCAGCCAGCGCAACTTCGGTGGTCACGAGTACCCCCGCCTCGCGCACGTGGGAGACCGAACCGGCCTGGAATTGATCCGCACGATGCAGCAAAAGATCATCTCCTTGCAGCAAGACGACGAGCGTGAGTTCGGCGATGGCGAGAAGTTCATCAAGGTCTTCGCTGAGTGCTCAATCCAGGAGATCTTCACCAAGGACGGCGCAGTTACCGGTTGCATGGGTTACTTCCGTGAGACCGGCGACTTCATTGCCTTCGACACCGCAGCCATCGTCTTGGCCACCGGCGGTATCGGCAAGGCGTACCGCGTCACCTCGAACTCGTGGGAGTACACCGGCGACGGTCATGCTCTCGCGATGCGCGCTGGCGGTTCCTTGGTCAACATGGAGTTCTTGCAGTTCCACCCCACCGGCATGGTTTGGCCTCCGTCGGTCAAGGGCATCTTGGTCACCGAGTCTGTTCGCGGTGACGGTGGTGTGTTGAAGAACTCTGAAGGCAAGCGCTTCATGTTCGACTACGTCCCCGACGTGTTCCGCAAGCAGTACGCGGAAACCGAAGAAGAAGCCGACCGCTGGTACACCGACGCCGACAACAACCGTCGTCCTCCAGAGTTGTTGCCTCGTGACGAAGTCGCCCGCGCGATTAACTCTGAGGTCAAGGCCGGTCGCGGCACTCCGAATGGTGGCGTGTACCTGGACATTGCTTCGCGCCTTCCAGCCGAGCAGATCCTCAAGCGCCTGCCCTCGATGTACCACCAGTTCAAAGAGCTGGCCGACGTTGACATCACCAAGGAGCCGATGGAAGTCGGACCGACCTGTCACTACGTAATGGGTGGCGTCGAGACAATTCCCGACACCTGTGCTTCGCCGTACGTCAAGGGCTTGTTTGCCGCTGGTGAAGTCGGTGGCGGAATGCACGGCTCCAACCGCTTGGGTGGTAACTCACTGTCTGACCTGCTGGTCTTTGGGCGTCGTGCCGGTTTGGGTGCTGCTGAATACCTGGACTCGCGCGGTGGAGCAGCTGTTGCCATTGACGAAGCTGACCTGCAAGCAGCCGTTGACGCTGCTCTTGCTCCGCTGAATGCAACAGATGGCGAAAACCCCTACACGATTCACCACGACCTGCAAACGGTCATGGGTGACTTGGTGGGAATCATCCGTAACGCCGATGAGGTCAAGGACGCCATCGTCAAGCTCGATGCACTCAAGGCTCGCGCCAAGAACGTCAGCGTTGCCGGCGATCGAGTGTTCAACCCCGGTTGGCACTTGGCACTGGACCTGACCAACTTGCTGTTGATCTCGGAGTCTGTTGCCAAGGCGGCGTTGATTCGTGAAGAGTCTCGCGGTGGTCACACGCGCGATGACTTCCCCACGATGGATCCGAAGTGGCGTCAGGTGAACTTGATCTGCAAGAGCGATGGCACTGCCGTTGAGGTCACTCAGCAGCCAGTACCCACGATCCCCACCGAGTTGCTGTCGTTGTTTGACCGCGCTGAGTTGAAGAAGTACATGACCGAAGAAGAGTTGACTGCGCTGCCAGAGGAGAAGAACTGATGGGTTACAAGGCGAAGTTCCGCGTCTACCGCGGCGACGGCGAGCAAGGCGGCCTGGAAAACTACGAAGTCGATGTCAACGAAGGTGAAGTCGTCCTCGACATCATTCACCGCTTGCAGGCCACGCAAACCCCCGACTTGGCGGTGCGCTGGAACTGCAAGGCCGGTAAGTGTGGTTCGTGTTCAGCCGAGGTCAACGGTAAGCCGCGCTTGCTGTGCATGACGCGCATGAGCACCTTTGAAGAGAACGAGACCATCACCGTCACCCCGATGCGCACCTTCCCGGTGATCCGCGACCTGGTGACCAACGTGTCGTTCAACTACACCAAGGCCCGTCAGATTCCAGCGTTTGCTCCCCCCGCAGACATCAAGGCTGGCGACTACCGCATGCAGCAACTCGACGTGGAGCGCTCGCAAGAGTTCCGCAAGTGCATCGAGTGCTTCTTGTGCCAAAACACCTGCCACGTGGTGCGCGACCACGAAGAAAACAAGGAAGCCTTCTCAGGTCCGCGTTTCTTCATCCGTGCCGCCGAGCTGGACATGCACCCCTTGGATGCACGCACTGACCGCAAGTCTTTTGCTCAAGCCGAGCAAGGTCTGGGTATGTGCAACATCACCAAGTGCTGCACCGACGTGTGCCCCGAGCACATCAAGATCACCGACAACGCGATCATCCCGATGAAGGAGCGCGTGGTGGACACCAAGTACGACCCCGTCGTCTTCATCGGCAAGATCTTGCGTCGCAAGCCACGCGAAACCGGCAAGATCTAGTCCACTGGCTTGACGAAAGGGCTCGGCTGCTTCGGCAGTCGGGCCTTTTTGCTTGCTACTGCGCTGCCGACTGATCCACGAGGGCTTGAACGATCGGTAGGTCAGCCGGTAGCCAGTCGACATCAAACCAATGCCCTGGTTCGAGCCACTGCAAGATGTCGTGGTCTTCCAAGGGCTGTGGCTCTCCGCTGATGATCTGCGCCTTCCATAGGCGTAAAACAAAGTTCGGGCCTAGCTGCCAATCGGCACCGACTTGTTCGCCAACTTCGATCTCCACACCGAGCTCTTCCATGATCTCGCGATGCAAACCTTGAAGGTCGGTTTCGCCTTCTTCGACTTTGCCGCCGGGAAACTCCCACTTGCCCGCCACGTGCAACGGCAACGTGCGCCGAGCGCTGAGCAACCAGCCACGGTCATCAAAGATGGCTGCACCGGCCACAACCGTGGGGAGTCTGGTTTCGGGCATAGGCAGAGTATGACTGTCGCCCAGGCCACCGTCACAGATGCCTGACGATTTGGGCAAATACCTTGACCACACCGGCCTTAGCGCCCAAGAATTTACCGCAACAACACCTAGGAGTTTGTGGATGAAAGCCGGCCTCTACAGCCGTGCGACACGGTTGCTAGTCACTGTCGCGCTGATGCTTGGCTTCATGTCGGCTATCGGGCCAATCTCGGCCCAAGCAAGCGGCAGCTGCTCATCGAGTTCGACGGTTTCGATGCAATCGCGAACTATTTCCGTCGGTGGCGTATCGCGCTCGTTCTTTGTATCGACTCCTAATCCCGCACCAGCTGTTGGAACACCCGTACCGGTGATCTTCAATTTTCATGGCGCCGGCGGTAACGCATCCGCTTTTGAAACCTCTACTGGCATGGCCGCTACTGCCACGCAGCGCGGGTACACCGTGATTACTCCACAGGCGATCGCTCAAGGTGGAGGAAGCACACCGGGATGGGGAAGTCCGGCAAGCGGGGGCGCACCTGCAGATGTGGCTTTCCTGGAAGCGATATTGACCGATATTGACGACGTCACTTGTGTCGACGACTCCCGAATTTTTGCCTCTGGCTTTTCTTCCGGCGCTTCCTTTTCGACTTACTTGGGATGCCGTTGGAACAAGGTGGCAGCCATCGCCCCATGGGCTGGTGTCAACCTGATCAATCCTGCTCGGTGCACGACCAGGGCCGTACCCCTGCTGGTCACCCATGGTGATGCCGACACCATTGTCAACTACTTCGGACCGTTTGTCCCTGATCCGAACCTCGCGGAATCTTCGTCCTACATTGGCACGGTTACCAGGGACGTGGATTACTGGGGAACCCAACGCAATGGCTGCTCGAGTTACACCGACTCCACCCCTGTCGCTGGTGTAACCAAACGGACCTTCACCAGCTGCACCGCCACGACGGTGCTCTACACGGTCGCTGGTGGTGGTCACGTGGTCTTCACCACCCCGATTAGTTCGGTGAACTTGTCACTGGACTTCTTTGACAACCAGACCAAGATCGCCGGACCGGACTACGTCGCCCCGCCGAGCCCGACGTTCAACACACCCAGTGCCTTAACGATTAATCAGCCCGGCATTTCGGTTAGCCCAGCTGGTCCTTACACCGGTGGCCAAAATGTCACCGTCAGCGTGACCGGATTCAGCCCGAATGCGTCCGTGGTGATTGCGTTGTGCAAGCGCGGTAAGACAGTGAGCGGACCGAGTTCCTGCACGCTGACTACCGGATCGGCCTATTTGGTCAGTAGTAACTCCAGTGGCAGTGCAAGTTCACCATTAACGGTGCTCAATGGTTCCTTGAACAACCCCGATGGAGATACCTGCGGGCCAAGTAATGACTGTGTTTTCATCGCCCTTAACCTCGCGCGACAGTGCGAAGTCACGGCAACGGGAATCACCTACGTTGGTGGCCCCACGCAAGGACCTGTTTCTTACCCCGGTTGTCCGCGCATCTTTGCTGATCCCGGGGTCGCAGCCAGTGGCGAGACGGTCACTGTTCGAGGCAGCGTGTTTCCCGCAAACACAACGATCCGCCTAGAGGGCCGCTTTGTTTGGCCCCCGACCGGTGCTCCATCCGGCGCGACGGTAACCACCACAACCGATAGCACCGGAGCGTTTTCGGTTTCGTATGTAGCCCCCGGCTTTGCGACCGGCATCGGTGCCTTTAATGACACATCCAATGTCTTGTTGGCCCAAACTCCCTTTTTGGCGCAAGAGTCCCCAGATAAATGCATCGCCTACTCAGGCGACTCTTCTGGGGGGCCGGGATGCTTGACGGGACAAAAAGTTCAAGTATCCGTTTTGCAAGGCGTGTTGACTCAACGCACCTACGTGACGGCGACACCAACGGTTGGCTCGACTGACCAGTCCTCAGTTCTCTCTCCCGTTCGCGGAACGACCAATGTCAACACATCGCCCACGACCATCAACTTGGGCACGATCACCAGCCCATTTGCTCCAACAGCAATCATTGGAAACCTCAACGACATCACCGTCAGTGATAGTCGGGGTGGAACTTTTGGCTGGTCGCTGACAGCATCTCTAACAAACTTTGCTGGCGCAACGGGCAAGACCATCAATAAGTCCACGTTGTCCGTTACGCCATCCTGCGTGCCGGCCACTAACTCCACGGCGTGGGACTACACCGCCGGAACGAAGACCAGCTTGGCTGGCTTTGACAGTTCACTGGTGGCCTCAGGCCAAACCGCAGGGGCAACACAAGACTTTTCCGCGGTAGTGAGTTTGTGTACCAAGGACACCACGGTCAACGCAACAACCCAGACCACCGGTGGAGTCTTTAACATCACTGCGCCACTGACATTGACTATTCCTGCGTTCCAGGCCGCCGATGTTTACGTGGCCACCTTGACGATCACGCTGTCGTAAGAACTACACGTTAAAGCGGAACTCAACGACGTCGCCGTCGGCCATGATGTATTCCTTGCCTTCCATACGCACCTTGCCGCGCGATTTAGCTTCAGCCATGGATCCGGCTTCGACTAAATCAGCGAAGGACACGATCTCGGCCTTGATGAAGCCGCGCTCGAAGTCGGTGTGAATCACACCAGCGGCTTGCGGAGCCGTTGCACCCACCGGAATGGTCCAGGCGCGGGCTTCCTTTGGTCCGGCCGTCAGGTAGGTCTGCAAGCCCAGGGTGTTAAAGCCAATGCGTGCGAGTTGATCGAGCCCAGATTCTTCTTGGCCGATGGACTGCAAAAGTTCTAAGGCCTCAGCTGCATCGAGTTCTACTAACTCGGACTCAATCTTGGCGTCCAGGAAGATCGCTTCCGCCGGCGCAACCAACGCACGCAGCTCTTCTTTGAGTCCATCGTTGGCCAATTCAGTGTCATCCATGTTGAACACGTACAAGAACGGCTTGGACGTCAACAAAAACAGTTCCTTGAGCGGCTCCGGATCAAGACCGGACGCGAAAACGGTGACTCCCGAGTCCAGTGCAGCCTTGGCCTTTTCAATGACTTCCAGTGCCTCGACGCGGTCCTTGTTCACGCGTGCTTCTTTTTGCAAACGCGGGATCGCCTTTTCAATACTTTGCAAGTCAGCAAGGATCAATTCAGTGTTGATCGTTTCAATGTCATCAGAGGGCGAGACGCGACCATCGACGTGCACTACGTCCGGGTCGGTGAACACGCGAATGACTTGGCAGATCGCATCGGCTTCACGAATGTTGGCCAAGAACTTGTTACCCAGACCTGCACCTTCGCTAGCGCCCTTGACGATGCCAGCGATGTCCACAAATTCCACGGATGCGGGGAGCTCGCGCTCTGACCCAAAGATTTCAGCCAATGCGGCTAGGCGCTCGTCAGGCACGGGCACGACACCGACGTTGGGTTCGATGGTGGCGAACGGGTAATTAGCCGCCAACACATCGTTTTTCGTCAACGCATTAAAGAGGGTGGATTTGCCCACGTTGGGCAGGCCGACAATGCCGATTTGAAGGGTCACGCGCATCAGTCTAGGTGGCGCATCTACGCCATTCTCAGGCGAGCCTGCGCCGTGTCAGTCACATCTGACACGATGGACAAATGAGCGCATTCGTCGTAGTGATTTTGGCCGTTGTGGGTGTCCTGGTTGGACTGGCGTTGGGTTATCTGCTCGGGAAAGGCAGCAGCGCTTCTGCCCTGTCTCAAGCACAAAGCGATGCGGCAACCGCGAAGGCCACACTCGATGCAGAACGCAACCTGGCTGCCCAACGCTCCACCGACGAACAGGCAAACCTCGAGCGCCTCAAGACGCAATTTGAAGCCCTGGCTGCCGATGCACTCAAGGCCAACACTGAATCGTTTCTCACCGTGGCCGAGGAGCGCCTCAAGCGCACGGAACAAACGAACAATTCCGAATTGGAAAAGCAGCAAAAGGCTGTTGAGAACTTGATGACCCCGATCAAGGCAAGCCTGGAACAAGTAGACAAGCAACTGCGTGATTTGGAAGTCGAGCGCGGCAAGGCGTACGCGGAATTGCGCGAACAGGTCGGCGCGGTCCAAACCAATAACGAGAGTTTGAAGAAAGAGACTGCATCACTGGTTCAAGCCCTGCGTGCACCCCAGGCGCGGGGTCGTTGGGGCGAAATGCAGTTGCGTCGCATCGTTGAGCTATCCGGCATGACCGATCGCTGCGACTTTTACGAACAAGAAAGCGTGATCAATGCCGACGGCGAGGGTCAACGCCCGGACATGGTGGTCCGAATTGCTGGCGATCGCAACGTCGTCGTTGATTCCAAAGTCACATTGGCAGCTTTCCTTGATGCGTACGAGAGCGTGGACCCCGCATTCATTGAGGATCGCTTGCAGGCGCACGCTCGGCATCTTCGCGAACACGTCAAGAACCTCTCCGCAACGGCCTACTGGAAACAATTCACCCCGGCACCTGAGTTCGTCGTGCTCTTTGTTCCCGGCGAATCATTTTTGGCTCCGGCACTTGAGCGCGATCGCGATCTCCTTGAATTTGCGATGAGCAAGAACGTCATCATCGCCACCCCCACCACCTTGATCTCGATGCTCAAGACCATTGCGTATGCATGGCAGCAGGAAAAGCTGTCACAAAATGCACAACAGGTCCTCGACTTGGGCAAGGAGCTCTACGACCGACTCGGCAAGCTCGGCGGCCATATCTCCACACTGGGTAAATCCATCGAATCGGTCACCAAGAACTTCAATAACACCGTGAGCTCTTTGGAAAGTCGGGTTTTGGTCTCTGCTCGCAAGCTCAACGATCTAGAAATCGTTGGTGAGCCCTTGGATCAGCCCAAAATGGTCGAATCCTCAGTCAACCAGCTCAGCAAAGCCGAACTCGTCGAAGGCGCACAGGAAGAATTGAGCATCCGCCTGGTCGATGAAGCTCCCGCCCTTGAGCCGCCGGCCTCATCGACGGGCGCTTAAAGGTCTTGCCATGAATCCACTGTTCTTTATCTTCCCCACGGTTGAGCAGGGCGACACGATGGTGCGCGGTGATTCACGTATTCCGTTCAATCATGCGCGCCTTCGGCTCTACACCGACGAAACATTCCTGTGGGGATGCACAGCACAGGTGGAAACCAACTTGGATGGCGTGCTCTTCTTTACCGATCAACGCATCATCGTTGCGTATTACCAAAAGCCCTCTGGCGTTGCACGATTCTTTTGGGCCAAGGACGAGCCCATCAACATACGAACCTTTGCTTTTCAGTTCGACGACACCACGATGCGCTGCCAAATCGATGATCTCGATGTGCAGATCAGCGCCGAAGCTTTTGCTGGATTGCTGGACTGGATTCAGTGGAACAACATTGAACTCCAAACCCAAGATGCTGGCGAATCCGACGCCCTGTGATCAATTTCGCGCCGTGGCGCAGGCTCACCTTCGGGTTTTGAGGCGGTCCGGGCACTACGGTTTGGGATGTGTCCACGAGTTTGCCGCCAGAGTTGCCGCCAGAGTTGTCTCCCCGGTCTCAGGGATCAACCACCAGCAAGCGCAAGCCCAGCAAAGCGACGCGTTCGCCAGGATTGACCATCCCCGGCATGATCATCATCTGCCTTGGACCCACCGCGTTCGTGATGTTGCTCAGCACCTGGATCTCCAGCGGCATCGGCGGATTGCCTAATGTAGTTTTTGCCATCGTTTCGATTTATGCGGCAGTCAAGATTCAACGACGCAACCTCTTGGCAGCTGTTGTCGCTCCCCCGCTGATTTATTCGGCAGCGATTTTGCTCGCCAGCGGCCCGATCAATGGTAAGTCCGGTGGAGTCCTACTCAACTCGTTTGCCACGTTGGGGACGTTCCTCGCAGTGGGAGCGCCGTGGTTGTTCTTCACCACGATTGTGTGTTTCATCGTCATCGTGGTGCGCGGTCGAACAGGCCGCTAAGGCTTAGGTGTTTTTGCCCGCGGCCTTGAGATCGCGGCGAAGTTCTTGCGGCAAGGCAAAGACCAACTTCTCTTCGGCGGCACTGACTTCCTTAACATCCTTGAAGTCACGAGCGGCCAACCACTCCAACACCCCATCAACCAAGATCTCGGGGACCGAGGCGCCACTGGTCACGCCGACCGTGGTCGCACCCTCGACCCATCCCTCTTGGATCTCGTCGGCGTGATCCACGCGGTAAGCCGCACCGGCACCGGCGTCAAGAGCGACTTCCACCAGGCGCACCGAGTTGGAAGAATTGCCTGATCCCACCACGATGACGACATCGCTTTGTTCGGCAATGAGCTTGACCGAGGACTGACGGTTTTGTGTCGCATAACAAATGTCATCGCTAGGTGGATCGACGAGCAGGGGGAAGCGCTCCCGCAGCTTCTCGACCGTTTCCATCGTCTCGTCCACCGACAACGTGGTTTGTGAGAGCCAAGCTATCTTTTCGGGGTTAGCCACCACGATTTCGCTGGCCTCACCCGGTCCGCCAACCAAGGTGATCCGATCGGGTGCCTCACCGGTGGTGCCGATGACTTCTTCATGACCATCGTGACCGATGAGCAAGATGTCAAAACCGTCTTCGGCAAAGCGTCGGGCTTCGTTGTGAACTTTGGTCACCAACGGGCACGTTGCATCAATGGTGCGCAAGTTTCGAGCTGCTGCTTCTTCGTGAACAACCGGAGCCACCCCGTGGGCCGAAAAAATGACCAAGGCGCCTTCGGGAACTTCGTCGGTTTCGTCAACAAAAATCGCTCCACGCTCCTCAAGCGTGTGCACCACATGCTGGTTGTGAACGATCTCTTTGCGGACATAGACCGGAGCCCCATTAAGTTCGAGGGCTTCCTCAACTGTTTGCACTGCACGGTCCACTCCGGCGCAATATCCACGAGGGGCAGCGAGCAGGACCTGACGCGAAGAACTCATGCCCCCATCGTAGGTGCCAAGGGTCCAATACCCCCTACTGCGTCACCCTCACCGCGTACGATCGGCGGGTGCCCGCATCCAATTCCGTCGAGACGCCGATGGCTGTTAGCCAGGTGAGCCACGAAATCAAGAATTGGATTGAAAAGCTCGGCCAGGTCTGGGTCGAGGGCCAAGTCACGCAGGTAAAGATTCGCTCGGGATACCAAAAGACGTTCATGACGTTGCGCGATGTCAACGAGGACTACTCGCTGTCGATCACCTGCCCATCGAACTTGATCAAGACGTTGATGCCAGACATCGCAGATGGTGATCGAGTCGTCGTCAATGGCAAACCCAACTTCTACCCCAACCGTGGTTCCTTCTCGCTAGAGATCAGTGACATCCGGCCCGTGGGATTGGGTGAACTCCTTGCCCGCATCGAAACGCTGCGCAAGATGTTTGCGGCCGAAGGATTGTTCGATGCGGATCGCAAAATCGGGTTGCCTTTCTTGCCACGCAACATTGGCTTGATTACTGGGAAGGCAAGTGCAGCTGAGCGAGACGTCTTAGAAAACACTAAGAAACGTTGGCCGGGGGTGAAGTTCACTGTCAAGAACACCTCTGTACAGGGTCCGACAACCGTGCCAGAAATCCTCAAAGCACTTGAACAACTCCAAGCAGACCCCACCGTGGACGTCATCGTCATCGCCCGTGGCGGAGGATCGGTCGAAGACCTCTTGGCGTTTTCTGACGAAACTTTGATTCGAGCCGTCGCTGCCTGCACTATCCCCGTGGTCTCAGCCATCGGACACGAACCGGATTCGCCTTTGCTGGATTACGTCGCTGATGTTCGTGCTTCGACACCCACCGATGCGGCCAGCAAGCTGGTACCCGACTTTCAGCAGGAACTCAACGCCCTTAACAACGCGCGCCAGTCTGTGCGCCGCACCATCGGCCAACTCATCACTCGTGAGAGCGCCTCGTTGACCCAACTGCGTGCGCGACCAGTGCTGGCCACCCCTGATGGATTCTTGATTGCGCGACGCGAGGACTTGCTGAATAGCCGGCGGCGCATTCGTGTTCACATCACTAACGTGGTTTTGCACGCAACAACACAGCTCGCACATACTCGTGACATTGTTCGCGCACTGTCACCAGGCTTCACCCTCGAACGCGGATACGCCATCGTTCAAGGCCCCGACCATCACATCATTCGTGATTCCAGCCAACTCAATCCAGAAGAGGTGGTCCACGTACGCGTCGCATCAGGTAGTTTCAGTGCCACCGTCAACCAGATAACAGCCAAGGACCCAGCATGAGTGAACAAGCAGCACCGAAATTCACCGATCGCCCCTCTTACGAGGAAGCCCGCGATGAATTGGTGGAGATTGTGGCCAAACTCGAAGCTGGTGACTCCACCTTGGAGGAATCCTTGAGCCTGTGGGAGCGCGGGGAGCACTTAGCGGCCGTGTGCCAAGGCTGGCTTGATGGGGCACAAGAGCGACTGGATGCAGTCAAGGGTGACGACGCGTCAGCCTGAGGTCTTCGCCAGCTCCAATGAGTTCGCCAACTTTTCCAACTCGCTAAATTCGCCCGTACCGGCGATCAACGTGGTGACACCGTTGCGCGTGTTAGCCAACCAGCGTCGCGATTCATCTTCGCGCTCTAACTTGGTCCACTCCACGCCACCGACGTTGGTTTTGCCCACTTCGTCGCCGTCAGCTTTTTCCTCACGCAGGTAACGCGAGGCTTCTTGGTTGCTTTGACCAATACCGACATAGGTGTCTTTGTCGGTGTAAAAACCGATGCTCCACCCGAAGGGGTTGTCCCCTGGTAGTGCGACTCGAGCGCTGGTGACGCGCCACCCCTTCACGTCCTTGGGAAGGACCGCCTTGTACGGCGCATTGGTCGCCACACCTTGTCGAACGGCCGTTGAGTCCACGACTTTGACCGGATCTTCACTTTGGCGAAAGGTCACCAAGAGCAGCATCGCAACGAAGGCTAAAACCACACCCAGCGAGAGCACCATGTCTCGCACCGACTCAAATCCGCGACGTCCAGCCATAGTCCAATAGTCGCGGACAACCCGAGCCCCTAGACCCACGGGGGGTCATTTGCTCCCCGATAGAGTGAGCCCATAGACCTCACCACCATTGCCAGGGGATGTGCATGAGCCAGGAAGCCACGATTATCGAGCGGCCCGACCGCAACCTTGCCCTTGACTTGGTTCGAGTCACCGAGGCAGCCGCCATGGCCGGCGGACGCTGGGTAGGCCGAGGTGACAAGAACGGTGCTGACGGCGCCGCAGTCAGCGCGATGCGTCTGCTGGTCTCATCAGTTGCCATGAACGGCATCGTCGTCATTGGTGAAGGCGAAAAGGACGAAGCCCCCATGTTGTTCAACGGGGAGCGCGTGGGCACCGGTGAAGGACCCGAAGTTGACGTCGCCGTTGACCCCATCGATGGCACCACACTGACCGCCAAGGGCATGCCCAATGCGTTGTCAGTTTTGGCGGTTGCCGAACACGGAACGATGTATGACCCCTCCGCTGTGTTCTACATGAACAAGTTGGCTACCGGTCCCGAGGCTGCGCCTTATGTCGACATTGACGCACCTGTTGAAGACAACGTGCGCGCAGTTGCCAAAGCCAAGGGTGAAAAGCCCGAAGACGTGACCGTGTGCATCCTGGACCGTCCGCGTCACTCTGACATGGTGCAGCGGATCCGTGAGACCGGTGCACGTATCAAGTTCATCACCGACGGGGACGTCGCCGGCGCAATCATGGCCGTGCGCGAAGGAACCGGCGTGGACCTGATGCTCGGCATCGGCGGAACACCCGAAGGAATCATCACTGCCTGCGCGATTAAGTGCACCGGTGGCGTCCTCCAGACCAAGCTCTGGCCTCGCGATGACGCTGAACGTCGCCAGGCCCTCGACGCCGGACACGACCTCGACCGCGTCCTGTTCACTGATGACCTGGTTCGCAGTGACAACGTCTTCTTCGTCGCAACCGGTGTCACCGATGGTGAACTGCTGCGCGGCGTGCGCTACCGCGGAGGCGGCGCCAAGACCCACTCCATCGTGATGCGCTCCAAGAGCGGAACGATTCGTGAAATTCACAGCGAGCACGCCTTCGGCAAGCTCGGGCTGTATTCCTCTGTCGACTTTGCTGGAAAACTCACTCTCTAAGAAGGACGCATGGCTGAATTCGATTACACCGACCTGCTTCCCATTGGTCCAGCCGACACGAAGTACCGCTTAGTTACCTCCGAGGGCGTGGAAGTCGTCGAAGCTGCTGGACGCACGTTCCTGCAGGTTCAACCCGAAGCTTTGCGCTTGCTGACCTTTGAGGCCATGCGCGACATCGCACACTTGCTTCGCCCCGGACACCTACAGCAACTGCGCAACATCCTCGATGACCCCGAGGCCTCTCCCAACGACCGGTTCGTGGCCTTGGACTTGCTCAAGAACGCCAACATCGCCGCTGGTGGGATCCTGCCGATGTGCCAGGACACCGGGACCGCGATCGTCATGGGCAAGCGTGGCCAGCACGTCCTGACCGAAGGCGAGGACGAGTCAGCCATCGCGCGCGGCATCTTTGATGCCTACGAGCAACTCAACCTGCGCTACTCCCAGCTCGCTCCCTTGTCGATGTGGGAAGAAAAGAACACTGGCTCAAACCTGCCAGCCCAGATCGAGTTGTATGCCGATACCCACGCAGGCCACGAACTCAACTACGACTTCCTCTTCATGGCCAAAGGCGGCGGATCAGCCAACAAGTCGTTCCTGTACCAAGAAACTAAAGCGGTCCTCAACCCCGCGTCGATGAAGAAGTTCCTTGACGAAAAGCTGCGCAGCCTCGGGACCGCTGCATGCCCGCCGTACCACCTGGCCATCGTTATTGGCGGAACCAGCGCCGAGCATGCACTCAAAACAGCCAAGTACGCCAGCGCTCGCTACCTCGATACTTTGCCCACGCAAGGCTCGATGTCGGGTCACGGCTTCCGCGACTTGGAGATGGAAGAAGAAGTCCTGCAGCTCACCCGCGAGTTGGGCATTGGTGCGCAGTTTGGTGGCAAGTACTTCTGCCACGACGTGCGCGTGATTCGACTCCCGCGCCACGGTGCCTCATGCCCGGTCGCTATCGCCGTCTCGTGTTCGGCCGACCGTCAAGTTCTCGGTCGCATTACCCCCGAAGGCGTCTTCCTCGAAGAACTCGAACGCGAACCTGCGCACTTCCTTCCCGATGTCACCGACGAGCACCTTGACGACGACGTGGTCAAGATCGACCTGAACCAACCCATGGATCAAATCCGCGCCACGTTGTCGCAATACCCGGTCAAGACGAGGTTGTCGCTGAGCGGAACCTTGGTCGTCGCGCGCGATATCGCCCACGCGAAAATCAAGGAAAAGCTCGATGCTGGCGAACCGATGCCGGACTACCTGAAGGATCACGCGGTCTATTACGCAGGACCGGCCAAGACGCCCGAGGGCTACGCCTCAGGCTCGTTTGGTCCCACCACTGCTGGTCGCATGGACGCCTACGTTGATCAGTTCCAAAAGGCTGGCGGCTCCATGGTGATGCTCGCTAAGGGGAACCGCTCGGATGCAGTCACGAATGCGTGTGCCGCCAATGGTGGCTTCTACCTCGGATCCATCGGAGGGCCCGCCGCTCGCCTAGCCCAGGACTGCATTAAGAAGGTTGAGGTGTTGGACTACGCCGAGCTGGGAATGGAAGCCGTGTGGTGCATTGAAGTCGTGGACTTCCCCGCGTTCGTCGTCGTGGACGACAAGGGCAATGACTTCTTTAAGGACACCACGGGGCCGACCCTACAGATCGGCAAAGGCCCGAAGGCCTAGCCAACTCCTGGTTTAGTACCAGTTTCGGTTTTGGAAGTGACGCCAGGCTCCACAGGGGTTTCCGTAGCGACCCGAGATGTAACGCAAACCCCACTTGATTTGCGTCGCGGGATTGGTGCGCCAGTCATCGCCAGCTGAGGCCATCTTGGATGCGGGCAGAGCTTGCGGGATACCGCCAGCCGAGCCGGACGCGTTGGTGGCACGAGTGCTCCACCCGGATTCCTTAGTCCACAAGTTGTTTAAGCAGGTCCACTGATCGCCCGTCCAGCCTCGCTTGGCAGCCATCTCGCGACCGATACGACGGTTGGATCCAGTGTTGGGGGCGATGGAGCGGATTCCACTACGAGATGCCCTTTTCGCAGCAGCCTTGCGTGCAGCAGCGCGCTTGGCAGCGGCAATGCGAGCCTTTTTCGCAGCGGCCTTCTTAGCGGCAGCGCGCTTGGCAGCGGCAATGCGAGCTTGCTGGGCGTTGGCCTTCTTAGTGGCAGCACGCTTCAGGGCTGCCTTTCGAGCAGCGGCCTGCTGGGCCGCCAACTTCTTGGCACGAGCGAGTTCAGAAAGGCGGTCAGTCGAGCGATTCACGCGAACGTCAGCGTTGGCCCGAGACTGACTGACAGCAACAACCGAGGTGGCGGCGGGCTCGCGGGTGACGGTGCCAGCCATAGCTGCCGTTCCACCCATAACCAAGACCGCTGACAAAGCAACCAGCGTTGATGTGTGTCGAGCCTTACTCACATAGAACCCTTCGCCAGCACCCCTGCCGTTCGCGCAGGTGCAACTCTCTCCGGGTCTCTGGCCCCATTCGTGCTGAACGGGAGGCGCTGGCCCTCACGCTCAGTGGCGATCAACGGGCGGTGTGAAAACCACATGGGGGAGCCCAACGCTGAAGAGTTGGGGGATGTGGTCCTCTCACGGGAGAACTGATCTCTACCCTGCCCCATGGCACTGCCAAGGGGCCACATTGGGGGGGTCGCAAGTCCCGTCATCAACGTAAAATTGGGCCTGTGAGGCCAAGTTATCCACAGACTAGGCATCAGTGGCCCACATCCGAGCCCTGAGGACGGGACGGCCCCTGGGGCGGAAGAAATTGGTCTAGGCGGGGGCTTAGTACCACGGCTGAGGATCGGTGGTGCCGTATCCTGACCCAACGCCCTAGTGCTTCCCCGCACAGTTACCCAGACAGGAATCCTGTGACCTCGAGCGTCGATCACACCGACACCCTTGCCGCCCCCACCAGCGAGGCGACCGACTCCCCGTGCGAATTGTCGATCCTGATGCCCTGCCTTGACGAGGCCGAAACCGTTGAGGTCTGCATTCGTAAGGCCCGTAGCTACCTGGAATCGGCCGGAATCGACGGCGAAGTCGTCATTGCCGACAACGGAAGCACGGATGGATCCCAAGACCTCGCCCGAGCCGCCGGAGCAAGGGTCATTGACGTGCCCACCCGTGGTTACGGAGCAGCACTCATCGCTGGAATCAACGGCGCTCGTGGCACCTACATCATCATGGGTGATGCCGACGACAGCTATGACTTCAGCAACCTTGACGCGTTCGTTACCGCATTGCGTGACGGTGCCGAGCTAGTCATGGGTAACCGTTTCAAGGGCGGAATTGCCCCCGGCGCTATGCCTGCCCTTCACCGCTACCTCGGCAACCCGGTCTTGTCCTTTATTGGGCGACTGTTCTTTAAGTCCCCCATCCGCGACTTCCACTGTGGGCTTCGAGGCTTTAGGCGCACTAGTGCGCTTGCCTTAGACCTGCGCACCACGGGCATGGAGTTCGCCTCCGAATTTGTCGTCAAAGCCACCCTCGCTGAACAAACCATTGTCGAAGTCCCCACAACCTTGAGCAAAGATGGTCGGACCCGTCCGCCCCACCTGCGCAGCTGGCGCGATGGTTGGCGTCACTTGCGCTTCCTACTGCTGTACAGCCCCCGTTGGCTCTTCCTCTACCCCGGCTATCTGGCCATGGCCATCGGTATCGCCGGGCTCATCGCTCTTGGCAGTGGCATCTGGACCCCTGGGCAGGGTCAATTTGCTGAAGGACTGCTCATCGCCTCCGGTGGCTTCCTGATCGCCGGATTCCAGGCTGTGCTCTTCGCCTTTCTCGCGCGCGAATTTGCTGCCACCGAGCGACTGCTGCCACCAAGCCGCAGTCGCATCCGCCACCGAATCAGTTTCGAAAGCGGGTTGGTCGTCGGCGTTCTGCTTTTCCTTGCCGGCATCGTCGGCCTGATCGCCAGCCTGAGCGTCTCCGCCGGCACCACCCCCGTCCCAGCATCGACCAGTGCCGCGTTTCGACTCGGAGCCTGCGCCGTCGTAATGACGGTCCTTGGAATCCAGGTAGCCCTTGGCAGCAGCTTCTTAAGCCTGCTGGATCTTCGACGGCTAGACAGTTCCGCCCCAACCGCGTAGACATCTATCTCATGATCACCGCGATAACCCAGGGCCTGCGTCGGCACTGGATCATGGCCACCTTGGTCGCCGCTGGGGTGGTGTTACGAGCAATCACGATTTTTGCTTACAAGCCCGCACTGATGTTCTTTGGTGACTCTTATGCCTATGTGGTGGCCGCGCAGCGCTTTCAGCCGCCAAACGATCGACCCTTTGGTTATCCCTTTGTTTTGCGATTGCTGAGTTACGTCGGTGACCTCAATGCCGTCACCATCATTCAGCACATCGTTGGTGTGGCGCTGGCGATTGTTTTGTACGTCGTTGTCATCGGCCGCGGTGCACGACCATGGTTAGCGGCACTTGCGGCCACACCCTTGCTGGTGGACAGCTACTTAATCCAGATCGAGCACAACATCTTGGCCGAAACGATGTTTGCCTCGCTGCTCTTTGGAGCAGTCTTGATCGTGACGAAAGTTGAGCTGAGTCCCCGCTGGGCAGCGGTGGCTGGAGCTTTCTTGGCGGCGGCGGCGCTTACTCGCACCGTTGCGATCCCTATCGCGGCGATTTTTGTTGGCTACTTACTCATTCGTAAAGTGGGCATGAAAGTCCTCATCGGATTTGCAGTGGCCATGCTCGTTCCGATCGTTTGGTACATGAGCTGGTTTGCTTCCTACTTCGGCACCTTCAGCACTAGTGACAGCAGTGGACGATTCCTCTACGGGCGCGTGGCTGTGTTTGCCGACTGTTCGACCGTCAATCTGACCAAAGCAGAAGCCACCCTGTGTGACAACTCGGTCCCCTCCGCCCGACCTAACGCCAACTTCTACGTGTGGGCATCCGATTCGCCTGTGCAAGCACTCGGCGCATACGGAAAGCAGTCAGACAAGATCGCATCTAGTTTTTCGCGCAAGATCATCCTCGCTCAACCTCTCACCTATGCGCGCTACGTGATCACTGACTTTGCGCACTACTTCGCACCGGGCAAGTACACCACTCGCGTGGACTCCCCTCTCGGCGCATGGCAGTTCCCCACTATTTATGCCGATCCTGTCGCCAGCAGTGCAGTGGCCCGCAATGACCTCGCTGGCAATCCGATTCAACCCAAGATTGAAGCTGGACCCGCGCTCTTTTTGAAGTCCTATCAAGGGGTGGTCTATACCCAGGGGCCGATCCTGCTTGCCGGATTAGTTCTCGGACTGCTCGCCGGTTGGATTGATCGCGGACGGCGCCGTTGGGATGGTCCGTTCATCGCCTTAGTGGGAATCGCAGTTCTTGCCGTGCCGTCTTTGACCGTCATGTTTGACTACAGGTACGGGCTGCCAGCCATTCCGTTGTTCATGCTCTCCGGGGCCATCGGCCTACAAGCTCTGCTCGAACGCCGAGCAGAGCGCGCTCGTGCTCTTGACCCCGCTGTGGACGATGAGTCAGCGGTACAGCCACAACAGAGTCATCGCCAACGCCAACGTCCGCGCCGTCCAGCGTGGGTCCTTGCCACGTTAACCGCTTCCGCCTTGGCTGTGCTCGCATCGGTGGTGTGGGCAGCTCCGCTTACTCGCAACCCTGGATTTGAAACCTATGTCAGTTACCGCGCTGAGTTAGGAACCTTGGGCTTTGCCCTGTCAAAACCCGAGCCGGTCAAGAATGTGCCGGATCTAACGGAACAGAAGTTCCAAACTGGCAGCATCATCGCGACCAAAACTGGTGCCGTTGCCGTGCCCCAACGTTTCATGACCGCAGTTGAGCAAGCCGGCGGGCTTGTGGTGTTTGGCGCACCGAGCGGACGCGAGACAAGAACCAATTACAACTCTGGCTTGCGCTATGTCACGTTTGACAATGGATGGGTGTTTTGGTCTCGACTAGGGGGAGCTCGCGCGGTTTATGGCGATGTCTATGCAGCCTGGTATTCACCCAAAGTTCGAGCTCGACTTAAAGAACCCATTTCCGATGTAGAGACCAGCCCCGAAGGTGGTGCCTTCCAGGTCTTTGCTGGTGGTTCCATTACCCAGTACGCCAATGGCTCCATCAAGGTCACGGTCAACCCCAAGCGCCCGTCAACGAATCCCACACCAGGTGGATCTGTTGAACCATCACGACCCGCCTCTGCGACGACGCCTTAAGGGCTCACGCTCACGAGCCAAAGCGCCGACTGCGTGCTCCAAAGTCACGCAACGCACGCAGGAAATCGATCCGGCGAAAATCAGGCCAGTAGGCCTCACAGAAATAGAACTCCGAGTGTGCGCTTTGCCATAACAGGAATCCTGAAAGCCGCTGCTCGCCTGAGGTGCGGATAACCAAGTCAGGGTCTGGCTGACCACGCGTATACAGGTGCTCGGCAATGTGATCAATGTCAATCAATTCGGCCAATTCCTCAATGGATGTTCCACGCGTGGCATGTTCACTAAGCAAACTGCGAACGGCATCGGTGATCTCGCGTCGTCCGCCATATCCGACGGCAACGTTGACTATCAACCCATCCAAAGTGGAAGTAGCTTCAGCAGCACTCTTTAACAACTGGGCGGTCGGTGGTGGAAGCAGATCTAAGGCACCTACCGGATTAACGCGCCACTTGTTCGTAATGGCTAAGTCCGTCACGGTCTGCTCAATGATGCGAATCAACGGTGCTAACTCAGCTTCGGGGCGATCAAGGTTGTCGGTTGACAACATCCACAAGGTCACGACTTCAACGCCGGCTTCATCACACCAGGTCACAAATTGCGCAACCTTGTCTGCACCTGCTTGATGGCCGCGATCAGATTTTTCCCCCAGCATCTTGGCCCAACGACGGTTGCCATCCAAGATCACGCCGACATGTCGAGGAATGCGATCCCCGCGCACCGAGGCTGCTAGCCGACGCTCGTAGGCGCCGTACAGCAGATCACTCAATGCCATGGAAACTCCTGTTGAACCCCGCGGTGAGACCCCAGACTACCGCCGACTGGGGGGCTTTCGGTTCCTCAACCATGCCTAGAACGACCCGAGCATCACCCGCGGACGGTTTGGCTATTCACCAGGCATCCCCTAGGACTACGGTGGAGCCATGAGTTCGGCTGCCCACACCTCGCCCGCGGTACTTCTCCCGCGACCGAAATGGCGAGGGCTCTTGCATTTGATGGGTGCTCCCGTGGCAGTCATCACGGGCATGGCCTTGCTCTTCATCGCCGAAACCGCGAAAGCTCGAACCGGCGTAGCCATCTATGCCTTGAGCTTGACTGGTCTTTTCACCATGAGCGCGATTTACCACCGTGGACACTGGCGACCAACGGTAAAGGCCTGGCTCCAGCGCGTTGATCACTCAATGATTTTTGTACTGATCGCGGGCACGTACACACCATTTTGTTTATTGGTGTTGGCTGGCTCAACCTCAATCATTGTCTTGTCCATCGTGTGGGGTGGTGCTGCTGCGGGGATCATCACCAGGCTCACCTGGCACCGAGCACCAAGCGCCCTGTTTGTCCCGATTTACCTGGCGATGGGATGGACTGCTCTGTTCATCGCGCCAGACCTCGCGGCCGGTGCTTCGGTTACAGTCAACGCTCTCTTGGTAGCCGGTGGGGTGCTCTACACCATTGGGGCGATTGTTTACGCCACCAAGCGACCCAACTTATTTCCGAGCGTCTTTGGGTTTCACGAACTCTTTCACGCCTTCACTATCGCAGCAGCGATCTGTCACACCATCGCCATCACACTGATCCTGCTTTAGGTCGCTAGCGCTGCACGCGCTTTCGCGGTGACCCGTCGCTCTACGACGAATGACACAAAGGGAATGCAACCGGCAAGCATGACCCACACCATCTTGACTAATTCCCACTTCATCCGAATAAACAAGTCAAAGACCGTCACCACGTAGAGCATGTACATCGCTCCATGGAATGGCGAGAACAATTTAGAGGGTTCATCATTGCCCCCGATGTAGCGCAACGGCATCATTACTAAAACCAAGACGATCAAACTGATACCCGTGATGTACGCCATGACGCGATAGCGCTTAAGAGCTGCATCCACTGCTACATGTCTCCTGGTGTCTTTTGAGTTGCGACCAGCGCAGGGTGTGCACTAATCGGTGTTCCAGAGGGTGGGGCCTTGGGACCGCGCTGCGGTGTGCGTTGGGCCGGTGGCGTCAGAACCTGTTGTGACTCGCGTCGTACGGGTGGTTCCTGTGCCGGCTTGGGTTGCTCTGGCTCAACGTTGACTTCCTTGGCCTGAGCGGGCTTTTCGGGCGCAATAGCAACCTCAGGTTCAGATTGTGCACGCTGAACAGGGACCTGCCACTGCTCAAAGGCTGGCTCTAGTAAGTCGTTGTCAATTTGGTACTGCAACCACGCATCCCGCATGAGTCGGATATAGACAAACAGCGCAAAGACAGTGAAGAAGGTCCACTGGATTGTGTACAACACGTTTTGAACTCGAAGCCCGCCCTCGGGAACCACGAAATCTGATTGCGGCAGGTACGCCACACCACCAACGGCCGGAATCTCGTTATCCGCGACGATAAAGCCCGGACGCAATGCGCCAGGAACCAAACCAGCAATTTCAGGAGTTGATACTCCGCCCAATACCGCGCCCTTGGGGTAGGTCAACTTGACATCAGTGGTGTTGACTTCCAATCCCAAATCCTGTGAAGCCTGCAAGCGACCAGTCACGCCAACTCGACCACCTGCCAGGGTCACGTCGCCACCGGGACTGGGATCAAGAATGCGTCCGTGAACCACGGGAATGTAGGTTCCATCATCAAGACGCATTGGCGTCATTGACCACGCGACAGAACCGGTCTTAGTGGGTTGCAAGATCACGTACGTCTTTTCCCCGTCATAGGTACCCACTGCATTGACGGCTCGCCCGACGGACGAGGTGGGCAAAGTCGCAGTTCCCACAGGGCTGGCCTGGTCGATGGAAATTTGAGACAAGGTACGAGGATCAACAATGCGAGAGCTGGCTCGATCCCACTGCCAGAGGGCCAGCGCCGTGAAGCTGACGGCCACCACGACAAGCACCGCGTGGAGAACGAGGGCTCGGGGAGAGACCAGGAATTTCCACATGTGGCAACGCTAACTCCCAGGGGTGCACTGTGCCCACCGGGTAGGCCTCTTTGACCGGTTTCTGAGGCTGATTTGGGCCTGCCAAGCCCACTGAACCGGGGGTCAAGGTTTTCCCCCATTTGGCCGATAACTCCCCTACACCGCTGTAGCCCTGACCAGCCCTCACCAGGAAGGAGACCAGATGTTGCTCTTTCGAGCCCGCAATCTAGGGATCCTTGGCCTGGTTTCGATGGCGCTCTACTTGGTCGTCTTGGGCACGCCAGTCGCCTATATATTTCCCACCGTTGTCACGTTGGCATCACTGATCGCCATCCCGACAGGCATCGCTCGTCATAAGCCCTCACACCCTGGCGCGTGGTGGTTGATGTTTGGCGGAATGGCCTTCCACTCAATTGCGGCCTTGCTATGGGTTTTTGGGTCAGCCCCGGTTTATGCCAACGGCACCACCGGTTTTCCTAACCTCTTTCACATCGCTGGTTACATTTGCCTCGGCGCTGGAGCCCTGCTCCTCTTGGGGCGACGCCGTTTCCGCGAAGACCCAGCCGAAGCGCTCGACACACTCATCATTGTTACCGCGCTTGGTGTGGCCAGTTGGGGTTTGATCCTTCGTCCGTTGGGATCAAACATTGATCTTGATGGTGGAGTGACCGCGCTTCTCACCATCTACCCACTGATCGCCTTGGCAACCGTTGGTTGTTCCGCGCAATTGTGGTTTGCCAGTAGCGGAACCAAGAACACATCAATGCGCTTAGTCGTCGCAGCCCTCAGCACATTAGTGATTGGCAATATCTTCCAAAGCGCGCTTGTCTTGGCTGATGGCCAAACCTGGGGTGGCGGATTTAGCGTCGTGATTCGCATGCCTTTCTTCATCCTGCTGGGGATGGCTGCCCTCCACCCCTCGATGGCTTCGACCAGTATTTCCGCCGCGCCTAACCAGCCCACCCCTTGGTGGCGCTTTGCGCTCTTGACTGTCTTGGCTGGGTTTGCACCGCTGAGCGTGGTGGTCTCTGACACGTTGCTGGGCCGGCCCACCGACTACCGAGGCTTGTTCCTTGGAACGTTCATCGTCTTTTCCACGGTGATCCTGCGCTTGGGATTTCTTGGCCACAGTCTTAATCAGTCCACCTCGCGTGTGCGCACCCTCAATGCGGCCGGCAACCACCTCGTTCAAGCCCTCACTACCGAGCAAATTCACCAAGTCGCCCGAGAGGCGGTCGCTGAAATCTTGCAAGGAGAAGTCACTAACGTCTGGTTAGTTCAGCAGTCCTCAGGCGATGAGGCAAAGGACCTCGCCATCGCTGATGACGAAGCTCGGGCCATGCGTACCGTTCCAGCAACCGATTCGCTTCCCGTATCCCTAGGTGTAAGCGGTGATGCATTCTTCGGCGTCATTTCTTTGGCTACCACCGTTGCCGAGGTGTCGCAGTTCGCTATCTCTTCCTCACGGGCGCCCTCACGTTCCGCGCGCACCACGCTGGTGCAACTGGCCGACAACGTTGCGCATGCCCTTGACCGAGTGCGTCATGCTGAGCTTGCTGCCGAAAACGAGAGCTCCGAACGGCTGCAGCGCCTTCTGCACGACGCATCCGACGTCATCGCCGTCCTGGATTCGGATCTGCGCATCACCTACGTCACACCAGCAGTGGCACGACTGATCGGGCCCACGGCTGATGCCTTGACCGGAACCAACTGGATGGACCTAGTCCACACCGAGGATCAAGCACTCGTTGAACGAGCGCTTACCAACTCTGGGTCCTCACGCAGCTCGCGAACCGAGGTTCGCTTGGTCACCGATACCAAAGAAGAACGCTTTGTGGAAATGACCGCGACGCGCTTCGAGGACGAGACCGGCACCGGATTTACCGTCTCGTGCCACGACTACACCCGTCGCCACGAACTCGAGCAACAGCTCAAGCATCAGGCATTCCACGATGCGCTCACTGGGCTCGCAAACCGCACGCTATTGCAGGAACGTTTGCGTCAAGCCATTACCCGCAGCCGCCGTAATGGCAAGGAATTTGCGGTGATGTTTATTGACCTTGACGACTTTAAGAACGTTAACGACAGTCTTGGCCACGCAGTGGGTGACTCGCTCTTACGCACCGTTGCGCGACGACTGCGTTCCACGTTGCGCTCCAATGACACACCCGCGCGTTTGGGTGGAGATGAATTTGCCGTTCTCCTGGAAGAAGTTGATGACCCACGCGAGGTTGAATTAGTTGCCGCGCGTGTGGTTGAGGCTTTGGCTCAGCCCATTCGCATCGGCGGCTCCGAGCTCCTAGTCGGCGCCAGTGTCGGCGTGGCCTACGGATCCAGCGCAACCAAGGACATCGAAGATGTCATGCGCAACGCCGACCTCGCGCTCTACGACGCCAAGGGAAGCGGAAAGAACCGCTACGCCATCTTCCAGCCCGAGATGCACGAGTTCGCTGTCTCCAAGATGCAGCTGACGGCCGACATGCGCCGCGGTATCGCGCGTAACGAGTTCCTTGTGCACTTCCAGCCCTGGAAGGACCTGTCAGATAACACGATCATCGGCATTGAGGCACTAGCACGATGGAATCACCCGACCAAGGGCGTGCTGTCGCCCGCGCACTTTATTTCACTTGCTGAAGAAACTGGTCTGATCATTCCGCTTGGACGCGAAATTTTGGAAAGCGCACTGATCGAAGCCGGCCAATGGCAAGAAAACATCGGTCACGAGTTCCTGGTCTCTGTCAACCTCAGTGGGCGCCAGCTTCTGGACTCATGCATCGTTGACGACGTGAAGTTTGCCCTGTCTATCAGTGGCGTACCTGCGCATTGCCTCGTTCTGGAAATCACCGAAAGCGTGCTTCTTCCCGGTGAAAGTGTGATGGCTGATCGGTTGCGCGAACTAGCTGAACTCGGCGTTCGACTCTACATCGATGACTTTGGAACGGGGTATTCCTCATTGAGTTACCTGCGCCAACTTCCCGTGAGTGGAATCAAGCTGGCTCGCGAATTCGTGGCAACTCTGCCTGGAGATGACAACGAGACGGGACTTGTGCGGGCCATTTATGACTTGTCGCAGACCCTCAACCTTGATGATGTTGTCGCAGAAGGAATTGAGACCGAAGAACAACGCACGGCATTGCTCGACCTCGGCTTCAAGATCGGCCAGGGCTACCTGCTAGCTCGGCCAATGGGCGCGGAGCAAATGCGGGAAATGTTCGATGAAGAGCGCCGCGCTTTGCAAGAGCTGGGTTAGCCCTCGTCCTTAGCTTCTGACGTAGTTGGCTCCTCGAATTCATCGGGTAACCGATTAATCCGCATATTCATGTTGCGGACCAGCAAAATAGTGGCAATCACCAGGAGCGTAAAGAAGACGCCGCCGATGAGCCCAAGACCTGGGCCGGTGAAGTTCTCGAGGATGCCCTCAGCCTTAATCATGTTCAACGACCTTCCTTCGGCGTCCAATGCCTGAGCCCCTGAGATGCACGTTGATCTCGTGAGGACAATGATGACGTACACCCGAGATCAAAGACGAGGCAACCATGAGCCAGGACCCCAGTGTGTCACCTGCTGCTGGTCAGCCGAAGCTCATTCGACCGGCAGCCCGCTACGGCGATGTCTCTCCTGGTCGCCAACGACTCAATGCACTGTTCATCGCTGTTGCTGCTCTGGCCTTTGTTGGCGGAATTGTTGCCTTGGGCTGGTCGCTTTCCAACCCTGCCTTTACAACCCAACTGCGTGCGTATCAGGTAGTTAACGACCGCAGTGTCAAGGTCGAATACCTCGTACGAGTGAGAGATCCCCAGACCACGGTCACATGCATCGTTCGCGCTCGCGATCGAGAGAGCAATGAGATCGGTCGAACCGAAGTGACCAGCAAGCCGGGTCTGGCTGAGCAAGTCTTAACCATCACTTTACGCACTACCGTGCGAGCCAATCTTGGCGAAATCCAAGGGTGCCAGCTCACCCGCTAACCTAATCAACGCATTGACCGATCTTGGAGGAAAGTCGTGGATCCCGAACCGTTGTGGCTGACACAGGATGCGTTCGACCGGCTACAAGCCGAGATGGACGATCGCACCGGTCCGCTGCGCGCAAAGATCACAAGCCGTATTGAAGCCGCCCGCGAAGAAGGCGACTTGAAGGAAAACGGTGGATACCACGCGGCTAAGGAAGAACAGGGCAAAAACGAAGCCCGCATCCGTCAGCTGAGACAGATGCTCGACAACGCCGAAGTCGGCGCTCCCATCCACGACGGCACCGTGCAGGCCGGAAGTTTGGTGACGATTCGCTTTGCTGGTGATGACGACACCGAGCAGTTCTTACTGGGATCGCGTGAGGAATCAGCACACACCAGTGTTGATGTCTACTCGCTGAAATCGCCTTTGGGGGCAGCCGTGCTCGGTCTCAGTGTTGGTGACACGGGAACATTTACTGCGCCCAATGGTCGCGACGTTTCCGTAGAAGTTGTTGCCGTTGATCCCTACCCGGGATAGCTCTTTAGCGAGCTACGGTCTTGCTGTACTTGCGAACCGCGAGCGGAACAAAGATCACCAAAATCACGACGCACGAAATGAGCGTGTAAAGAATCGGTGACTGTTGGGGGAAACCGCCAACAATTTCACCGGTGGGATTGCCAAACAACTGCCTCTGCGCCAACGTCACACTCGACAGCGGATTCCATTCCGCAATGGGCTGCAGCCAACTCGGAAAGGTGTTGAGGGGAACGAAAGCGTTGGACAAGAAGGTCAACGGGAACAGCCAGATCAAGCCAGCGGTGTTGGCGACCTGGGCATTGGGCATGTACAGACCGACCCACGCGGCAATCCAACTTAAAGCGAACCCAAAGAACAACAACAAGGCAAAAGCTTCAATCGCCTTGACCGCACCGTTGTTGATGCTCCAGCCGACCGCCAAACCCGTGATGGCTAGGACAACCAGAGTCAACATTCCACGGAAGATGTCTGACGTGGTGCGGCCCAAAACCACCGCACTAGGTGCCATGGGCAACGAGCGGAAGCGATCCAGGATCCCCTTGGTGAGGTCTTCAGCTAATCCGACGGTGGTGTTCGCGCCGTTGAAGCCAATGGTTTGAGCAAAGATTCCGGCCATCAAGAACTCGCGATAGTTTCCACCGGCAACCGGAATGGCTCCGCCAAAAACAAAAGCAAACAACAAAACAAAAATAATGGGCTGAACGATGGAGAAGAACCAGGATTCAGGTACGCGTGCAATTTTGAGCAAGTCGCGCTTGGCGACAGCCCACCCATCATGAAGCGCCCATCCAACTAAAGGACGGGATGCTTGCATCGATGACTTCTCAGTAGCCCGCGCGGTACTCATGCTTTGTCCTTACGGCGTGATGAACGAGGAGATGACACTTGACCCGAATCAGTTTCAGCGACATGACCAGTAAGCGAGAGAAAAACATCGTCGAGGGTAGGGCGTCGCAGCGCGATGTCGTCAAGGTGAATTCCGGCCGCATCGAGGCTTCGAAGTGCTTCCAGCATCGTTCCCGCACCACCAGAGACCGGCACCGTGACGCTGCGTTGATCCTGGTCTGTCGTGGCTGCTCCGCTGGACAGACCGGAAAGAGCCGCCTCGGCGCTGGCTAGTTGACCCACATCGTGAACCACGATCTCAACCCGATCGCCTCCGACTTGATCTTTCAGGGCGTCAGCCGTTCCCTCAGCGATGACCTTGCCGTGATCAATCACGACGATGTTGTCAGCCAGTTGGTCGGCTTCGTCAAGGTATTGCGTGGTCAACAACACCGTTGCGCCATCCTCCACGAGCTCCTCAATCACGGCCCACAGTTCAAGTCGCGAACGCGGATCCAAACCGGTGGTTGGTTCATCGAGGAAAATGATGGATGGCTTGGCTACCAAACTCGCAGCAAGGTCGAGTCGGCGACGCATACCACCGGAGTACGTCTTCAGCGGTCGATCGGCCGCATCGGTTAAGTCAAAGCGTTCAAGTAATTCATTGGCACGTGACTTCACCCACGATGATTTCAAGTGATACAGCGAACCAACCATTGCGAGATTTTCGCGACCGGTCAGATATTCATCAACACCGGCGTATTGCCCAGTCAATCCGATGATGCGACGCACTTGATCGGGATGCTTGGCTACATCAATGCCACCGACTTCGGCCAAGCCTGCATCAGCCTGCAACAGCGTGGCAAAAATTCGAACCGCGGTGGTCTTGCCGGCACCGTTAGGACCTAAGAGGCCAAGCACGCTGCCCTCGGGAACCTGCAGATCTATCCCATCGAGCGCGGTCACCGAGCCATACCGCTTGACGAGCCCCTCGGCTCGGATCGCCTGAGTCATTGCGACCTTCCCACTTGATTTCTTATCAACCGTACCCTATAATACTTGCATGGCGCAAGCAACTAATGAATCGGTGGGCGGTACAGCTACCGACATCTCGACAGCAGACCTAGCTTTGGCCCTCTTTGACGTCGTCCGGCTGTCTCGTCGCAGCCGTGGATCGGATGCCATTGAGCCAGCCGCTGTGGCCGTGCTCTCCACCGTCGAGCGACTGCGGCCGGCCCGGCCCAGTGACGTGGCCGGTGAGCTCCACCTGGACCTATCAACCGTGAGCCGCCACCTGACCCGACTCGAAGATGAAGGCCACCTGCAGCGAAACGAAGACCCCTCGGACCGACGAAGCTGTCGCGTTGAACTCAGCGATAGTGGACGCGACGCGTTGTTTGCGGTTCTGGCTAACCGCGCCGCCACTCTTGACAGTGCGTTGAGTTCATGGAACCCCCAAGACCGCGAAACTCTCGCCACCCTCCTTCGCAATCTCGCTCGTGACCTAGAGGCAGCCCAATGACCACATCATCGACCACTTCTCCGACAACATCTGCTGAGTTCCCACTCAGTCATCGCCAAATCATGGTGGTGGTATTTGGTCTGATGACCGCGACGATGCTCGGTGCACTCGACCAAACGATTGTCGCTACCGCGCTACCCACGATTGTTGGCGACTTGGGAAGTTTGGATCAACTCCCCTGGGTGGTAACCGCTTACCTCCTGGCCTCGACGGCCTCAACCGCTGTATACGGACCGATCTCTGACATCTATGGGCGCAAGCGCACCTACCAAGCTGCCATCTTGATCTTCTTGCTCGGCTCAATTTTGTGCGGATTAGCCCAAAGCATGCCTCAACTCATCGGCGCGCGATTGATTCAGGGTCTCGGTGGTGGTGGGTTACTCACGATGGGTTTTGCCATCATCGGCGATGTCATTCCTCCACGTGAGCGAGGTCGGTACGCCGGCTACTTCGGTGCAGTGTTTGGTATTGCCAGTGTCGCCGGACCGCTCGTGGGTGGTTTCTTTGTTGAGAACCTGACGTGGCGTGGAATCTTCTACATCAACATCCCCTTGGGCTTTATTGCCTTTATCACCATTAGCCGCGTGCTAAAAAAGAATGTCACTTCGGATGTCAAAAGTCGCATTGACCTGCTCGGGGCAGCGCTCCTGATTTCGTGGACTGTTGCACTTCTGCTCTGGCTTGAACGAAGCCGTGCATGGGGATGGGGCTCGCCCACATCGCTGGCCGTGCTCGCTCTTGCTCTGGTTTTGATTGCTGCATTCATCCGCCACGAAACCGTCAGTGAAGCACCCATCCTGCCTACCCGCATCTTCCGTAACCGCGTATTCACCGTGGCCGGCGCTTGTACATTTTTGGGCGGACTCGGTCTATTCGGCGCCATCATTTATATGCCGATCTACCTTCAAATCGTCAAGGGTCAATCCCCCACCCTGGCTGGCCTGCACATGCTGCCGATCATCACTGGTTTGTTGATCGGATCGATCTCCTCAGGACGCTTGATTACTCGTTGGGGCCGCTATAAAGCCTTCCCCATCC
This sequence comes from actinobacterium acAMD-2, assembly GCA_000754455.1. GTDB lineage: Bacteria > Actinomycetota > Actinomycetes > UBA12327 > UBA12327 > AcAMD-2. The sequence continues at coordinate 17,802 of JNSE01000001.1, read as the reverse complement.
TGGGGTTTGCCATGTCCGGCATTGCCATGACCTTGCTGTCACGTATTGATGCTGATACATCAGCTACGTATTACAGCTTGGCCATGCTGTTGCTGGGCTACGGATTTGGAAATACGACTCAGGTTCTTGTTCTGGCTGCTCAAAATGCAGTGGAGCGCAAGGACATCGGTGTCGCGACGTCAACAGCGACCTTCATGCGTCAGATGGGTGGAACCTTTGGCATTGCTGTCTTTGGCTCGATCTTGGTTGGAACCCTGACGACCTCGTTGGCGGCAGCATTCCCGACCGGACCGCCAGCCGGTGTCAGCGCTGATCGCCTCACAGGTTCACCGGCTGTCATTCAACAGCTTCCCGATGCGGCACGGCTTCCTGTCATTGACTCGTTTATCAACGCTATTCAAACAACGTTTACTTGGGCGATCCCCGTATTGGTTGCGGCCTTTATCTTGTCGCTCTTCCTGAAGGAAATTCGCCTCGCTGGTCGCGATGATGTAGTGGCAACTCCCGTCGAAGAATCGGCACCGGCTTAAAACCTCTTACGGGTTCTCGACTTCCCCGCCCAGGATCAACATCGTCGTAGCAAAACCGAGCAATCGGTTTCCACCGGAAACCGGCCCAATGGCTCCACGAGTCAACATTGCGCTGACTCCTGTTGCCGCCAGTCCTCGACGAATACTAAGCACGTCTCCCTCTGAGTCGCCCCCGATGGGCCCGCGCGGTGAACCGTAAAAGACCAAGGCTCCATCGGCCACAGTCTCGGCGGACAATCGCTGAACGACCGAAGCAATGTCATCTCGTGCCGAATCAGGATCGATCACGTGCAGTCGGACCGTCGTGCCCACATCAATGGAATCGGCGACGTAAACCCGTCCCGTCGAGCGATCGATTTCGAGAACGGGCTGCACAGCAAAGTCACCCACGCCGTGATCATCGGCGTATTCATCAAAGACTCGACCAACGAGTAATCCAGCAGAAGCCAATGCTTGGTCGTGTCCGGTTAAATCAGCAACGACTCGATCAATCGCTTCGGCCGCTCGCTGGCCAGCAAGTTCAAATAGCACATCGCTGTCCGCTGATGTCACCGTCATCGGCGGGCCAACGGGTCGCGTGGAGTGAGCCACCGCGACATGAGCATTCGCTGGACCCCCCAAGACCAGTCCCACTGCTCCACGGTTGACCACTCGACCGTCGGTCAACATGCGGACGCTGCCAGGCGATGGACCACCGGCTAATCCACCCAACAGCGGTAGGTGGTCTAAGGCTTTGACGGAACCATCAACAAAGCCACCGGCAGGAAATGACCATGGGTCAGCAAGCATGAGTGCAACTTTGTCGTCCTCGCGTCGCTGTGGCATTCCGACCACGGCCAAGGAATCTTGGGTGCGGATGACTTCGAGGTGGAAGCTACGAATGCGAGCACCCGGAATTGAAGCAGCCCAAACCGACACAGCCGGCTCGCCACCTGAGGTGTGCGTACCAGCCACCACTCCGTCGCTAGTGCAACCAATCACTGTCTGAGCACCGATGACTTCAGCGGCCTTCAGGAGTGCACTTTCGGCTTCTTCGGGAGCGCTGCCAGCGATGAAGATCGTCGCCACGTCAGGAGCGCGCCCCTGGAGCCCATCTAAGGCTCGTTGAGCAGCGCGGGCAGCAGTGTCTTCTACGTGGCCACCGCGAGCAAGGCCATCGGCACATCGGGTCATGTGGCCATTGTGGCCGATCAGAGACAGATTGCGGCTTCGCACGCGCAGGATTCGCCCAACAGGCGTAGTTTTGACCTGTGACTTCACCCATCGGAAAACCTCAGATGTCCACCCTCGGCGAACTACGTGCGAGCGGCCATGAATTGCGCAGCGTCAAAGATGAAGTGCGCACCAACTTGATCGCCATGCTGCAGCAGGGACGCGATCCGTTCCCCGGCATGGTCGGGATCGACCAAACAGTGCGCCCCCAAATGGAACGAGCACTGCTCGCAGGTCACGACATCGTTTTGCTCGGCGAGCGCGGCCAAGGAAAGACGCGATTGATCCGTAGCCTGACGGGTTTGCTCGACGAATGGACCCCCGTAATCGCTGGCAGTGAACTCAACGAGCACCCGTACGAACCGGTCACGCCGTGGTCGCAGGCCAGAGTGGCCGAGCTAGGCGATGACACCCCAATTTCCTGGATGCACCGCGATGATCGCTACGGCGAGAAGCTGGCTACCCCTGATACATCAGTGGGTGACCTCATCGGTGATGTTGACCCCATCAAGGTGGCCCAAGGTCGCACGCTGGGAGATCCCGAAACCGTGCACTTCGGGCTCGTGCCACGCACGAACCGCGGCATTTTCGCCGTCAATGAACTCCCCGACTTGGCCGAACGTATTCAAGTAGCACTACTGAACGTTCTAGAGGAGCGCGATATTCAGGTGCGCGGTTACCAGCTGCGCCTGCCCCTGGACCTGCTCCTCGTCGCATCGGCAAACCCCGAGGACTACACCAACCGCGGTCGCATCATTACTCCGCTTAAGGACCGCTTTGGCGCCGAGATTCGCACGCACTATCCCCTTAATCTGTCGAACGAGATCGCATTGGTTCGACAAGAAGCCGTTCTCCAGGCGATCGTCCCCAGTCACATCCTGGAAACCGTTGCTCGCTTTACGCGCTTGGTGCGTCAATCACCGGCTATCGATGATCGGTCTGGAATTTCGGCCCGATTCGCGGTGGCTGCTGCTGAGTCAGTGGCCGCATCGGCGCTTCGTCGATCAGCCATCACCGGCGAAGAACCTGCAGTTGCGCGAGTGTGCGACCTGGCCGGAGTGGTCCCGACACTTCGCGGCAAAGTCGAGTTCGAAGTCAGCGAAGAAGGCCGAGAAGAAGAAGTCCTACAGCACCTCATGCGCAAAGCTATTGCTGAGGTTTTTCGTTCCCACCTTGCCGGCGTTGACTTGTCCGGCTTAGTGGAGCAAATCAACGAGGACACCAACGTTGTTAGTGGGGACCTCGTCACCGCGAAAGCCATCTTGGATGACGTGGGTGCCTTCGACGGGCTGGCCCGCATTGTTGCGGCTGTAGGCGATGACGGCGCTGAGTCGCCAGCCATGGCAGCCGCGGCTGTTGAGTTTGCCCTTGAAGGGCTGTACCTGACTCGCAAGATTTCCAAAGATGATCTAGGTGGCACCTCGGTATACGGCGCGGTCTAAGCCCCATGACTCGCTATCGCTACGGCGGCTACCACGAGGGGCCCGATCCACTGGCCGCTCCCTTTGATGTGGCTTCAGCGTTGGACGAAATCGGTGATCGAGTCCTCGATGGTGCTGATCCACGCGAAGCTCTCCGCGATCTCTTACGGCGCGGGAGCGAAGGACGGCGCGGTTTAGACGACCTCCTACGTAAAGCGAGGCAACGTCGCCGTGACCTGCAGGAATCCGGCAACTTAGATGGCACGTTGCAGAAAGTGCGCGAACTACTCAACCAAGCAGTAGAACTAGAGCGCAACGCTTTGTTCCCCGACCCGTCCGACAATGCCCGCATGCGCGAAGCCGAACTGAACGCACTTCCCGAGGACACCGCACGAGCGGTCCAGGAACTCGGCAATTACCAATGGACCAGCCAAGAAGCCCAGCAAACTTTTGATCGAATCAAAGAACTACTGCAACAAGAAGTCCTGGATGCACAGTTCAAAGGCATGAAGGAAGCCCTCCAAAGCGGTGACCCGCAAGCCATGGAGCGCATCAAGGACATGATGAGCGACCTCAATGCGATGTTGGCCGCAGATGCGCGTGGAGAACACACACAGGCTGACTTTGATGCGTTCATGGACAAGCACGGAGAGTTTTTTCCCGACAAACCTGAAAACCTCGAGGAATTAGTCGAGTCGCTGGCTCGCCGCGCTGCTGCCGCTGAGCGTTTAATGAATTCGCTCACCCCTGAACAACGCGCTGAGCTCAATGAACTGATGCAGCAAGCCATGGGCGATGACCTGGACTTGCAGATGCAAATGTCACAACTGGGTGAGGGGCTGCGCGAGCGTCGCCCTGACCTGTTTAATCGCCGCCCCGCCCGCATGAATGGCGACAATCCCATGGGCATGGGTGATGGGACCTCAGCGCTGGAGGAGTTGGCTGATCTAGAAGCCTTAGAGGAAATGCTGAATCAGGATTACCCGGGTGCATCCATTGATGATGTGGATGAGGACCTCGTGCGCAATGCATTAGGCCGGCAAGCAGTTGATGATCTAGAGGCCCTCAAGCGCATGGAACGCGAACTCGAACGCGCTGGCTACCTCACTCGCACGGGTGGCGAGAGCGAACTAACGCCCAAGGCGGTTCGTCGCATTGGCCAGACCGCCTTGCGTCGTGTCTTTTCGTCTTTAAAGGCAGGCCCGCGGGGAAATCATGATATTCACGATGCAGGCGCTTCCGGCGAACTCACAGGCGCTTCACGCCCATGGCGATTTGGTGATGAACAGCCCTTGGATGTCGTCAAGACGGTCAGTAACGCCATCCGCCGCAACGGAATCGGTGACCAGGTTCGACTAGATGTCGAAGACTTTGAAATTCGAGAGACGGAAACTCGTACTCGAGCGGCAGTGTGTTTGTTGGTAGACCAATCCTTTTCTATGGTGCTCAACGACACTTGGCGTGAGGCCAAAACCACAGCGCTGGCCCTGCATGCACTAGCTGAGTCGCAATTCCCCCAAGATGCTATTTGTGTGATCGGTTTTGCCAACATGGCCCGCATGGTTCCAGCCGCCGAACTTGCTTCGTTAGATGTGCCTGGCTTTCAAGGGACCAACCTGCAGCACGCGCTGATGTTGGCTGGACGATTCTTGGACAAGCACCCCGACGCCGAACCGGTCGTCTTGGTCGTCACCGATGGCGAACCCACTGCGCACCTTGAGCGCGATGGGCAGTGGACCTTTGGCTGGCCGCCCTCCCCCGAAACTCTCGCCGTGACGTTGGCCGAAGTGGACAAGATGACTCGTCGTGGGGCCTCTATGTCGATTTTCCGGCTCGGGGATGACCCCCGTCTAGAGCAATTCGTTGATGGGGTGGCGCGTCGCAACGGCGGCCAAGTCTTCGCCTCATCGGGCAACCGGCTGGGCGACTACGTAGTCACGGACTATCTTGCGCGACGAAAGGGCCGACGCCGCAGCGCCTGAGCCTGACGTCTTTGAGACACTGAACTCACCATGCGCATTCGCAACCCACTTTCTGGGCTCCCCCGAGAAGTCTCGATTTTGGTTGTCATCGCATTTCTGGTCGCCCTCGGATTTGGCATCGTGGCTCCTGCGATCCCGCTCTTCGCTCGTCAATTTGGCGTCTCGTACTTTGCAGTTGGGGCAGTCATCAGCGCATTTGCCTTTATGCGATTCATTTCCGCACTTGGTGCGGGGGCCATCGTTGATCGATTGGGTGAGCGCCTGGTTCTCACCACTGGCGTGTGGATCGTGGCCGTTTCCAGCGCCCTCGCAGGGTTAGCCCAAACCTACGCACAGTTGCTACTGCTTCGCGGTATTGGCGGAGTCGGCAGCGCGATGTTCACTGTGTCTGCCTTGGGTCTACTTCTTCGCAGCGCGGGCGATGACCAACGCGGGCGAGCGGCGGGAGTTTTCCAAGGTGGGTTCTTGCTCGGTGGCATCAGCGGGCCAGCTCTAGGTGGTCTGATCGGCGCCTACTCCGTTCGCGCCACTTTCTTCATCTACGCAGGCATGCTGATTATCGCCGGCATCTTCGCGATCACCGCGCTTCGGAACAGCACCACAGCCCAACGCCCCGCGGGCGGAACCCCCAACAAAGCAGAGCGAGGCTTAGCCCCTCTCTTTGTCGCCCTACGCAATCGCTCGTTTGTGACCGCGATGGTGATCAACCTGGGCAACGGTTTCGCCTCGTTTGGTTTGCGTGCATCCCTCGTCCCGCTCTTCGTAGTTGAGGCCTTGCTCAAGGGGCCATTGCTGGCAGGAATCGGATTCTTTGTCTCTGCGGGTGTTCAAGCCATTCTCTTGATTCCTGCTGGTCGACTCAGCGATGAACGCGGGCGCAAGCCAGCACTTGTCTGCGGCACCGGAGCCGTCACGATTGGTATGTTGATTCTGGCTAGCTCCGCCACACCGGCAGTGTTCTTACTGGGGATGGCGCTGCTCGGCGTTGGCTCAGCGTTCATGGGTTCAGCACCTGCCGCTGTCGTAGGTGATGTCTCACCCGCTCGCGGTGGAACAGTGGTCGCTGCTTTTCAGATGGCATCCGATTTTGGAGCTATCACCGGTCCGCTCATCGCTGGCTGGCTGGTTTCCCAAGCCGGATACCCCATCGCTTTCAGTGCCGGCGCCGCGGTTGCTGCCTTTGGGTTGCTGTTGGCGATATCGATGCAAGAAACCCATAAATCCGCGCGCAAACAAGGTGCTCCCATCCCTGCAACTGATGATTCAACGGGCGAAATCACCTAGTTCGCGCCACACTTGAGGTTCACCCGACCACCTCTGCAGGAGTGCGTGATGTTTTCCTTCGGACCGCGACGACTTGTCACCCCCGATGAAGCACTGCCCGGTCACGAGCAACGACTTTTTGCGGTGCCGGATCGTCACGCTGTCTTGGGCACTCCGCTCGAGCCACCCTTCCCCGCAGACCTTGAAGTGGTGTTTCTTGGGATGGGGTGCTTCTGGGGTGCGGAACGTAAGTTCTGGCAAACACCGGGGGTGTACTCCACTGCGGTTGGTTATCAAGGTGGCTACACCGACAATCCCACGTACGACGAAGTATGTACCGGACGTACTGGTCACACCGAAGCGATCCAAGTGGTCTTTGACCCCGAGCAAATTCCATTCGCCGACATCTTGAAGGTGTTCTGGGAGAACCACGATCCCACTCAAGGCTTTCGCCAAGGCAACGACGTCGGTACCCAATACCGATCGGCGATTTACACCACAAATGCGGTGCAAGATGAAATTGTCGAGGCTTCCAAGGCCATGTACCAACGCGCCTTGACCTCAAACGGATACCGCGACATCACCACGGAAATTGATCCAGTGGCACAGGCAGGTACCTTCTACTTCGCGGAGGGTTACCACCAGCAGTACCTCCACAAAGTCCCCAACGGCTACTGCGGAATGGGCGGAACCGGTGTTTCCTGTCCGGTTGGCGTGCTTGGTGTGGCCCCTGAGAGTGACTAGCCATGAGTTCCCCACCGGCATTTGCTCTGGCGCCCAGTGTTTGGCGCATTCCTGTGGCTCCTTCGGATGGAATCAATGCCTTTGTCCTCCAAGGCGACGATAACCAAGTCACGCTTATTGATGCCGGGATGCCTTGGGCATGGAAACGGCTCGAACAAGGCCTAGCTCACATTGGTATTCAGGTCGAAGACATCACCAACATCGTGGTGACCCATGCGCATGGTGATCATGTGGGCAACATCGAGCGCGCTCGTCAAGAAAGCGCGGCACCCGTGAGTGCCCATGCACTCGATGCACCGTTCCTCGCCCAGGGCCAGTGCCCGCCCATTGACCCAAGTCGAAACTTTCGCTCCCTGTTAATGAAATGGGGGCGCTTTGACAAGATCACCGTCAGCGACACCTTTACCGACGGACAACTGCTTGATCTAGCCGGTGGATTGCGCGTCATGCACACACCCGGACACACACCCGGACACACCAGCTTTGTGCACGAACCAACGGGCGTACTGATTACTGGTGATGTCATCCACTACTGGCGCTCGGCGATTCGCATTGGAATCAAGCTTTACTGCCATGACATCGCCTTGAACGAGGAATCAGCACACAAGCTCAGCCAAGCCCAATGCGAGACCGTAGCTTTTACCCACGGACCGCACCTTGAAAACGAGGGCCAGCGCCGGCTTCACGAATTTCTTGCCCAGCGCCGCTAGAGCAGGGACTTCACCGCTCGCACTTGCTCGTCCAACAGTTCCGTTGACTGTCCCTGGTGGTCGCTGAGGTGCTCCCGCGCGATGACCATCCACTGATCCCCCGCTGCTGCATCGCTGAGCCGAGGTACATCACGATCGGTGAGACGACAACAGGACTGATACACCTGTTCAGCAATCGACAGGCCTTCCGCATCGGTTCGCGAGAGTCGAGACAACTCCATTAAGCGCAAACGATCAGCAATCTGCTCGATGGAGTGCAGTTGTTGCTCACTCACCGACCGCTCGGGTGGAATCAGTCCAGCCAAGGCTTAACGGCTGCTGTTGAGAATGGCCAAGAAGCGCAGGATTTCTAGGTAGAGCCAAATCAGCGTCACCATCAAGGCAAAGCCGAGCCGCCAAGATTCGCGCTCGGGAAGTCCCATGGAGATGGACTGGGCAATCGCTTCGAAGTCCAAGGCCAAAGTCAGGGATGCCAAGACCACGCCGGCCAGGCACAGAATGAGACCCAAGGGGCCGACACCGTAGAAGCCAAAGCCACCACCCACCCCAAACAGCGCTGAGATGAAGGACAGGACGCCGATCACCAAGTACGAGATCAAGGCGACGAACATGATCTTCTTGAATCGACCGTCAACCTTGATAATGCGCGAGCGATACAGGACCAGCATCACACCGAAAGCAACCAGCGTGCCCAAGACGGCTTGTTGAACGATGGGCTCTTCAAACGCACCCGCATAGAACTGGCTAATCCCGCCCAGGAAGACACCCTGGAAGAGTGCGTAGGCGATGACCAGTGGTGGGCTGACCTGACGCTTAAACGCATTGACCAATCCAAGGATCAAACCAATAATCGCAGCGCCGATCCACAGGCCGGGAATGTTCCATCCAACTGCTGCGCCCACCAAGAGGATCACAAACAAAGTGCCGGTCTTGATAACCACATCATCAATCGTGACCGTCGCACCAACCGCTGGTGGTTGGTTGTACATTTCCTGAAGTTGCTCGGGAGTGGCATTCGGTGGTGGTGGAGTCGCGGCTACACCGGTGGGTTCATTGAAACCAACCGTGGCATTTTGACGACGCAAGATCGGGTTACGGCTTTCCATGACATTCCTCCACAAACGCGGACCTCAGCAACGTGCCTAGGTGCATCTCTACGGTAGCCAAGATTGGGCCTGAGCGCACTTTCGGCACACCTAGAGGCCACTAGTGCCCGAGGCGGGAGTCGAACCCGCAACGCCTTTCGGCCGCGGATTTTAAGTCCGCTGCGTCTGCCAATTCCGCCACTCGGGCGAGCACACCCTAAGAATAACCGTCGGCTACAGGTACGTCTGACGCGGATAGATCGCATGGGCCCCGGCGACCTTGTCGATGAAAACAAACCCATCAAGGTGATCTATCTCATGTTGGATCGCGCGAGCTTCAAAGGCATCGGTTTCAATGCGTACTTCGACACCGGTAACGGGAAGAAAAGCCTTCAGTGTGAGCCGCGTTGCGCGCTTCACATCGCCAGTGAAGTCAGGAACCGACATACAGCCTTCCCGGCCCTTCTCATTGCGCGTAGCTTCAAGGATTTCAGGATTAACCACCACGAACTCACCATGATGAATACGAGCCTTGGGGTGCTGGCTGACATTAAGGCTGAACACTCGCCACCCCACCCCCACTTGATTAGCCGCGAGACCAACACACCCTGGAGACACGCGTTGGGTAGCCAGCAAATCCGCGGCGAGTTGAATCACGTCAGCGGCCGCCGGGTCCACTTCAACGCAGCGCGTCGCGAGGACCTGATGAGGAGTTGCCAACACTGGTAACACGTGACCCGCTGGCAATTCGGGCATGGAAATCACAGAACGTCAGTCTCCGCTGGGCGCAAGGTCGCGCCTACCCCTAGATCGGTAGCGACGTTGGCGATCGCTGTTTCCAAGGCAGGAACCGAAACGTCAGCTGGAATATCCACTTCGGCAACCACGATGTACAAACCACCGCCAAGGCGCGTGGTCAAGTCAGTGATGTTGGCACCGTGGCTGGCCAGGACGGAGGTGATGGCGGCAACTATTCCTACTCGGTCCGCGCCATGCACACTCAAGACGTAGCTATCGCCACTAGTCGTTGGGGCTTCAACCGAATGCAAGTCCATCACAATCACATCTAAATCCGCACCGGCAAATTTTGTTTCCAGAGCAGCGCGAACTGTTTGCGCGTCTGCATCCGTGCTCACTACCAACGTCATGACGAAGTGACCGCGCAAGAGCGTCATAGACGTGTCTTCTAAGTTGCCACCCAAGTCCGTCAATGCGCTCGTGGCATCAGCAATGATTCCGGGGCGATCATGACCAAGGACGGTCACTGCAAGAGAGCTCATGAAGGTTCCGATCGACTATGAGGAGGCCTCTAGACTACGAGGCTTTAAGCCAGCCATCGCCATCCACGCTGAAACCCGTTGCTAGCACCCGTGAAAAGCCGGACGCACCGCCTAGAGCAAGGACAGTGCGATCCCATCCAAGATGTCGTGCTCACTGACCAGGACCTCGCGCATCTGCATGGCGTGCATGATGCGATCAAGCACTAGCGCCCCACCGCCAATGACGTCAACCCGTCCAGGGTGCATCACCCCAAGTTCAGCTCGTTGGCTACGCGTCATCGCCAGTAAACGTGAGGTGACATCGTCCACCTGCTCTGCCGAAATACGACTACCGTGAATGCGTTCAGAGTCGTACTCAGCGAGCCCGAGAGCGATCGCAGCGACGGTGGTCACCGAGCCCGCCAAACCAATCAATGTCGCAGCGCCGGTCCAGTCCACTTCCGTCCGAGCTCGTGCGATCAGCGAATCCACAAACTTGCTGGCCTGGTCTATCTCCTCCTGAGTGGGTGGATCGGACACGAGGAGTCGTTCGGTCAAGCGCACACATCCCATATCTACCGACATAGATGCCTCAGGTTGGTCAGTTCCCAGGACGAACTCCGTCGATCCACCACCGATATCAATAACGATGTAAGGCGAAGGCGGGAGCGGGTGCAGTCCCTGTGTGGCACCGGCGAATGACAGGGCAGCTTCCTCGTGTCCGGAGATGACTTCGGGTTCAACTCCTATGCGCGCCTTGACCCCATCAACAAAGTGCTGGCGGTTAGACGCGTCGCGGGAAGCCGATGTAGCAACGAATCGAACCCGTTGCGCTCCCAGGCGGGCAACCACCGCAGCGAATTCGTCACAGGCAGCAAAGGCCCGATCGAGTGCAGCCGGTGAAATCATTCCCGTCTTATCAACACCCTCGCCCAATCGAATGACGATCATGCGACGGTCAAGATCAACCAGCAGCCCCTGGTCATTAGCAGTGGCCACCAAGAGACGAATCGAGTTGGTGCCACAGTCAATGGCTGCTACCGGTTCGGACACTTAGTCTCCCTCCGGAAATCGTTGTGAGCATGGGCTGGTCAACCACCACTGCGGGAGTAGAGCCAGTACCTCATCACCGAGAGGATTGATGCCAGGCCCGGCAGCCAGAGCATGGGCGGCTAATACATGCAGGCACTTAACCCGATCGGGCATCCCACCCGCGGAAATTCCGGCAATGTGATCCACGGTTTGAATAGCTTCACGCCGTTGCAGGTAATCCTCATGCGCGCCGCGATAGGCGCGAGCCAAGTCAGGGTCTTGGGCAAGTCGATCTTGCATCTCGCGCATTAATCCAGACGATTCCAACGTCCCAATGGCTGAAGCCGCCTTGGGGCAGGTCAGATAGAACAGCGTCGGAAACGGCTCGCCGTCATCGAGTTGAGGAGCAGTTTCGACGACATCGGGAGCGCCGCATACACATCGATGCGCCACGGAACGAGTACCACGAACTGGCCGACCCAATTGCGCTGACACCATGACCACATCGTCGGCGGTCATTCCTCCATTAGTTGCCATTGGTGGTGGTATCGGCTTGTTGATCGGCAGTTTGTACCGAACGCCACATGATGGAGTACCACGCACCCTGGCTACCGCTTGCTGGTCGGCCGTTGATGATTGGCGTGGGGCCTTCGTTGGGATCCAGAACCACGTAACTGACTTCACCCGGCATTACGTATTGCAACCGCTGGCGAGCTTGCGCCGAAACAAAAGCAGGATCCTTCCATTGCTTAAGCCGCTGATTGAGGTCCTTAATATTTTGCGTCGTCCTGGTCTTTTCAGCCTGGAGAGCGGATATTTCGCTGCGCTGCTGGACAAACTCACGAATCGGCACGGCATAAAGGACCACAAATACCGCCATCACGACACCAAGCACGACAGCGCGGTTGGTGAAAGGGGTGTACTCGCTTAACTCTCGCCGTTGATTAGGCGGCTGCGGAGATGATGGCGGGCGCGGGGAATCGACCATGCCTTCAGTGTGCGCGATTAACGAGCAAAACGGGGGAAGGCACTCCGACCGGCATAGCGCGCAGCATCATCGAGTTCTTCCTCAATACGCAGCAACTGGTTGTACTTAGCCACTCGCTCCGAACGAGCCGGCGCACCGGTCTTAATTTGACCGCAATCAGTGGCAACAGCCAAGTCAGCAATGGTGGTGTCTTCTGTTTCACCAGATCGGTGACTCATCATGCATCGGTAGCCATTGGATTGCGCCAGCTTGACCGCATCGAGGGTCTCGGTCAACGTGCCAATCTGGTTGACCTTGACCAGCAAAGCATTTGCCTGCCCGCCATCGATTCCGCGTTGAAGTCGAGCAGGGTTAGTGACGAACAAGTCGTCACCCACAATCTGCGTTCGCGCTCCCAAGAGCTGCGTGACTTCCAACCAACCATCCCAGTCTTCTTCATCCATGGGGTCTTCAATGGAGATGATCGGGTAGGCATCGACCAGGCTGGCGTAGTACTGAGCCATTTCTTGCGAGGTACGGGACTTGCCTTCAAAGCTGTACGCGCCATCGTTATAGAACTCGGTGGCAGCAACATCCAAGGCCAAAGCGATGTCATCGCCAAGCTTGAGGCCCGTGGTAGCGATGGCTTCGGCAATCAGGTCCAAGGCGCTGGCATTGCTGGACAGGCTCGGGGCGAATCCGCCTTCATCGCCTAGACCGGTGGACAAGCCCTTGGCCTTCAAGACCGACTTCAATGCGTGATACACCTCAGCGCCCTGCTGCAGTGCCTCACGGAAGGTCGACGCACCAATCGGGGCGATCATGAACTCTTGGATGTCCACATCGGTGTCAGCGTGTGCTCCGCCGTTGAGGATATTCATCATCGGAACGGGCAGTGTGTGTGCATTCGGGCCACCGACGTAACGGAAAAGCGGAAGCTCAGCAGATTCGGCGCCAGCACGTGCCACGGCAAGCGAGACACCTAGGATCGCGTTTGCTCCAAGTCGAGACTTGTTTGGTGTGGCATCCAAGTCGATCATCGTTTGGTCAATCAAGCGCTGTTCGCTGGCATCAAAACCCAAGAGCGCCGGCTGGAGTTCGTCCCACACTGCGGTGACGGCCTGCTCGACACCCTTGCCGCCATAGCGGGCTTCGCCATCGCGCAATTCGCTGGCCTCAAAGGCACCCGTTGATGCTCCACTGGGGACCGCTGCGCGAGCAACGACACCATCCGAGAGGGCTACTTCAACTTCTACGGTGGGGTTACCGCGAGAGTCAAGAATCTCGCGAGCAATGACGGCTTCAATCGTGGCCACAGCGGGTCGCTCCGTTTGGTCGTTTGGTCACTTAACAAGACACAGCCTAGCCACCCACCAGCCACCGACTGACCTGCGATCATGCCTAGCCAGAAATGATCGGGAATTGCGCCCAGAAAGCACTGAACCCAGCCTGATCACTCAGGCTGGGTTCAGAAGCGACTAACTGGTTAGCGAGTGGCTCGACCCAAGCGGCGAGCTCCCACACCCAGACCCACGAGCAGCATGCCCAGGATCGCGGTAGGAATCACCAAGTCAGCACCAGTATTGGCTAGCGGGCTACCTGACTCCTCAGACACACCGCTACCACTACCGCCGCCCTCATCGAATGGAGTCGTGGTCTCGACTCCGGCCGAGGTGGCGATGTCCTGCTTCCCGGTGACAGCTGGAACTGCATTGGTGCGTACAACCCCAGAACCGCTGAGCGCAGTCGGCTCAAGGATCGGTGTGGACACCACCCGGAAGATGTTGGTCAAGTCGTACTCGCCTGGCGGGAGCAGAGCCTGGCAAACAAAGTTCCAACCCTCCTCTGGCAACAAGGTTCCAATGTCTTGGTAGCGGGCGAGGAAAGTACCAGCGCCGCCACCACCCGTCGCTTCACCAAAGGTAACTTCCTGGGCTGGGCTCAAGAAGGCGCCGTCAGGCTTAGGGAGAACAGGTACTGGGTTGGGGAATTCCTTGAAGCCGCTGTCAGCGTTGTAGTTGATGCAGGTCATCGAGCGGAAGATCTCATCTCGCTGCGCCTTACTCAAACCACGAGAAACGTTCGAGAAGTAGTCATACACCTGCACTCGCTGCGGGCTCGTGGACACGTTGTCCACGAACATGCGGTACGTCTTGAGCGTAGGTACCTCGAGTCGGCCCAACTTTTCGTACTTCCGGAAGTTGGTTCCATCTTCATCGGTAATGTTCTTGAAGACTACGAGGTCTGAATCAACCTTGACCAAGTCAACAACTACAACGTTTGACACAGCTCGAACTGCTCCAGTGACGGAACTACCAGTCACTGTCGCCTTGTCGTACACGTCGTTGCGAGCAATTTGGTCATCTGTCAACGAAGTCGGCACCCGGAAGTCGCAATACAGGTACATGTCGCGACCTGGTTGCAACGTAAGTACAGACGAGTTGCCAATAGCCTGGCCCAAGTTGAAGCTCTGAGTCTCTCCGTAACCTGGCGCAGCACCTACGTCATCTCCGACGCGGCAGTTGAACAAGTTGCTCTCGTTGGGGGTGCTCTGAACTGCAGACCCATAGGTAGGGCCAAAGTTCAAGTCATCCACGAGCTTGAGATTGCTCACAGGCAATGTGCCGGTGTTCGACACTACGTAGCGATAGGTCACTACCTTACCGCGTGCACGTGCAACCGTCTTGTAGAACTTGTTGGTGGGGTTGGCTTCCGAGATGGAGGCCTTCTTGACTACCGAGATTTCGGCTCGCAACGGAACCACAACCGGGTTTTCGACCACGTTGGAGCCTTGTGGGTCCGTGTCAGCGCTGTCGAGGCTGGCCTGGTTCTTCAAAGTGAACGAAGCCGGGTTGGCATTCGTGCCCTGAACATCGACCGTGACCACGAAGGACACCTGACGAGTATCCCCGGGACGAAGAACGCCCAGTTCCCACGTAACGGTGTGGTTGGAGTTACTCAACATTATGTCACACGTGCTGTCTGAACCCAGAGCAAGGATGGTGGCATCACAAGCAGCCGAGGCAGCCTTGTACGTGGCCGTTCCACTGGTCACCGTGTCGTAACCGGGGAGCACGTCAGAGACGGTCACCGAACGAGCGTCAACCAAGTTGTCTTCCGAGGCGGTGACGTCCATCGTGTAGGTGATTTCCGCACCGAATTCGGTGATCGTGGTGGATACGGTCGGGTTGTTTGACTTCACGATGTCCAAGGCAATCGGAGTACATGCCTTGCTCGCCGTTGGGTAGTCGATCGTGACAGGGGCAGTGCTGTGGCCGCTTCCGGTAGGAAGCAAGCTCACGTTGAATCCACCATCGCCAAGGCGAGCATCCACTAAACCTGCAGCGTTCAGGACAACCTTGATCTGGAGCAGCAGTGGACCGGGGTAAATCTTGGTCGGGCTGCTGGAGAAGCCAGGCCACCAGACGCCACTGAACTGCACCTTGCCATTGGCGTCAGCGGTCTGCTGAACCGGAGCAAGCACGTTGGATGGCACGTAGTCGGTGTACACCAAGGTGTTGTTCGAGTCGTAGATGTCCATGGTGACGACGTCACCCTCCTGGAATCCAGATCCAGCAATGTCGAACTCAGGAGTGTCCACGTCACAGACCGCGCGCGTGGTGCCGTTGTCTCCCGAAATGGCCACAACATTGCGGACGGTCTCCGAGAGGACATCGTCATCGTCGCCCAACAGGTCAGACGTGGCGCGCGCTTGGTTGAGGATTTCCAACGTGGTGGGCGGAGTGGCGGTGGCTTGAATCGGCACTACCACCGTGATCTCTACCGTCTTGGATGTTCCACTAGTAATGGTGCCCAGAGCAGCGGTGACCTTGCGGCTTGCTGAACCGTAGGAACCACACGGCGAAATCACCGCGCTAGATGCATCCTTACAGACGATGGAATTCACGCCGTCAGCCAAGTTCACCCGAGCTGAAGTTGGGTGGGCCGGGTCATAGCCAGGCAAGATGTCAGTGACAACGACGTTGGTTTGGTCAAGCGCTCCAGTTGCCGAAGCAGTCAACGTGTAAGTGATCGTCGAGCCAAATCCATCAAGCTGAATGGCCTCAACCGGGTTGTTGGTCTTCGTCAGCGTCAAGCCACCTTCAGGGAACTCGGTGGTAACTGAGGAACAACCGTAGGCCAAAACCTTGCCGTCGCTGCTGTCTTCAAGACAGGCAGTGTTGACTACAGAGTCCGCATTACCGGCATCGGTATCAACCGTGACCGTAATCGTGATCACGCGACTGGCGTTCTTAGCCAAGTCAGAGGTAGCGGTGCAGCGCACTTCGTCATAGAGAACGACGTGGGTGCAGCTGAAGCCACTGCCCGAAGCTGAAACATAGGTCAACCAGGTGGGCAGCGGGTCGCTCACGACAAAGCCCTTAGGAGCGGTGGTGGTACCACCGTTGGAGACGGTCAAGTCGTAGTTAACGGTTGAACCAGGAGCAACGGGGTTGTCTTGGCGCTGGGCCTTCTCAATGGAGAGGGAGTAGTCAGGAACGATGCACTTACCGCGCTTGTCCTTCTTGCCCTTCTTGCCCTTCTTGCCCTTGTTGTCGTCATCCGACGATGATGGGGAAATCGAAGAAACTATGCAGCAGTCGTAGCTCTCAGGCTTAGGAGTCTTCTTGGACTTCTTGCCCTTCTTGGAATCCTCTTCCTTCTTCTTGCTCAAGGCCGAGATGCTGCTTGGGCTGACGTAGCAGCAGTTGTTTGAGCTCTCGTCACCCTTAACGGATGTGGAGCCAACAGATGATGGACCGGAATCAGAATCAGAATCAGAACCGGTGTAGCAGCACGGGTCGTATGAACTGGAACCGCTCTGGCCGCTGACGGAAGAAGGACCGGAGTCAGAATCAGAACCGGTGTAGCAGCACGGGTCGGAAGAACCTGAGTCACTCTGTCCGCTGACCGAAGACGGACCGGAGTCAGAATCAGAATCGGGGTAGCAGCAATCATCGTCAGAACTCGAGCCACTTTGTCCACTCACCGCAGACGGGCCGTAGTTGGAGTCTGAACAGTCATCGTCATCATCATCGTCACGGCCACTGCCACCGTCGTCGCTACTTGCCGTCAGGGTGGGGGTGGGACCGGCGGGGCTAGCCGACGCCGTCGTGACACCGGCTCCCATGGAAAGCGCCATCAAAGCAATCGCTGCAAGCGCGGCAATAAAGCGCGAGCGATTCTTTGAGATACGAAGTGAAGTAAAGAGCTGCATAACATTCCCTCGGCCAGTTCGGTCTCCACGTTAATTTCGTGGATTCGTCGTTGGCCGGTTTCGCTATGGCTCACTTCGGGCTGGATGCGACCAGACGAACCCGAAGGTCAATGCCTCCTACGACTTCCCGATATCTTGCCATGAGGCCACAGGCGGGGTACACCCCGTTCGGCTAGTTGTTACCTAATCCTTGTGATACCACCCATACGGGCTAGTGATTTACCCGATCCAGGCGGTTTAAGTGCCTGATTCAGCCCACGTGAGTAGGCGGGGGATAACCCCCACCCATCCTTTATAGGCCTGCGTCTGCTCACCTACCCCGGCCAGGCTGCCGGCCAAGTCCTTGCGCTGAGCCGAACTCAGGGCGGTCAATGGGGAC